>NZ_JAANNB010000055.1 GCF_011603975.1 Cellulomonas sp. IC4_254 | reverse complement strand
GTCACAGCAGGTCGACGGTCAGCGCCACCGCGGCGTCCCGGGCGCGCTCGCGGGCCTGCTCGACGTCGCCGCCGCGGGCGACCGTGACCGCGACCCGCCGCCGGCCCGCGACGGAGGGCTTGCCGAACAGCCGGACCTGCGCGGTCGGCACCGCGAGCGCCGCGTCGACGCCGGAGAACCGCGGTACCCCGGTGCCCTCGGCGAGCACGGCGCAGGAGGCGGCGGGCCCGAGCGCCAGGACGTCGCCCACGGGCAGCCCGAGCACGGCGCGCGCGTGCAGCGCGAACTCCGACAGGTCCTGGGACGCGAGCGTGACGAGGCCGGTGTCGTGCGGGCGCGGCGACACCTCGGAGAACAGCACCCGGTCCCCCACGACGAACAGCTCGACGCCGAACAGCCCCCAGCCGCCGAGCGCGTCGGTCACGGCGGCCGCGACCCGCTGCGCCTCGGCGAGCGTGCCGGGCGGCAGCGGGGCGGGCTGCCAGGACTCCCGGTAGTCGCCGTCGACCTGCACGTGGCCGACGGGGTCGCAGAACGTGGTGCCGCCGGCGTGCCGGACGGTGAGCAGGGTGATCTCGGAGTCGAACCGCACGAAGCCCTCGACGATCACCCGCACCGGGGCGCCGCCGTCGCCCGTGGCCCGCCCGCCCGACTGCGCGTACGCCCACGCCCCCTCGACGTCGTCCGCGGTGCGCACCACGGACTGCCCCTTGCCCGAGGAGGACATGACCGGCTTCACGACGCACGGCAGCCCGACCTCGTCCACGGCCGCCCGGAGCGACCCGAGGTCGTCGACGAACCGGTACGGCGAGGTGGGCAGCCCGAGCTCCTCGGCGGCCAGCCGCCGGATCCCCTCGCGGTCCATGGTGAGCACGGTGGCGCGGGCGGTGGGGACGACCCGGACGCCGGACGCCTCGACCTCCGCGAGCACGTGCGTCGCGATCGCCTCGATCTCCGGGACCACGACGTGCGGGCGCTCGGCGTCGAGGACGGCCCGCAGCGCGGCGGGGTCGAGCATGTCGACGACGTGCGACCGGTGCGCGACCTGCATGGCGGGGGCGTCGGGGTACCGGTCGACGGCGACCACCTCGACGCCGAGCCGCTGCAGCTCGATCGCGACCTCCTTGCCGAGCTCGCCGGAGCCGAGCAGCAGGACGCGGGTCGCGCCGGGCGTGAGCGGGGTGCCGAGGACGCCGGGCTCGCCGGTCTGCGGGGAGGTCACGGCCGCCATCCTGTCGCACCGCGCCGGCACCCGGGCACCCGTACCCCCGGCCGGTTGCCGCACCCGCACCCGCCGCCGCACCCGCACACGACCTGCACGCCCCGGGCCCGGCGTCCCGGGCCCGGCCCCGTACGCTGAACCCCATGCCTGCGTCAGCCGCGCTCGTGTCGCTCGTCCCTGCCCTCGGCGCCCAGCCCGCGCTGCTGCCGGACTGGCTCGACGCCGAGCACCTCATCTCCTCGTTCGGCTCGTACGCGCTGATCGGGATCGTCGTCGTCGTCTTCATCGAGACCGGGCTGCTGTTCCCGCTGCTGCCCGGCGACTCGCTGCTGTTCACCGCGGGCGCCCTCGTCGCCCAGGACGCGCTCGACTTCCCGCTGTGGCTGCTGTGCGTGCTGCTGTTCGCGGCGGCGTTCCTCGGCGACCAGGTGGCCTACTTCATCGGCAACAAGGTGGGGCCGAAGCTGTTCCGCCGGCCGGACTCGAAGATCTTCAAGCAGCAGTACATCGACCAGACGTACGCGTACTTCGACAAGTACGGCGGCCGGACCGTGATCCTGGCCCGGTTCGTGCCGATCGTGCGCACCTACGCCCCGGTCGCGGCGGGCGTCGGCGGCATGCGGTACCGCACGTTCGTCTCGTACAACGTCATCGGGGCGCTGCTGTGGGGCGTCGGCATCACGGTGCTGGGCTACCTGCTCGGCACGATCTCGTTCGTCCGGGACAACATCGAGGCCCTGGCCGTCCTGATCGTGCTGGTCTCGGTGATCCCGGTCGGCATCGAGCTGTGGCGCGGGCGCCGGGCGGCGAAGCGCGGCGAGGTCACCGCGGACGGCCGCGACCAGCGGTACGACGAGGACGCCGAGCGGGCCGCCGTGGAGCGGAAGGCGTTCGACCAGTGACCGCCCGCCCGATCGCGTCCTGGCTGTCCGACATGGACGGCGTGCTGGTGCACGAGGGCGTGGCCCTGCCCGGTGCGCCGGAGTTCGTGCGCGCGCTGCGGGACGGCGACCACCCGTTCCTCGTGCTCACGAACAACTCGATTTTCACGCCGCGCGACCTGCGCGCCCGCCTCGCCGCGTCGGGCATCGACCTCGCCGAGGAGTCCCTGTGGACCTCGGCGCTGGCGACCGCGCAGTTCCTCACGGACCAGGAGCCCGGCGGCTCGGCGTACGTCATCGGCGAGGCCGGCCTGACGACCGCGCTGTACGAGGCCGGCTACACGCTGACCTCCGCGGACCCGGACTTCGTGGTGCTGGGCGAGACCCGGACCTACTCGTTCGAGGCGATCACCCGCGCGATCCGGCTGATCCAGGGCGGTGCCCGGTTCATCGCGACCAACCCGGACGTCACCGGCCCGAGCCAGGAGGGCGACCTGCCGGCCACGGGCGCGGTGGCCGCGATGATCACCGCGGCGACGGGGCGGCAGCCGTACTTCGTCGGCAAGCCGAACCCCATGATGATCCGGTCCGCGCTCAACCGGATCGACGCGCACTCCGAGACGACCGCGATGATCGGCGACCGGATGGACACCGATGTCGTCGCCGGCATCGAGGCGGGGCTGCGGACGTTCCTCGTGCTCACCGGGTCGACCCGCACCGAGGACCTGGTGCGCTACCCGTTCCGGCCGACGCAGGTGCTGGACTCGGTGGCGGACCTGGTCGACCGCGTGCCGGAGTGGGCGGAGTCGTACGGGGCCTGACCCAGGACCGCTGATGGCCACCGGATCGTCGCGCCACCCACCGGAGGACCGGGTGGTGACGCGACGACCGGGTGGGAACCGGGCCGGGCCGGCGCCCGGCGGCTCAGGCCAGGCCGAGGTCCGTCAGGTCGAACAGGAAGTGGTACGGCACGCCGAGCGCCTCGATCTTCTCCCGGGCCCCGGTGGCGCGGTCGACGATGACGGCGACGCCGCGGACGTCCGCCCCGGCCTCCCGCGCGGCCTCGACGGCCGCGATCGGCGAGGCGCCGGTGGTCGAGGTGTCCTCGAGCACGACGACCGGCCGTCCCGCGATGTCCGGGCCCTCGATGCGGCGCTGCATGCCGTGCGCCTTGGCCTCCTTGCGGACCACGAACGCGTCGAGGTCCTGCCCGCGGGACGCGGCGGCGTGCAGCAGCGCGGTGGCGACCGGGTCGGCGCCGAGCGTCAGGCCGCCGACGGCCTCGACGTCGGCCGTGCCCAGGCCGACCTCCTCGAGCCGGTCGAGCAGCACGTGGCCGATCAGCGGCGCGGCGCGGTGGTGCAGGGTCACCCGGCGCAGGTCGACGTAGTAGTCGGCCTCGCGGCCGGAGGACAGCGTGACCCGGCCGCGCACGACGGCCAGCTCGACGATGAGGTCGCGGAGCTGCTCGCGGGGCGTCGGGGAGAGGGAGGAGGTCGTCACGGCCGCCAGCGTAGCGAGGCCGCGGCGCGGCTCAGTCCCCGGGGGCGCGGTCCGGGCGGCGCGAGGACAGCGCGCGCAGCGCGGAGCGCGGCAGCACGCGCAGCGCGCCCGACGCGACCCGGTACCGCAGGCTCGGGGTGGACAGCACCGCCCCGCGCCGGACGTCCGCGAGCGCCGTGGCCACGACCCGGTCGGCGGACAGCCAGGCCAGCGACGGGTACGCCTGCTCGGCGCGCAGGCCGGCGCGCTCGTGGAACTCGGTGTGGGTCAGGCCCGGGGACACCACGGTCGCGGTGACGCCGGTGCCCGCGAGCTCGGCCGCCAGGCCCTCGGTGAAGGTTCGCACCCACGCCTTGTGCGCGGAGTAGGTGCCGGACGTCATGAGGGCCGCGACGGAGCCGACGTTGAGGATCGCGCCGCGCCCGCGCTGGACCATGGCGCCGGCCGCGGCGTGCGACAGCACGAGCACCCCGCGGACCATGAGCTCGAGGGCCGCCTCCTGCGTCGCCAGGTCGCTGCCGACGAACCGCTGCCCGAGGCCGACGCCCGCGTTGTTCACGAGCAGCCCGACCGGGCGCTCGGCGGCACGCAGCCGCTCGGCGACCCGCTCCAGGTCGTCGCGGTCGGTCAGGTCGGCCCGCAGCACCTCGGCGTCCACGCCGGCCGCGGCGCGGAGCTGGGCGGCGAGGCGCTCGAGCCGCTCGCCGTCGCGGGCGACGAGGACGACGTCGTGCCGGGCCGTGGCGAGCTGCCAGGCGAACTCGAGCCCCAGGCCGGAGCTCGCGCCCGTGATCAGTGCGGTTCCCATGCCGCCACCCTACGGTCGCGGACCCCCCGTCGCCCGGGTGCCGGTACCCGGTTCCGCGGGTGTCGGGCCCGGCCGGTACCGTGCCGGTCATGCGCCTCGCCACCTGGAACGTGAACTCCGTCCGCACCCGCGTCGACCGCGTGATCGCCTTCCTGGAGCGGACCGGCACGGACGTGCTGGCGATGCAGGAGACCAAGTGCAAGGACGAGCAGTTCCCGCGCGAGGCGTTCGAGGCCGCCGGCTACGAGGTGGTGACGAGCGGCTTCAGCCAGTGGAACGGCGTGGCGATCGCGTCCCGGGTCGGGATCGACGACGTCGAGCACGCGTTCGCCGGCCAGCCCGGCTGGGGCGAGGACCCGGTGACCGAGGCGCGTGCGCTCGGCGCGAGCTGCGGCGGCGTCCGGGTGTGGAGCCTGTACATCCCCAACGGCCGCGAGGTCGGGGACCCGCACTTCGACTACAAGCTGCGCTGGCTGGAGGCGCTCCAGCAGGAGTCGCGCCGGTGGATCGAGGAGGACCCGGCGCTGCCGGTCGCCCTCGTCGGCGACTGGAACGTGGCGCCCCTGGACACGGACGTCTGGGACATCGGCGTGTTCGCCGGCCGGACGCACGTGACGCCCGCCGAGCGCGACGCGTTCCAGGCGTTCGGCGCCGGCGGCTACACCGAGGTGTCCCGGGTGCACGTGCCGGCGGAGCACACCTACACCTACTGGGACTACCAGCAGCTGCGGTTCCCGCGGAACGAGGGCATGCGGATCGACTTCACCTGGGCGTCCCCCGCGCTCGCCCCGCGGGTGACCGGCGTGTCGATCGAGCGGGTCGAGCGCAAGGGCAAGGCGCCGTCGGACCACGTGCCGGTGGTGCTGGACATCGCCGACGCGGCCTGAGCGTCGCGGGCGCGGGCGCGCCCGTCCGGGGGAACCGCGCGGGCGCGCGGCCCGCGGCGGGGTGGCCGCCCGCTAGGTTCGGCGCATGTCGACCCCCGAGCCGGGTCCGCCGGCCTGGCCGGGCGCGGCGCCGTCCTTCCCCGGACCGCCCGTGGCCGCACCCGTGACGCCGCCCGTGGCGCCGCCGGTGGCGCCCCTGCCGCCGTACGGCGCCGCCCCGCCGCCGGCGTGGCTGCCCCGCCCGACCGACGGGCTCGCGATCGCGGCCTTCGTGGTGGCCTGCGCCGGCGTCGCCGTCCCGGTCGCGGGGCCGGTCGCGCTGGGGCTCGGCATCGGTGCGCAGCGCCGGGTCCGCCGCACCGGCGCGCAGGGTCGCGGTCTCGCGGTGGCGGCGACCTGGATCGGCGGCGCCCTGACCGCCCTCACGGTGGTCGCGCTCGCGGTCACCGTCGCGATCGCCGTGGCACCGGCGGGGACGGCCCTGTCGTCCTCCGGCAGCGCGACGGCCGCGGGCGACGCCGACCCCGGGAGCACCCTGCCGTGGTTCGCCCTGACCGACGCGCTGGTCCCCGGCGACTGCCTCGCCGCGACACCCGAGACGTACGACATCTCCGACGGGCACGTCGTCGACTGCGCGGGCGGGCACGGGAGCGAGGTGCTGGAGCGGCTGACGATGGCGGAGCCGGTGCGCGCCGACGTGACGGACCCCGACGCGGCGTACACCGCGCTGCTGGACCGGTGCGCGGGCGTGGTCGAGTCGCTGGTGGACCCCGCCGTGCTGCCGCCGGACTCCTGGGCCGACGTCTACTTCGTGCACCCGGACCAGTACGCCGCCGGCGACCGGTGGGCCTACTGCGTGCTGTCGACCGAGCCGGCGTCCACCGGGTCGGTGCTCACCGGGACGTTCGCGGCCGGGTCCGCGGCGGAGGTGTGACGTGACCGGCCCGTACGGCTACCCCGAGCCGTTCTACGCCCCCGGCTGGACGCCGCCCCCGCCGCCGACCGACGGCGTCTCGGTCGCGGCGCTGGTCACCGGCATGCTGGGCACCGGGCCGGTCGCCCTGGTGCTCGGGCTCGTGGGGCTGCGGCGCACCCGGCCCGCCGCGCCCCGGCCCCGCCGCGGCCGCGGGCTCGCGGTGGCGGGTGTGGTCCTCGGCGCCGTCGCGACGCTCGCCTGGGTCCCGCTGATCGCGGTGCTCGTCGGGTCGGCGGTCGCGTCGCGCCCGCTGCCCGCCGACGTCCCGGCGCCGGTCGACGCGCACGCGGTGCAGCTCGTCCCCGGCAGCTGCCTCGCCGAGGTGCCCGAGGACGGCCCGGTCGACCGGGTGCGCGTGGTGCCGTGCGCCGACCCGCACGCGGCGCAGGTGCTCTCGTCGTACGCCTTCGAGCCCGGGGCCGACTGGCCCGGAGCCGCCGAGGCGTCGGCGCGCGTGGCGGCGTCGTGCACCCTGACGGCTGCGGAGCGCGACCAGGGGACCCGGATGCTCGCGTGGGCGCCGACGGAGGCGTCCTGGGCGCGCGGCGACCGGGCGGGTCTCTGCGTGGCGGTGCCGCCGGCGCCGGTGACCGGCTCCCTGCTGGACGGCACGGCCGCGCCGGCCTAGGACCGACCGGTGCTAGCCGTCGACCTCGACGCCGAGCTCCGCCGCGTCGGCCGGGGTGGCGTCGGCCGCGTCCAGCGGGACGACCAGCTGGTCCTGCACGAACCGCCGCACGACGCCCGCCATGTCGGTCGTCTCGTCGTCCAGCAGCCACTGCACCTGCATGCCGTCCATGAGCGCGATGAGCTGGCGGCCCGCCGGGCCCGGGTCGACGCCCTCGCGGAGCGCCCCCTGGTCGGCGGCGCGGGCGTAGGCGGTCGTCGCGGCGTCCAGCGCGCGGCGGTACCGGTCCTGGAAGTAGGCGTGCGCCGGGTGGTCCGCGGACGTCGCCTCGGCCGACAGCACGGCGTACAGCTCGACGATCCCCCGCCGGGTCGCGTTCAGCGCCACGAGCTCGACGAGGTGCCGCAGGGTCGTGACGCCGTCCGGGCTGTCGGTCTCGAGCCACTCGATGTCGACGTCGTCGCGGTGCTCGAGCACGGCGAGCAGCAGCGACTCCTTGGTCGGGAAGTGGTGCAGCAGGCCGGGGTGCGAGATGCCGCAGCGCGCGGCGATCTCGCGCAGCGACGCCCCGCGGTAGCCGACCTCGCCGAACATGGCCGTCGCCTGGTCGATGATCTCGCGGCGCTTGGCGCGCCCTTTCGCGTAGCCCCGTTGCTGCGTCTCGACGGACATCGTCCCTGCCCCCGTCACCGTGCTCGTGGCGCGCCGGGCGGCGCGTGCTGGACAGGTTCTCACAGGAGGTCGACCGATCCCCGCCGACAACCCGACCAGGCGGTAGGAATCCGCTAGGGTGGCCGCAACAGCCCCACGCACGAGGAGGTGCCCCAGCATGACCGCCGCATTCGACGTCGAGCGCGTCCTGGCCGAGCTCACCCTGGAGGAGAAGGCGGCACTGACGTCCGGCTCCGACTTCTGGCACACCGACGGCGTGGACCGCCTCGGCGTCCCCCGGGTGATGGTGACTGACGGCCCGCACGGCCTCCGCAAGCAGGCCGAGAGCGCCGACCACCTGGGCATCGGCAACTCCGTGCCCGCCACCTGCTTCCCGCCCGCCGCCGCGCTGGCCTCCACCTGGGACGTCGACCTGCTCGACCGCGTCGGCCGCGCGCTGGGCCGGGAGACCCGCGGCAACGAGGTCGCCGTGCTGCTCGGCCCCGGCGTGAACATGAAGCGCTCGCCGCTGTGCGGGCGGAACTTCGAGTACTTCTCCGAGGACCCGGCGCTCGCCGGCGACCTCGGCGCGGCGCTCGTGTCCGGCATCCAGTCCGAGGGCGTCGGCACGTCGCTCAAGCACTTCGCCGCGAACAACCAGGAGACGGACCGCATGCGGGTCTCCTCCGACGTGGACGAGCGCACGCTCCGCGAGATCTACCTCCCGGCCTTCGAGCGCGTGGTCACGCGGGCGCAGCCGTGGACGGTCATGTGCTCGTACAACAGGATCAACGGCACCTACGCCTCCCAGGACCCCTGGCTGCTGACCGAGGTGCTGCGCGACGAGTGGGGCTTCGAGGGCCTGGTCGTGTCCGACTGGGGCGCCGTGGTCGACCGCGTCGCCGCCGTCGCCGCGGGGCTCGACCTGGAGATGCCGGCCACCGGCGGTCGCACGGACGCGCTGGTCGTCGACGCGGTGAAGAACGGCCGGCTGGACGAGGCCGTGCTCGACACGGCGGTGCGCCGGGTGCTGGCGATGATCGCCCGGGCGCAGCCCGCGCTGGCGGAGCCCGGCCCGATCGACGTCGAGGCGCACCACGCGCTGGCGCGCGAGGCCGCCGCGGACGGCTCGGTGCTGCTGAAGAACGCGGTCGTCGGCGGCGCGCCGGTGCTGCCGCTCTCCCCGGAGGCGGCGGCGCAGGCCGTGGTCATCGGCGAGTTCGCCCGCACCCCGCGCTACCAGGGCGCCGGCTCCTCGCAGGTGAACCCGACCCGCCTGGACGACGCCCTCACCGCGCTGCGGTCGGCGACCGGCACCGAGCTGCGGTTCGCGGCCGGCTTCTCGGTCGCCGGGGTGGAGGGCTCCCAGGACGCCGACGACTCGGCCCTGCTCACGGAGGCCGTCGAGGCCGCCCGCGGCGCCGGGACGGTGCTGCTGTTCCTCGGCCTGCCCGCGCCCGACGAGTCCGAGGGCTACGACCGCACGCACCTCGACCTGCCCGCGAACCAGCTCGCCGTGCTCCGCGCGGTCGCCGAGGTGAACGACCGCGTGGTCGTCGTGCTGGCCAACGGCTCGGCGGTCGCCGTCGAGTGGCAGGACGACGCCGCCGCGGTCCTGGAGACCTGGCTCGGCGGCCAGGCCGGCGGCTCGGCCGTCGCCGACCTGCTGCTCGGCGTCCGGAACCCGTCCGGCAAGCTCGCCGAGACCATCCCGCACCGCGTCGAGGACACCCCCGCGTTCGGGAACTTCCCCGGGGACAACGGCCACGTCCGGTACGGCGAGGGCGTGCTCATCGGCTACCGCTGGTACGACACCCGGCTGCTCGACGTCGCGTACCCGTTCGGCCACGGCCTGTCGTACACGACGTTCGGCTACTCCGACGTCACGGCGACCGGGTCCGGCGAGGGTGCGTCCGCCGCGGTCGACGTGACCGTCACGGTGACCAACACCGGCGACCGCGCCGGCGCTGAGACCGTCCAGGTCTACGTCGGCGACCCGGAGGCGGCCGTGCTGCGCCCGACCCGCGAGCTCAAGGCGTTCGCCAAGGTGACGCTGGAGCCCGGCGAGTCCCGCACGCTGACCTTCGCGCTCGACGCCCGGGACCTGTCGTACTGGCACCCGGGGCTGCGCCGGTGGGTCGTCGGCGGCGGCCGCACCGTGGTCGAGGTCGGCGCGTCGTCCCGCGACATCCGCGGCACGGCCGAGGTGACGGTCACCGGCGAGGCGCTGCACGGCACGCTCACGCCGGACTCCACGGTCAACGAGTGGCTGGCCCACCCGCGCGGCGCCGAGCTGCTCGGGGCCGCGTTCGGCGAGGCCACCGCGGCGCTCGACCCGACGATGCTGGCGATGATGGGCGACATGCCGATGCGCGTCGTCGCGAGCTTCGGCATGGGCGGCTTCGACCTGGACGGCCTGGACGCGCTGGTGGCGCAGGCCGCGGCCTGACGCGCCGGCGGCGCCGCACGCCGCACCCGCCCGCAGGCCCGTCGCGCACCACGCGCGGCGGGCCTGCAGCGTCGGCGGGGGTCGCGCACGTCACGGCGCGACCGGGCCCTGCGTCCCATCCCGGGGCCCGGGGTCGCTGGCAGGCTCGTCAGCACGGGGCCGCGACCGGCGGCCGCGCACGGGCGAGAGGGGTTCGACATGGCAGCGCCGCGGGTCGTCGTGGTCGGGGGCGGGTACGGCGGGACGCGGGTGGCGACGCTGCTCGACGACGTCGCCGACGTGGTGCTCGTCGAGCCCAAGGACGCGTTCGTGCACGCGTCGGCGGCCCTGCGTGCCGCGGTGGACCCGGTCTGGGAGAGCCGGGTGTTCTTCGGCTACGACCGGCTGCTGGAGCGCGGCCGGGTCGTGCACCAGCGGGTCGAGCGGGCCACGTCCTCCGCCGTGCGGCTGGCGGACGGCACGACGGTCGAGGCCGACCACCTGGTGCTGGCCACCGGCACGTCGTACCCGTTCCCCGCCAAGTTCATCGAGTCCGAGACCACGGTGGCGCGGGCGCGGCTCGCCCGGATGCGCGCGGGCCTGGAGCGGACGGAGCGGGTGCTGGTCGTCGGGGCGGGTGCGGTCGGCCTGGAGCTGGTCGGCGAGCTGCTGGACGCGTTCCCGCACCTCGCGATCACGGTGGTCGACCAGGCGGACGACGCCCTGACCACCGGCGACTACGTGCCCGAGCTGCGCGCCGAGGTGCACGCGCAGCTCGACGGGAAGGTCGACTTCCTGCTGGGCTCCCGGCTCGGCTACCTGCCGCCGGTGGACGTCGGCGTGCACGAGCCGTTCGTGGTCGAGACCGAGGCCGGCGAGCGCGTCGAGGCGCAGATGTGGTTCCGCTGCTACGGCAACCTGCCGGCGAGCGACTACCTGGCCGGCGACCTCGCGGGGACGCGCAACGGCCTGGGCGAGGTGCGGGTCGACCCGACGCTGGCGCTGACCGGGCACCCGACGGTGTGGGCGGTCGGCGACATCACCGACGTGCCGGAGTCCAAGCGCGCCTCGGCGGCCCGGGCGCACGCCGAGGTGGTGGCGGCGAACATCCGCGCGACGCTCGACGGCCGGGAGCCGACCGCAACCTACGCCCCGGCACCAGAGCGCATCGTGCTCCCCCTGGGCCGCACCGGCGGCGCCTCCCAGCTCGTCGGCGACGACGGCCTCCGCCACGTGCTGGGCCCCGACGAGACCAGCCGCATGAAGGGCCAGGACCTCTACTCGTCCGCGGTCGCGGAGCTCTTCGGCTGAGCGAGGCCAGTTCGGAGGCTCCCCCGGGTCGTCGTGGTGCCCGCCGGGGGCCTCCGGGGACCCGCGCACACCTCCGGCCGCGCTCGGAGCCTCCGAGGGGAGGCGCCGGGATCCGCCGCGTGCGGGGCGGTCAGCCCTCGGCGGTGGTGCGGCGGCGGCGGAGGCGGGTCCAGACGAAGCGGACCACCACGATCACGATGGCCGCGTACACGGCGTAGTTGATGTAGTCGGAGTAGTGCCCGACGTCCTGCCACTGGGAACCGAGCAGGTACCCGCCGACGATCAGCAGGCTGTTCCACACGGCGCTGCCGATCGCGGTGTAGAGCAGGAACCGCACCTGCGGCATCCGCTCCAGGCCCGCGGGGACCGACACCAGCGAGCGGACGATCGGCACGCACCGGCCGATGAGCACCGCGGCGCCGCCGTGCCGGTCGAACCACGCCTCGGCCTTGTCGAGGTCCTCGACCTCCATCAGCGGGATCCGCTCCAGCCAGCGGCGCAGCCGCGCGCGGCCGAACCACGCGCCCAGGCCGTAGAGCACCCAGGCGCCGGCGACCGCGCCGAGGGTGGCGGCGACGATCGCCCACACGAGGCTCATCTGCCCCTGGCTGGCGACGTAGCCGGCGACGGGCAGCACGACCTCGGACGGGATCGGCGGGAACAGGTTCTCCAGCGCGACGACGAGCCCGACCCCGGCGGGGCCGAGCGTCTCGATCACGCCGACGACCCAGCCGGCCAGGCCCGTGAGCTCGGGCGCGGCGTCGGAGGCGGCGGGCGCGCGGGCGGCCAGGGCGAGGGTCGCGTTCATCGCGGTCGATCGTCGCACGCGACCCGGCCCCGGGCCTGGGCGGACGCCGGTCCGGCGTGCGAGGCGCACAGGTCCTGCACACCTCGCACACCGGACATCGCGGACACGTGGCGCGAGCGCGCCGCCCGCGGGGCTCAGGCCCGGGTCAGCTCCAGGCCGCCGTCCGCCGCGCGCGTGACCCGCACGGTGTCGCCGTCGCGCACCTCGCCCGCGAGCAGCAGCCGGGCCAGCCGGTCGCCGATCTCCCGCTGGACGAGCCGGCGCAGCGGCCGGGCGCCGTACGCCGGGTCGAAGCCCTCGATCGCCAGCCACTCGCGCGCGGCCGGCTCGACGTCGAGCACGAGCCGCCGGTCCCGCAGCCGCGCCGCGAGGGCCGCGACCTGCAGGTCGACGATCCGGCCGATCTCCTCGAGCGACAGCGGGTCGAACAGCACGATGTCGTCGAGCCGGTTGAGGAACTCCGGCTTGAACGCCGCGCGCACGGCGTCCATCACGCCGGCCTTCCGCTGCTCGGGGTCGAGCAGCGGGTCGACCAGGTGCTGCGAGCCGAGGTTGGACGTCAGCACGAGGATGACGTTCCGGAAGTCGACCGTGCGCCCCTGGCCGTCGGTGAGCCGGCCGTCGTCGAGCACCTGCAGCAGGATGTCGAACACCTCGGGGTGCGCCTTCTCGACCTCGTCCAGCAGCAGCACCGAGTACGGGCGCCGGCGGACGGCCTCGGTGAGCTGGCCGCCCTCCTCGTAGCCGACGTAGCCCGGGGGCGCCCCGATGAGGCGCGCGACGGAGTGCCGCTCGGCGTACTCGGACATGTCGATCCGCACCATGGCGCGCTCGTCGTCGAACAGGAAGTCCGCGAGCGCCTTGGCGAGCTCGGTCTTGCCGACGCCGGTGGGGCCGAGGAACAGGAACGAGCCGGTCGGCCGGTCGGGGTCCGCGATGCCCGCGCGCGAGCGCCGCACGGCGTCCGACACGGCGGCGACCGCCGCGGACTGCCCGATGAGCCGCTCGCCGATGACCTGCTCCATCCGGAGCAGCTTCGCGGTCTCCCCCTCGAGCAGCCGCCCGGCGGGGATGCCGGTCCACATGGCGACGACCTCGGCGATCTCGTCCGGGCCGACCTTGTCGGCGATCATCGGGGCCTGCGCCTCGGCGGCCGCGGCGTCGGCCTCGCGCTCGCTCGCCTCCGCCTCCGCGATCTCCTTCTCGACGGCCGGGATCTCGCCGTACTGCAGCCGGGCCGCGGCGGCGAGGTCGCCCTCGCGCAGCAGCCGGTCGGCGGTCGAGCGGAGGTCGTCCAGGCGGGCCTTGAGGTCGCCGACCAGGTTGTGCCCGGCCTTCTCCTTCTCCCAGCGCGCGGTCAGCCCCGCGAGCTCCTCGCGGCGGTCGGCCAGGTCGGCGCGGAGCTTCTCCAGCCGCTCGCGGGAGGCCGGGTCGTCCGCCTCGGACAGCACGACCTCCTCCATCTCCAGCCGGGTGACGGCGCGCTGCAGCTCGTCGATCTCGACCGGGGAGGAGTCGAGCTCCATCCGCAGCCGGGACGCGGCCTCGTCGACCAGGTCGATCGCCTTGTCCGGGAGCTGGCGGCCGGTGATGTACCGGTCGGACAGCGTGGCGGCGGCGACCAGCGCGGCGTCGGCGATCGTCACCTTGTGGTGCGCCTCGTACCGCTCCTTGAGGCCGCGCAGGATCGCGACCGTGTCCTCCACGGACGGCTCGCCGACGAACACCTGCTGGAACCGGCGCTCCAGGGCGGGGTCCTTCTCGATCCGCTCGCGGTACTCGTCGAGCGTGGTGGCGCCGACCAGGCGGAGCTCGCCGCGGGCCAGCATGGGCTTGAGCATGTTGCCCGCGTCCATCGCGCCCTCCCCGCCGGCGCCCGCGCCCACGACGGTGTGCAGCTCGTCGATGAACGTGACGACCTCGCCCTCGGAGGAGGTGATCTCCTCCAGGACGGCCTTGAGCCGCTCCTCGAACTCGCCGCGGTACTTCGCGCCGGCGACCATCGCCGCCAGGTCGAGCGAGACCAGGCGCTTGCCGCGCAGCGACTCCGGCACATCGCCGGCGACGATGCGCTGCGCGAGCCCCTCGACGACGGCGGTCTTGCCGACGCCCGGCTCGCCGATGAGCACCGGGTTGTTCTTGGTCCGGCGGGACAGCACCTGGATGACCCGGCGGATCTCGGCGTCCCGGCCGATCACCGGGTCGAGCCGCCCGCCGCGGGCGCGCTGCGTGAGGTCGACGCCGTACTGCTCCAGGGCCTTGTAGGTGCCCTCGGGGTTCGGGCTGGTCACCCGGGCGGAGCCGCGGACCGACGGCAGCGCGGCGGCGAGCGCGTCGCGGGACGCGCCCTGGGCGCGCAGGGCGTCGGCGACGCCGGTCTGCCCGGCGGCGAGGCCGAGCAGCAGGTGCTCGGTCGACACGTAGTCGTCACCGAGGGTGCGCGCCTCCGCGGAGGCCGCCTCGATCGCGGCCGCGGTGGCCCGGGAGGCGGTCGGCTGCGCGACGGACGAGCCGCTGGCGGCGGGCAGGTTCACCAGGATCGCGCGCACGGCGCGGCCGAGCGCCTGGCGGTCGGCGCCCACGGCGTCGAGCAGGCCGTTCGCCACGCCGCCCTCCTGGGCGAGCAGCGCGTTCAGCAGGTGGGCGGGCTCCAGCTGGGGGTTCCCCGCGGCCGACGCCTGCTGGATGGCGTCGCCGATCGCCTCCTGCGACTTGGTGGTGAGCTTCGCGTCCAACGTCCCCTCCGTGCGTCCGGGTGGCGGCGGCCGGTCGGCCGCGCGCAGCGTGCGTGCGTGGTGCCCCGCGGGTCTGCGCGGGACGTCCGGTGCAACGCCGAGCAAGTTGAGCCTATTCCGCTCAACTCTGCGCGTCGAGCCGGGACGCGCGTCCCGGTGCAGGTGGGGCCGGGGTCGCACGGGGCGGCACCTGGTCTGCCCGGCGAGCGTCGAGGGACCACGACGAGGGCACCTGGCACCGCACGACCAGTCGGGTGACGTCGTGTCATAGCACCGGTTGACTCTGACGGGCGTCACCGGCTGTTGTGACCGGCTTCACGCGGCCGACTTCCTTACGACACATCCCCGCAACGCGCGACACGCGGGCTGACCAGCGCGGCCACTGAAGCGCTTCCCCGGTCCGGACATGTCCGACTTGCACGACTGTGATCTGCGCATTTGCGGGCAATCCGGACACCTTCGCTGTGATCCATCTCACAAACGGTGCCCGATTTGCCGGGTGCGAGTTGCGCGACGGCGGTCGCGTCCAACACGCTGGGCCCACTCCAGGCCGGGAGCACAACCGGCGCACAGACACCACCCGATCGTCTCGTCGCCGCCCGTCCGAACGGGTGACACCCCCGTCCTTCCCCGCCCTCGCACCTGTCACAGAGGCCCCGTCGCCTCCGACCCGGGACAGCGCTTCCACGTCCCCCGTCCACCGCCGCGTCACCGTCGCCGCTGGCTCCCCCTCCCGAACCAGCGCCGAGGTGAGCGATGTTCATCTTCATCCTGCAGATCCGGCACATGCTCGACGAGCAGGCCGAGCTGTACCTCTTCACGATCTTCTCCGGGCTCGTCTGGGCCCTGTGGCTGCTCAAGGTGGGCCTGTCCCGCCGGTACCGCCCGTGGACCGAGGAGCACCACGAGACGACCTCCGTGATCGTCCCCGTGGTCGACGAGCCGCTCGACCTGTTCCGCGACGTGCTGACGCGCGTGACCGAGCAGCGCCCCGACGAGGTCATCGTCGTCATCAACGGCAAGCGCAACCCCGACCTCGAGGCCGTGTGCGAGGAGTTCGCGCCGCTCGTGCAGTGGGTGCACACCCCGATCCCGGGCAAGCGGAACGCCGTGAAGATCGGCACCGAGATGTCGAGGTACGACATCACCGTGCTGCTCGACTCGGACACGGTCTGGACGCCGGGCACGCTGCCCGAGCTGATCAAGCCGTTCAAGGACGCCAACGTCGGCGGCGTCACCACCCGGCAGCGCATCCTCGAGCCGACGCGCTCCTGGATCACCCGCTGGGCGGACTGGCTGGAGAACTCCCGCTCGCTCTACTCGATGCCCGCGCAGTCCGTGCTGGGCCAGGTGGGCTGCCTCCCCGGCCGCACCATCGCGTTCCGCCGGCACATCCTCATCGACGTCATGGACGACTTCATGACGCAGCGGTTCATGGGCGTCTTCCTCGAGGTGTCCGACGACCGCACCCTGACGAACCTGACCCTCAAGCAGGGGTACCGGACCGTCTACCAGCACACGAGCCTCGTCTACACCGACGCCCCGCTGCAGGTGAAGAAGCTGTTCAAGCAGCAGCTCCGCTGGGCCCGCGGCTCGCAGTACAACACGCTGCGGATGCTGCCCTGGATGCTCGGGCACGCGCCGATCCTCGCGATCTTCTTCCTCACCGACATCCTGCTGCCGTTCCTGCTCGTCGGGACGATCGCCGGCTGGATCTACCGCTCCGTCAGCGGCACGGGCGTCAACCTCTACGAGGCGATGCTCGAGACCTACGGCGCGCAGGCCGGCTGGTTCTGGGTCATCGGCCTGATGGTCGTGTCCTCGGTGCTGTCCATGGCGATCCGGCAGATCCGGCACCTGCAGGAGGTTCCCGGCGACTTCTTCCGGCTGCCGATCTTCATCATCGTCTCGACGTTCTTCCTCATGCCCGTCCGCCTGCTCGGCTTCCTGCGCATGGCGCACGCCTCCGGCTGGGGCACCCGTGCCGGCGCCTACGCCGGTGGCGACCCGGGCTTCTCCGAGGAGACGCCGCGGGACTCGTCCCTCGAGGCCGAGCTCGGCCTGATGTCCGGCACCGCACCGGTCGACGTCGTCGACCGTCCCGGCGGCGGGTTCCCGACGCAGCGGGACCACGCCACGGACCCGGGCACCCCGGTCCACGCGCACGTCTCGCCCGCCGCCCTCGCGGCGGGTGACGCGCCGGAGAGCACCCCGGCCGCGACCACCGTCCTGGCCCAGCCCCACCTGGCCGCGCCCGACCGGGAGGCCGCGCTCGCCACCCTTCCCGAGAGCTCGCGCCGGCACGCCCGTGCCGCCGCGCCCGCACCCGCCCGCCGGCGGCTCAACCCGCTCGCGGCGATCCCCTACGTGATCGCCGTGGTCCTGTTCGCCCTGGAGGCCCTCCTCTATGTCTGACGCACCGATCCCGCCCAGCGGCAAGCACTGGTGGGCCCCGACGATGGGCCGGATGACCCTCCGCGCCCGCGTCGCGACCGCCGTCATCGTCCTGGCCCTCGTGGCCGTCACCGCCGTCGTGTGGAACCTGCCGACGGTCTCCTCGATCGTCAACGCCCAGGCCGACGAGCCCACCGCCGCGGAGCTCGCGCTCCAGCAGCGGAACGCCGAGCTCGAGGGCCAGCTCCAGTCCAGCCGCGCCCAGGCCGACGCCCTGCGCGAGGTCCTCGGCGACGAGCAGGCGGCCCGCAAGAAGGGCGAGGAGAGCGCGGCGCAGAACCAGGCGCAGCGCGAGGCCGAGGCCGCCGCGGCCGCCGAGGCGGACCAGAAGGCGACCTCCGGGTCGGGCTCCTCGAAGTCCGGCTCCTCGCGCTCGTCCGGCTCGTCCTCCCGCCCGGGCCGCGGCGGCTCGTCCGCGGCGGCCGCCGGCTCCGGCGCCGCCAACCCGACGAACCCGCGCCCGGACAACCCGAGCACCCCGGCCGCGCCCACCAAGCCGAGCGCGCCGAGCAAGGCGGCGCTGGTGAACCCCACCAGCCGCTACTTCGGCATGTACACCGAGCAGGCCCCGTTCAACTGGGCCACGTTCGACGACGCGGCCCAGCAGGTCGGCCGCCAGCAGTCGATGGTCGGCTTCTTCGGCGGCTGGGACGAGTCGTACCGCGCCAACGCGGTGACCCGTGCCTGGCAGCGCGGCATGCTCCCGATGCTCACCTGGGAGTCGCGGCCGATCTCGTCCGGCAACGACGTGGTCGACGAGCCGGACTACACCCTGCCGAAGATCATCAACGGCGACTTCGACGCCTACCTGACGCAGTACGCCAAGGACATCGCGGCCACCGGCCTGCCGCTCGCGATCCGCCTGGACCACGAGATGAACGGCGTCTGGTACCCGTGGGCCGAGCAGACCGGCTCCGGCGCCCCGATCAACGGCAACAACGTCGGCGACTACGTGAAGATGTGGCAGCACGTCCACGACGTCTTCGAGGCCAACGGCGCGAACCAGTACGTCATCTGGGTGTGGGCGCCGAACATCGTCAACAACCTCCCGGCCGCCAACCAGAGCACCGAGTTCCTGCGCTCGCTCTACCCGGGCGACGCGTACGTCGACTGGGTCGGCGTCTCCGGCTACCAGCGCCCGCCGTACAAGGCGGACAACGACGCGACCTTCTCGTACACGTTCGACCGGACGCTGGACCAGCTCCGCGAGATCAGCGACAAGAAGATCCTGCTCGCCGAGGTCGGCGCGTCCGAGGTCGGCGGCACCAAGCCCGCCTGGGTGACGTCCTTCTTCGAGGGCTTCGACCCCGGCCGCAACGACGACGTGATCGGGTTCGCCTGGTTCAACCTCGCGGTGACGACCTACGTCGACGGGCAGCTCGCCACCAACGACTGGCGGGTGGACTCCCGGGCCAACAGCCTCGAGGCGTTCCGGAACGGCCTCGCCGGCACGGCCCGCAACTTCGGCGGCACCGTGCTGGCCTCGGCCCCGGCGGCGACCAGCTCCGCCGCCGCGGCCGCCCCGGCGCCGGCGACCGAGGAGCCGGCGGCCGCGCCCACCGCGTCGCCGTCGCCCACCGCGTCGCCGTCGCCCACCGCGTCGCCGTCGCCCACCCCGGCGCCGACCGCCGCGCCCAGCGCGTCGGTCGGCGCCGGGGTGGGCGACG
>NZ_JAANNB010000054.1 GCF_011603975.1 Cellulomonas sp. IC4_254 | reverse complement strand
CCCGCGGCCTCGCGCGCCCGGCATCGCGCCGGCTTCTGGCTGGTCGCCGCGGCCTTCCTCGCGACCATGGCCTTCTCGACCGTCCCCGCGCCGCTCTACCCGCTCTACCAGGCGGCCGACGGGTTCTCGACGTTCACCGTCACCGTCGTGTTCGCGGCCTACGCGGTCGGCGTCGCGCTCGCGCTCGTGCTGGCCGGGCACGTGTCCGACTGGCTCGGCCGCCGCCGGGTGCTGCTCCCCGCGCTCGGCCTGGAGCTCGCCGCGGCCGCCCTGTTCCTGTCCGGGACCGGGCTGGCGACGCTGCTGGTCGCCCGGTTCGTGAGCGGCCTCGGCGTCGGGATGCTGACCGCCACGGCCACCGCCCACCTCGCCGAGCTGCACGCCGCGCACCGCCCCGGCGACGCCGGGCACCGGCCCCAGGTCGTCGCCGTCGTGGCGAACATCGGCGGCCTCGGTGCCGGGGCGCTCGCCGCGGGGGCGCTCGCGCAGACCGGCCTCGCGCCGCTGCGGCTGCCGTACCTGGTCTTCGCCGCGCTGCTGCTGCTCGGGGTCGCCGGCGTGCTGATCGCGCCCGAGACCGTGCGCCGTCCCGTCGCGCGCCCGGCGTACCGCCCGCAGCGCCCGCGCCGGGCGGGCGGGGACCCCGCCGCGCAGCGCCTGGCGTACGCGGCGGCGTTCGGGTCCTTCGCGGTGTTCGGCGTGTTCACGTCGGTCGCCCCCGGGTTCGTGGGCGGCACGCTGCACCACACCTCGCGGCTGCTCGCGGGGCTGGTGGTGTTCGTGGTGTTCGGCGCCGCCGCCGGGGTGCAGGCGGCCACCACCCGGGTGCGCCCCGCGACCCGGCTCCGCGCCGGCCTCGCCGCGCAGGCCGCGGGGCTCGTCGTGCTGACGACCGGGATGCTCGCCGAGCGGCTCGACGTGTTCCTGCTCGGGGGCCTGGTCACCGGCGCCGGCGCGGGTCTGCTGTTCGCGGCCGCGTCGGGCACGGTGGCCGCGCTCGCGGCGCCGCACCAGCGCGGCGAGACGCTGGCGGGGCTGTTCCTGGTGGCCTATCTGGGGCTGAGCCTGCCGGCGATGGGGCTCGGGCTGCTGGCGCGGGCGCTGCCGCAGGCGACGGCGATGGCGCTGCTGGCCGGGGCGCTCCTGGGCCTGCTCGCGGCGCTGGCCGTGGCGGCCCGCCGCGGGGGCGCGCCGCGCCGCCCCTGACGCCCCCCTCTCGCCGAGATGGCAGCTCTCGACTGCCGCGGCGACCCCGCGCGCAGCCGAGGGTTGCCATCTCGGCGGACACGGACCGCGCCGGGCGGATCAGACGCCGAGGTAGCGGCGGACCTGGCGGACCGCCGCACGGCCGGCGCGGTTCGCGCCCACCGTGCTGGCGCTCGGCCCGTACCCGACCAGCTGCACCCGCGGGTCGGCGACGACGCGGGTGCCGTCCATGACGATCCCGCCGCCGGTCCCCCGCAGGCCGAGCGGTCGCAGGTGGTCCAGCGCCGCGCGGAACCCGGTCGCCCACAGCACCGCGTCCGCCTCGACGTGCTCGGGGCCGGTGACCCAGCCGTCGGCGAGCGGCCCCCGGGCGGCGGCCTCGTCCCACTCCGCCCCCTCCGGGACCAGCCGCGCGAACATCGGCCGCGCCACCAGCACCCCGCGCGCGATGCCGTCGCGGTACGCGTCGGTGAGCGGCAGGCCGGTGGCCGCGACGATGCTCTGCGGCGGCAGGCCGGCCCGGGTGCGCTCGTCGACCCGCGTCACCGCCTCGCGCCCCAGCTCCGGGCTGAACTCGGCGTCCCGCCAGTCCGGCGGCCGGCGCGTGACCCAGGTGGTCGACGCCGCCACGGGGTGGATCGCCAGCAGGTGCTGCACCGCGGAGATGCCGCCGCCGACGACCAGGACGCGACGGCCGGCGAACTCCTCGGGCGACCGGTAGTCGTGGGTGTGCCGCTGGATCCCGGCGAACGACGCCGCACCGGGGTAGGTGGGCCAGAACGGCCGCGTCCAGGTGCCGGTGGCGTTGACCAGCGCGCGGGCGTGCCAGGTGCGGGTGACCCGGCGCCGCTCGGTCGCGGCCTCGGCCCGGCAGGCGCCGACGCCGCCGCCGAGGCCGTCGTCCGGGTCCGGCGCCGCCACGGGCACGCGCTCGGTCTCCTCGGTCTCGACGGCCAGCAGCCGCTGCGGGCCGCCGACGTCCCGGACCCGGCGCACCTCGACCGGCCGGCGCACGGCGAGACCGAGGTCGCGCTCGTACGACCCGAAGTACCGGGTGAGCGCGCGGCTGGCGGGCTCGTCGGCGTCGAAGGTCGGCAGCGGTCGGCCCGGCAGCTCGTACACGCCGTTGACCGTGCGCATCGTCAGGCCGGGCCACCGCTCGCGCCACGCGCCCCCGGGCCCGGCGGCCGCGTCCAGCACCACGTACGTCGGGCGGCCGTCGGACCGGGATCGGCCGGTGCCCGTCGGCACCGCCGGGACGAACCCCGAGCGCTCCAGGTGCGCCGCCACGGCGAGCCCGGCCTGCCCGGCGCCGACGACCACGACGTCCGCCGAGGCGGGGGTCGGGTTCACGTCGGGCATGCCTGGTGCAACGCGGCGCCCCCGCCGGTCGTTCCCGGCCGGCCGATCGGCCGCGCGCTCGCCGGTCGCGCCCGAGGTCGCCGGTTCCGCCCGAGGTCGCCGGTTGCGCAGGGGCCTCAGGGGCGGAACCGGCGAACTCGGCGCCCGTACCGCCCGGGTGGTGGGATGGGACCGTGCCCGACCTCACCAGCCGCGCCGGCGTCCTGCCCGCCGCCACCGCCACCGCCGTCCGCGACCTCGCCGCCGCCGCGGAGGCGCACGACGGCGTCGCCCCGCTGTCCGAGCAGCCGCTGCTCTGGCTGACCGGCGGGGGCCCGGACGTCGTGCACCTGCTGGCCGGCGACCCCGCGGCCCCGGACGGCTACGCCCAGGTCGACCTCCGCGACCCGGCGCTCGCCACCGCCGAGGTCGTCGTCCACCCGGACGCCCGCCGCCGGGGCACCGGCACCGCCCTGCTCGACGCCGCCCTGGCCGCGACCCGCGCGCGCGGCGGCGCCGCCGTGTCCGTGTGGGCGCACGGCGACGTCGCGCCGGCCCGGGCCCTCGCGACGTCCCGGGGGCTGCCGGTCGTGCGCGAGCTCTGGCAGATGGCCCTCGACCCCCTGGTCACCCCCGACCCCGACGCGGCTCCGCTGGCCGCCGGCGTCACCGTCCGCCCCTTCGAGCCGGGCCGCGACGAGGACGCCTGGGTCGCCGTGAACGCCCGGGCGTTCGCACAGCACCCCGAGCAGGGCCGGCTGACCCGCGCGGACCTGGAGGCGCGGGAGGCCGAGCCCTGGTTCGACCCCGAGGGGTTCCTGCTCGCCGAGGAGGGCTCGACCCTGCTGGGCTTCGGCTGGACCAAGGTCGCCGAGCCGGCCGAGGGCGAGATCTACGCCCTCGGCGTCGACCCCGCCGCGCAGGGCCGCCGGCTCGGTCCGGCGCTGACCGCCCGGATGCTCGCGCACCTGGCGGAGCGCGGGGTGCCGCGCGTGGTGCTCTACACCGAGGGCGACAACGCCCCGGCGATCCGGGTCTACCGGGCCGCGGGGTTCGAGCGGTCGGCCGTGGACGTGGTCTACCGGGTGGGTTGAGCAAGGCGCGCGGGTCCCGCGGTCGCCGGGACGCCTGTCCACGATGAGGACAGCGCGGCTCCCCGGCGCAGCATCCGGCCAGAATGGAACCATTCCAGTAACGGTGACCGGAGGCTCGCATGCTCTGCTACGACGACATCAAGACCAACACCCAGACCCCCGCGGTCGCGCTCTGCAGCGGCTGCGGCGCCGGGATCTGCGCGGCCCACGCGCACGAGTGCGCGTCGCCCACCGTGGTCAGCAACGCCGTCGGCGCGCCGACGGTCCGGCCGGACGGACGCACCCTGCACTGCACGACCTGCCACCGCGCGGCACCCTGCGGCCGCTGAGCGTCCGCGAGGCGGCGCGGATGTGCGCACGGGCCGAGCGGTCCGCCCGCCGGGCGGAGGCGCGAGACGCCACCGGCCCGGCGAGCGGAGGCGCGTCAGCTGCCGTTGGTGCTCCAGTGCCACGACTCGGAGGGCAGGTTGCTCAGCCCGTACCGTGCCGCGTTGTTCTTCAGCCACGTGAACGCGGCGCTGCCCGCGGGCACGGACACGTAGGTCCCGCCGCTGTTCGGCGTCGTGAAGTCGATGGCGAGGCCTCGTTCGTGCATCGAACGCCCGGGGATGGCCGTGGGCGGGCTGCACTGGCTGGAGGGCTTGCTCCAGATGTTGTAGGTCGTGTTACCGCCGCAGTTCTTGATCCTCAGCTGGATCTGCGTCTGCTGGTCGCGCCAGCCCGAACCGCTCAGGGCGACGCCGGCGGCACGCGCGTCGGCCAGCAGCCGGTCGACGTTGGCGGCGAGGCAGGCGTGCACCCGGATGCCGCTCGCGACCGTCGTGCTCGACGCCGGCACCGGGCCGGTGACCGCCGCGCAGTTCGCGGGCGTGGGCGCGGGGGTCCCGGGGGCCTGCCCGCCGGGGTACGTGTACGTCTGCCAGGCCCACGACCCGTCCGCGCGGTAGCCGACCAGGTTCCCGTCGTCCTGGAGCCGCAGCTCCACCAGGCCGGAGCCCCGGGTCCCGGCGATCCAGGCGGGGTAGTCCGAAGCCGTGTACAGCACCATGTTGCCGTCTGACTGGACGGCGAGGCGGACCGCACCGGACCCGGCCGTGTTCGTCTGCCACGTCCAGCCGCTGGGGCCGTACAGCACGAGGTTGCCGTCGGTCTGCATGGACAGCGTGTAGGCCCCGCTCGGGGACTTCAGGACGTCCCCGGCACGCAGGTCGGCCGGCGCGAGCAGCTTCGACGGCTGGTAGCGCGTGTTCGTCTGCCACGGCACCGCGTTGCTCGCGGTGTACAGCACGACGTTGCCGTCGGACTGCATGTCGAGGTGGTCCGCCCCGGACCCGCGCGTGTTCGTGTGCCAGATCGGGTAGTTCGTGGCGTCGTACATCACGAGGTTGCCGTCCGTCTGCATCGCGAGCCGCACGCCTCCGCGACCGTCGGTGTCGGTCTGCCACCGCGAGCCGTCGGGCCCGTACAGGACGAGGTTGCCGTCGGTCTGCATCGCCAGGACCTGTCGGCCGTCGGGCGAGACGAGGCTCTGTCCCGCGGCGAGCTCCTCGCCCGCCTTGAGCCGGAAGGTCCCGGCCGCGGCCTGGGCAGGTGTCGGCGGACCGGCGATGGTCAGGAGCAGTGCGAGCGCGACGGTCAGCGCGCCGATCACTGCTGCGAGACGTGGACGGGTGGTGGTCGATGACATCGGTGAGCCCCCTGTGGTCGTGGTCGACGAGCCACAGCGTGCTCCGGGTGGTGCGGGTTCGTGGGCCGTTCCCGAGGGTTCACCCGGATGGCCTCGCACCGCCGTCTGGCCGGACGACTCGACCACGGCCGCCGAGCGCCGGTAGCAGGAGCTCGCGCACCGGTCGTCCGGTGAGCGAGCGACCGGCACGGCACCACCGACCCGGTCGCCCTTCGGTCACCCGTCGGACACCTCCTGGTGCCACCATGTGGGGATGACCGACGCCACCCCCTCCGACGGCACGCCCCGCAAGCCGCGCACCCGCCGCGCCGCGCCCGCCGCCACGGCCGCCACCGGGCGCACGAGCACGAGCACGGGCCGCGCCTCCGGACGGGGCACGGGCAGCCGGTCCGCGGGCACGCGCAGCACCGCGGCACGGGCCCGCAGCGCCGCGGCGACCGCCGAGCCCGAGGCCGACGGCCAGGCCGCGGGAGCCCCCGCGACCTCGCCCCGCCCCCGCACGCTCGCCCCCGAGCTCGCCGCGCACATCGCCGAGCACATCGAGATGGGCGACGGCGCCCGCGCGGGCGAGGTCGTGGCCGCGTCCGAGGCCCCGCTCCCGGCCGACCGGTTCCTCGACCGCGAGGTCAGCTGGCTGGCGTTCAACCAGCGCGTGCTGGAGCTCGCGGAGGACGAGACGCAGCCGCTGCTGGAGCGCGTGCGCTACCTCGCGATCTTCGCGTCCAACCTGGACGAGTTCTTCATGGTCCGGGTCGCCGGCCTGAAGCGCCGCATCGCGACGGGCCTGGCCGTCACGGCGGCCTCCGGCCTCAGCCCGCGCCAGGTCCTCGAGGCGATCAGCCAGCGCGCGCACGAGCTCGCCGCCCGGCACGCGCAGGTGTTCGCCGACCAGGTGCAGCCGGAGCTGGCGACGCAGGGCATCACGCTGGTGCGCTGGGAGCAGCTGGGCGAGGCCGAGCAGGACCGGCTGCGCAAGTACTTCCGCAAGCAGATCTTCCCGGTGCTGACCCCGCTGGCGGTCGACCCCGCGCACCCGTTCCCGTACATCTCCGGCCTGTCGCTGAACCTGGCGGTCGTCGTGGTGAACCCGTCGACCGGCAAGGAGCACTTCGCCCGGGTCAAGGTGCCGCCGCTGCTCCCCCGGTACATCGCCGTCGACTGGCGCGGCCGCCCGACGGACGCGTCCGGCTCCGCCTCGGACCGCGGCCCGATGTCGTTCGTGCCCGTCGAGGACGTGATCGCCCAGCACCTGGACCAGCTGTTCCCCGGCATGGAGATCAGCGAGCACCACACCTTCCGCGTCACCCGCAACGAGGACGTGGAGGTCGAGGAGGACGACGCCGAGAACCTGCTCCAGGCGATGGAGAAGGAGCTGCTGCGCCGGAAGTTCGGCCCGCCGGTCCGGCTGGAGATCGCCGACTCGATCAGCCCGCGCATCCGGTCGCTGCTGGTCCGCGAGCTCGGGGTCGCGGAGGACGAGGTCTACGAGCTGCCCGCGCCGCTGGACCACACCGGCCTGAACCTCATCGCCGACCTGGACCGGGCGGACCTGCAGTACCCGCGGTTCGTGCCGACGACCCACCGGTTCCTCGCCGAGGTCGAGAGCGCCAACCCGACGGACGTGTTCGCCGCGATCCGCGCGCGGGACATCCTGCTGCACCACCCGTACGACTCGTTCTCGACGTCGGTGCAGACCTTCCTGGAGCAGGCCGCGGCCGACCCCAAGGTGCTGGCGATCAAGCAGACGCTCTACCGGACGTCGGGCGACTCCCCGATCGTGGACGCGCTGATCGACGCGGCCGAGGCCGGCAAGCAGGTGCTCGCGCTGGTGGAGATCAAGGCGCGGTTCGACGAGCAGGCCAACATCGAGTGGGCCCGCAAGCTCGAGCAGGCCGGCGTGCACGTGGTCTACGGCATCGTCGGCCTCAAGACGCACGCCAAGCTGTCGCTCGTCGTCCGCCAGGAGTCCGACGGCCTGCGCCGGTACTGCCACGTCGGCACCGGCAACTACAACCCGAAGACGGCCCGGATCTACACCGACCTGGGGCTGCTCACCTGCGACCCGGACGTCGGCCAGGACCTCACCCGGCTGTTCAACCAGCTGTCCGGCTACGCGCCCAAGTCGCGGTTCCACCGGCTGCTGGTGGCCCCCCGCTCGGTGCGCTCGGGGCTGATCGAGCGGATCGACCGCGAGGCGCAGGCCGCGCGCGAGGGCCGGCCGTCGTGGATCAAGCTCAAGGTCAACTCGATGGTCGACGAGGAGACCATCGACGCGCTCTACCGGGCCTCGCAGGCGGGCGTGCCGGTCGATCTCTGCGTCCGCGGCATCTGCGCGCTGCGGCCGGGCGTCCCCGGGCTGTCCGAGACCGTGCGCGTACGGTCGATCCTCGGCCGGTTCCTGGAGCACTCCCGGGTCTACGCGTTCGCCGCCGACGCGGGGGTCACGGAGGAGGTCGCCGACATCGGCCGCGAGGGCGGGACGCTGCTGCCCGGCCCGGAGGTCTACATCGGGTCCGCCGACCTCATGCACCGCAACCTCGACCGCCGCGTCGAGGCGCTGGTCCGGCTGTCCGACCCGGACCAGGTCGCGGAGCTCGTCGGCCTGCTCGACGAGTCGATGGCCGACGAGACCTCGTCGTGGCACCTCGGCCCCGACGGCTCCTGGACCCGGCGCGCTCAGGGCGCCGACGGACCGCTGCGCGACCTGCAGTCGACGCTGATCTACCGCCAGCGCCGCCGCCTGGGCTCGGGCCGGTGAGCGCCGGCCCGACCGCGCTCGTCCGGGCGGCGGGCGCCCTCGTCTGGCGCGTCCGCCAGGGGCGGCTGCAGGTCGTCCTGGTGCACCGCCCGCGGTACAAGGACTGGTCCTGGCCGAAGGGCAAGCTCGAGGCCGGGGAGCACGTCACGACCGCCGCGGTCCGCGAGGTGGAGGAGGAGGCGGGGCTCGAGATCGTGCTCGGCCGCCCCCTGCCCGGGCTGGAGTACAAGCTCGCCGACGGCCGGCGCAAGCGCGTGCACTACTGGGCGGCCCAGGTCGCCGGCCGCCGGGACCGCCCCGCCGTGCACGCCCGCCCGCCGGCCGCGCACGCGTCGCGGGACGAGATCGACTCCGTGCGCTGGGCGGACGCGGACGTCGCGCGCAGGCGGCTGACCCGGGAGGACGACCGCATCCCCCTCGACGCCCTGGTGGCCGCCCACGAGGCGGGGACGCTCGACACCCGCGCGGTGCTGGTCGTCCGGCACGGCCGGGCCAAGAGCCGGTCGTCGTGGAAGGGCGAGGAGGGCACCCGCCCGCTCACCGACGTCGGCCGGCTGCAGGCCGGGGCCCTGGTGCCCGTGCTGTCCGCCTACGGCGTCGCCGACGTGGTCACCAGCCCGTGGCTGCGCTGCTGCGCGACGGTCGAGCCCTACGCGACGGCGGCCGGGCTGACCCCCGACCGCCGCGAGCCGCTCACCGAGGCCGAGCACGCCGACTCCCCGGAGAAGACCGCCGACACGGTCGCGGCGGTGCTGCGGACCCGGTCGGACCTCGCGCTGTGCACGCACCGGCCGGTGCTGCCGACGGTGCTCGACGTCGTCCGCGCGCACGCCCCCGTGGCGGTCCGGGACCGGCTGCCGGCCGAGAACCCGTACCTGCGCCCCGGGCAGGTGCTCGTGTGCCACGTCGTGCGCACCGATGCCGAGGGGACCGCGGACGAGGTGCGCGTCGAGGACGTCGAGCTGCACACCCCGCTCGGCAGCTGACGCCCGGCTCGGCACCCCCCGCACGACGACGGCGCGCCACCCCGGCGAGGGGCGGCGCGCCGTCGGTCGTCGCGCGGGCGTGGCCTCAGACGGCGGCACCCTCGAGCGAGCCGGTGACCGGCTCGGCGGACATGAGGATGCACTGCACGACCCGGTCGCCCTGGTCCCACGACACCGTGCTCGGGGTGAGCGGGCCGTAGTCGAGGGTCGACGTCTCGTAGTCCTTGCCGACGAACGTCGGGAACTCGCCGTAGCAGAACTCGTCGGCCTGGGTGTCGATGTCGGCCGGGTACTCGTCGCCCTCGAGGGTCGTCTCGGCGTAGACCTCGCCGTCGTGCTCGTCGGCGCACGGCACCGTGGGCAGCGACTCGACCTCGGTCGCCGACGCCATGTCGGCGAGGTTGAGGCAGTCGCCCACCTGGACCGAGAACACGTTCGCCTCGGCCGCGGCGGTGATCTCGCCGGACGCCTGGTCGCGCTGGGCCTCGCCCGCGCCGCAGGCCGACAGGGCGAGCGCGGCGGCGGCTGCCAGGGACACAGCGGACATCCAGCGCACGGTCAGGTTCTTCGCAGTCATGGGGTCGAGTGAAGCGTCTGTGCAGGGCAGATGTCCAGTTCGTCCCCGTTCGGGGACGTCCGGGCCCGCGCGGCCGACGCCGCCTGCGCTCAGTTGAGGAACGGGCTCAGCGCGAAGTACACGACCGCCGCGACCGCCGCCGCGGCCGGGATGGTCAGCACCCAGGCCACGCCGATGTTCTTCGCCACGCCCCAGCGGACCGCCGACAGCCGCTTGGTCGCGCCGACGCCCATGATCGCGGAGGTGATCGTGTGGGTGGTCGACACCGGGGCGTGCAGCGCGAACGCGTTGACGTAGAGCACCACGGCGGAGACGGACTCGGCGACGAACCCGCGGGCGGGGTCGAGCTCGATGATCTTGCGGCCCAGGGTCCGCATGATGCGCCAGCCGCCGGAGTAGGTGCCCAGCGAGATCGCCGTGGCCGCCGCGAGCTTGACCCACAGCGGGATGCCCTCGTCCGGGTTGGCCCAGCCGACGGTGAGCAGGGCCATGAAGATCACGCCCATGGTCTTCTGCGCGTCCTGCAGGCCGTGGCCGAGCGCCATCGCGGCGGCCGAGACGGTCTGCGCGAGCCGGAACCGCCGGGTCGTCCGCGACGGGGACGCGTTCCGGATCAGCCACAGCAGGCCGACCATCACGAGGAACGCCAGGAAGAACCCGATGAGCGGCGAGAAGACCATCGGCAGGACGACCTTGTCGACGATCGCGGAGCCGTAGATCATCAGGCCGCCCGCGAGGCCGGCACCGACCAGGCCGCCGATGAGGGCGTGCGTCGACGAGGACGGCAGGCCCAGCCACCAGGTGATGAGGTTCCACACGATCGCGCCCACGAGCGCGCAGAGCACGACCACGAGCGCCTGGTGCGGCGAGGCGTCGCTGAGGTCGACGATCGACGTCGCGATCGTCTCCGCGACCTCGGTGCCGAGCAGGGCCCCGGTGAAGTTCATGACCGCCGCCATGAGCAGCGCGGCCCGCGGCGTCAGCGCGCGGGTCGACACCGAGGTGGCGATCGCGTTGGCGGCGTCGTGGAAGCCGTTGGTGTAGTCGAAGCCGAGGGCCAGGGCGACCACGACCACGACGAGCGCGAGTTCCACCGGGGCTCAGGACTCCTTGAGCGCGATGGTCTCGACCATGTTCGCGACCTTCTCGAAGGCGTCGGCGGCGTCCTCGAGCTTCTCGACGACCTCCTTGAGCTTCATGAGGAGGATCGGGTCGGTGATCTCGTCGAACATCTGCGCGAGCAGCTTGCGGTGCGACTTGTCGGCCTGGTTCTCGAGCCGGTTGACCTCGACCCAGTACTCGGCGAGGTTCTCCATCGAGCGCAGCCGGGGCATCGCCTCGGCGGTGAGCTCGGCCGAGCGCTGCAGGACCTGCACCTGGTCGGCGACCCGCGCGGGCAGCTCGTCGATCTTGTACAGGACGATGAGGTCGGCGGCCTCCTCCATGAAGTCCATGCAGTCGTCCAGCGCGGACGCGAGGCCGTAGATGTCGTCCCGGTCGAACGGGGTGACGAACGTCTGGTTCAGCCGCCGCATGATCTGGTGGGTCGCCTCGTCGGCGAGGTGCTCGGCGTCGCTCATCTGCTTGGCGAGCACCTTGCGGGTCGGGCGGTCCGCGCCGAGCAGCTCGGCCAGCAGGTTGGCTCCGGTGACCAGGTGCGCCGCCGACGCGGCCAGGAGGTCGAAGAACGAGGTGTCGCGCGGGGTGAGGCGCAGGCGCACGAGAGGCTCCGCAGGAGATGGGCTTGGTCAGGCACAGGCTAGGGCAGCCGCGGGGTGAACTCACAACCCCGCACGTGAACCCAGGGTGAACGCACAGCATCCTCAGCGTGACGCACGTCCGCCCGGCGCGCCCGTGGGACGGAAGTCAAGCGCGCGGGGCCGGGCGGAGGAGGTGACGACGCCGGACCGGGAAGCGCCTCTCGGCGCGCGGCCGCTCGGAGCGGCTTGAGTTGGAGCCCGGGGCTACCGCGGCCCGGCGTCGGGTTCGAGTTTACGCGCCGGCACCCGTCACGTCCTGGGCGGGGCGGGGTGAGCATCGCCACGGCCCGGGCGGGAACACGGTCGCCGGGTGCTCACTCGAGCGAGCCGGATCGCCACAGGTGCGCCGCCTGCTCGAGCTCCTCGGCGGTCCGGACCAGAGACCCCGCGCTGCGGGTGAGCCGGGCCGACGCGTCGTCGCCGGTGAGGTCGAGGTGGTCGGCGTCGAAGGCCGCACCGGTCGCGAGCACCCGGCAGAACGCCGCGCCCCGCTCCAGGGTGACGGCGAGGTCCCCGGTCCAGACGCCGGACAGCACGGCGTCCAGCAGCACGCGCAGCTCCTCGGGCCCGGGCGGGCTGACGACGCCGACGACGACGTGGTGCACCGGCGCCGCGTCCAGCCCGAGGCGGTACCGGTCGGCGAGCGTCGCCGGGTCGCGGCGCACCCACTCGCGCAGCACGTAGAGCCGCCAGAGGGTGCCGGGCAGGGTCGTCGCCGGGCTGTCCGACCAGAGCGCGGCGACGACGTCGAGCCCCTCGGTCTCCACCAGGCGCACGAGCCGCTCGACGAGCGCCGGGTCCTCCTCGCCCTCGGCGCGCCCCCGGTGCACGATCGCCGACGCCGTGGTGTGGGCGACCTGCGACCGCAGGGCGGGGTCCATGTCACCGGGCAGCTGGTCGGCGTCGCGGGGGTCGAGCATGGCGGGGCGGCGGAACCGCGGGCGGTCGTGGGACGTCACGCCTCGATTGTCCGCCGGATCGCGCCACGCGTCGCGGCCGGTCCGCCCGGCGCGCGCACCGCCGCCGCCGTGGGTTACGGTTCCCGCCGCGCGTCTCCGCCCGGCCTTCCGGGTGCGGGATGTGCTGCGCGGGTGAAAGGTGAGAACGCCTCGACCGGCGCCCGACGACGTGCTCCGGCCCAGGTGGTTCTTCGCAGGACGAGCGGAGCAAGGAGAAGACGTCATGGCCGAAGGCAGTGCCCGACCCTCGACGGGGAGGCACCCGTCGCACAACAAGGCGATCGGCCTCGCCGTCGCCGCCGCGGTCGGCGGGTTCCTGTTCGGGTTCGACTCGTCGGTGATCAACGGCGCCGTCGACGCGATCCAGGGCGAGTTCGACCTGGGCGCGACGCTGACCGGGTTCGCCGTCGCCGTCGCCCTGCTCGGCTGCGCGGTGGGCGCCTGGGCGGGCGGCCGGCTGGCCGACCACTGGGGCCGCACCCGGGTGATGGTGCTGGGCTCCGTGCTGTTCTTCGTGTCCTCGATCCTGTCCGCGATCGCGTTCAGCGTCTGGGACCTCATCATCTGGCGCGTCCTCGCCGGCGTCGGCATCGGCATCGCCTCGGTGATCGCCCCCGCCTACATCGCCGAGATCGCCCCCGCGGCGCTGCGCGGCCGGCTGGGCTCGCTGCAGCAGCTCGCGATCACGCTCGGCATCTTCGCCGCCCTGCTCTCCGACCAGCTGCTGCAGGAGGCCGCGGGCGGCGCGTCCGAGGAGCTGTGGCTGGGCTGGGAGGCCTGGCGCTGGATGTTCCTGGTCGCCGTCGTGCCCGCCGCCGTCTACGGCATCCTCGCGCTGCGCATCCCCGAGTCGCCGCGCTACCTGGTCGCCAAGGGCCGCCGCGACGAGGCGGTCGCCGTCCTGGAGAGCGTGCTCGGCCCGGACGAGGACGCCCGCGAGCGCGTCGCGCAGATCGAGAAGACGATCGAGAAGGACAAGGCGCTCGAGGAGCAGGCCACCCTGCGCGGCCCGCGGTTCGGCCTGCTGCCGGTGGTGTGGGTCGGCATCCTGCTGTCGGTCTTCCAGCAGTTCGTCGGCATCAACGTGATCTTCTACTACTCGACGACGCTCTGGCAGGCGGTCGGGTTCGACGAGAGCCAGTCCTTCCTGGTCTCCACGATCACGTCGGTCACGAACGTGGCCGTGACGTTCATCGCGATCGCCCTCATCGACAAGGTCGGCCGCCGCCCGATCCTGCTCACCGGCTCCGCGGGCATGACGATCTCGCTCGCGGTCATGGCGCTGGCGTTCACCCAGGCGTCCGGGTCCGGCGAGGACGTGTCGCTGCCGTCGCCGTGGGGCCCGGTCGCGCTCGTCGCCGCGAACGCGTTCGTGGTGTTCTTCGGCGCGTCCTGGGGCCCGCTGGTCTGGGTGCTGCTGGGCGAGATGTTCCCGAACCGGATCCGCGCCGCCGCGCTCGGCGTCGCGGCCGCCGCGCAGTGGATCGCGAATTTCGTCATCACCGTGACGTTCCCGCCGCTGCTCGACCAGTTCGGCGCCACCGGGCCGTACCTGATGTACGCGATCTTCGCGGCCCTGTCGTTCTTCTTCGTGCTCGGCAAGGTGCCGGAGACCAAGGGCGTCGAGCTCGAGGACATGGAGAACCTGCCCCCGGCCCGGCGCCGGGAGGCGCGCGCCTGACGCGCACGTTTGCCAGCGGCCGAGCCCCTCGCGGAAACTTCGCGGGGGGCTCGGCCGTTCTCACGACGGCCGTCATCGCTCGAAGGGACACGCTGTGGGTACGCCGCACGACCACGCCGACCGGACCGACGCCGCGCCGGGGGTGACCCGATGAGCGCCGCCCTCGCCGCGCACGACGTCTGGGCCGGCTACGGCGGCGCCGCCGTGCTCCAGGGCGCGAGCCTGTCCGTCGCCCCGGGCGAGACCGTCGGCCTGATCGGCCGCTCCGGTGCCGGCAAGTCGACGCTGGTCCAGGTGCTGCTCGGGCGGCACAAGCCGACGCAGGGCCGCGCCACCTACGGCGCCCGCCCGGTCACCAAGATGTCCCGCAAGGAGACCAAGGCGTTCCGCTCGACGGTCCGCGCCGTGCACCAGGAGGGCCTGGTCGGCGTCGACAGCCGCACCTCCGTGGCGAAGGTCCTCGAGTCCACGCTCAACGACTCCCGCAAGGCCGGCCGGGCCACCGGCCTGCAGCCCGAGGACGTGCTGGCCCGGGTCGGCCTCGAGCCCCGGTTCCTCGGTCGCACCCTGCACTCGCTGTCCGGCGGCGAGAAGCAGCGCCTCGCGCTCGCCGACGCCCTGGCGACCCGCCCCGAGATCCTCGTGCTCGACGAGCCCGCCACCGCCCTCGACCCCGCGCTGCGCGAGGCCGTCGCCGACCAGGTCGCCGAGATCGCCGCGACCGGCGTCGGGCTGCTCGTCGTCTCGCACGACCTGCGGCTGGTCGACCGGCTCGCCGACACCGTGCACGTGCTGGGCGAGGGCCGGATCGTCGAGACGGGCACGATGCGGTCGCTGCTGTCCGACCCGCAGGCTGCCGAGACGCGCGAGCTCGCCGAGGCTTACCCGGAGGCCGTCGGCGCGTTCCGCTGACGGGGCTGCGTGGGGCTCGGTGGAGCGCCGTGCCCGGACACGCCGGGCGTGTCGGGCCGAACGCTCCACCCGGGCGTCCTCGCTCAGCGCGAGCCGAGCGTCAGCACCTCCTCGAGGCGGGCCGGCACCGGCCGGGCGTCGCCCCGCACCCCCGCGGCGGCGAGCGCCCGCGCCACGTCCGCCGGGTCGGCCCCGGCCACGCGCACGGCCCGCCCCGCCACCGTCACCGGGAACCCGGCGGCGCCGAGCGCCCCGAACGCCGCCTGCCAGTCGGGCGTCGCGACCTCGACGGCGGTCGTGCCGTCCAGCACGTCGGCGAGCGACCCGGCGGCGACCCGGCGGCCGCGGGCCATCAGCACGAGCGCGTCGCACTGCTCGGCCTCCTGCATGTAGTGCGTGGTCACCAGCACCGCGACGCCCGACTCGGCCTGCTCGTGCACCGTGTCCCACAGCGCCGCCCGGGCCAGCGGGTCGACACCCGACGTCGGCTCGTCCAGCACCAGCAGCTCCGGCGCGTGCGACAGCGCGGCGGCGAACGCGAGCCGGCGCTGCAGCCCCAGCCCGAGCGCGCCGACCAGGCGGTCCCGCTGCGCGGCGAGGTCGGCCGGCGGCTCCGGCACGGCGTCCAGGCCGTACGCCGCCGCCACGAACGCCAGGTTCTCGGCCACTGTCAGGTCCGCCGCCAGCCCCAGCCCCTGCGGGACGTAGCCGATCCGCCGCCGGGTGTCCCGCGACGGCGCGCCGCCGAGCACCCGGACGACGCCCGAGGTCGGCGCCAGCAGGCCGAGGACCGTCCGGATCAGCGTCGTCTTGCCCGCGCCGTTCGCCCCGAGCAGGCCCAGCACCTGACCCGGACGGACGGTGAGCGAGACGTCGTCGACCGCGCGGAAGCCGCCGAACGCGGTGACCACGCCCACGGCCTCGACGGCGCCGCTGCTCGTCGAGCGAGTACCCGACACGTCGAGCGAGTAGCCGGCGGATACCCCCTCGACGCGTCGCGTAGTCACTCGGTGCCGACTGGGCGGGGCGGGCCGCGCGACCTCGGACGCGCCCGACCGCGCGGCGCGGCGCTCCAGCGTCAGGGCGATCACGGCGTCCTCGAGGTCGGCCGGCGGGGCGCCCTCCCCCGGCCCGAGCAGCGCGTGCACGGCGTCCCCGCGCCGCCACCGCGCGAGCGGCACCGCCCCCGCGTCCGGCTCGCCCAGCCGGTGCACCGCGACCGACCCCCGCACCCGGGACGCCGCCTCGGCCGGGTCGCCGCGGTAGACCCCCGTCCCGGCGTCGAGCACGAGCACGGTCGCCGCCCGCTCGGCCTCGTCCAGGTACGTCGTCGTGAGCAGCACCGCCGTGCCGCCGGCCGCCGCGGCGGACAGCAGCCGCCACAGCCCGACCCGGCTGACGGGGTCGACGCCGGTGGACGGCTCGTCGAGGACGACCAGCTCGGGGTCGGGCAGCAGCGCCAGGCAGAGGCCGAGCTTCTGCCGCATGCCGCCGGAGAGCTCCCGGCCGAGGCGGTGCGGGACGTCGGCCAGGCCCGCGGCGGTGAGCAGCCGGTCCGCGCGGTCCCGGGCGGTGCCGGCGGCCAGCCCGTAGGCCCGCGCCACCAGGTCGACGTTCTCCGCCACGCTCAGGTCGCCCCAGACCCCGGACGTCGCGGGCAGGAACCCGGTGCGCCGCGGGTCGGCCCGCCGCACCTCGCCCGCGTCGGGGACCTCCCGCCCGACCAGGAGGCGGGCCAGGGTCGTCTTGCCGGCGCCGTCGCCGCCGACGACCGCGGTGATCCGGCCCGCCGGGACCGGCAGGGTCACCGCGTCGAGCACCGTCCGCCCGCCGCGCCGCACCGTCACCCCGGCGACGCCCCACCCGGGCGGGGCCGTCACGGCGGTCACCGCCCGGCCCCGGCGGGCGCGGCCGGCGCGGCGGCGGTCGCCGGCGCGGCGAGGGCGGCCCCGCGCGGCCGGCGCGGTGTGATCGACGCCCGGAACCGCCAGACCGCCGCCCCGAACACCAGCACCGCCATGCCCGCGAGCACGACGACGGGCAGCCACAGCGCGTCGATCCCGGCGCCGCGCAGCATCACGCCCTGGGACACCTGCGTGAAGTAGGTCAGCGGCAGGCAGTACCCGATCCACCGCACCCCGATCGGCATGGCGTCGAGCGGGAAGATGATCCCGGACAGCAGGATCTGCGGGAGCAGCACCAGGATCGCGGCCTGGATCGCCTGCCCGGCGTTCTGCGACACCGTCGAGATGAACACCCCGATGCCCAGCACCACGAACAGGAAGATCGCCCCGGCCAGCGCGAACAGGGCGACGTTCCCGGTGAACGGCACCCCGAAGATCAGCATGCCCAGCACGGTCACCACGACGAGGTCGAGCGCGGCGAGCAGGAAGTACGGCGCGATCTTGCCGACGATGACGTCGATCGGCCGCAGCGGCATCACCGCGAGCTGCTCGAGCGTGCCGGCCGCGCGCTCCTTCACGAGGCCGATGCTGGTGATGATCGTGCCGATGAACGTGAGGATCAGGCCGATCAGCGCGGGGACCATCACCCAGGACGTCTCCAGGTCCGGGTTGAACAGGATCTCGGCGTGCACCGCGTCGCCGAGCCGCGCGACCACCACGTTCGCGGCCTGCGCGGCGAACAGGTTGGTGCCGTCGACGAGCACCTCGGGCACCGCGCCGTCCGCCGCGACGACAGCCACGTCGTACCGGTTCGCGGCGAGCGCCTCGACGGCTTCGGCCCGGTCGTCCGCGGGCTCGACGTCGCGGACGTCCAGCGTCCCGCCCGCCGGGGACGCCGCGATCCGGTCCGCCGCCTCCTGCGCGCCCGGCCCGACCACCAGCGTGGTGAGGCTGTCGACGGTGAAGTTGGCGGCGAAGCCGAAGATCGTCAGCAGCAGCAGCGGCAGGACGACCAGCATCGCGACCGTCCGGCGGTCCCGGCGCAGCTCGCGGAACTCCTTGAGGATCATGGCGCGCACGGCGCTCGCCTCCCGGCGTCGGGGCGTCTCCGACGGCGCCCGGCTACGACCCACCGTAGCACCGAACCGGAACGTCCGGTTCCGGTTATGGACCCCTATCCTGAGCCGGTGAGAGCGGACGCGGCACGGAACCGGCAGCGGGTGCTCGACGCCGCCCGCGCCCTGTACACGGCCCGCGGCCTCGACGAGCCGATGGAGGCGGTCGCGCGCGCGGCCGGTGTCGGGGTGGGCACCGTCTACCGGCACTTCCCCGACCGGTCCGCCCTGGTGCGGGCCGTCGTCGCGGACCGGCTCACCCACGTCGGCGGCCTGCTCGACGCCGCGCGGACCGGGCTCGCCGGGGACGACCCGCACGCCGCGTGGGAGCAGTTCCTCACCGGGTTCCTCGACTCCGGCCTGCCGCTGCTGCTGCCCGTGCTCGTGCCGCGCGCCCGGGACGCGGACGTGTTCACGCCGGAGCTCGTCGACCGCCGCGCGGCCACCGCCGGCGCGGCGAACGAGGTCGTCCGCACCGCCCAGGCGCTCGGCCTGGTCCGCGGGGACATCGGGGTCCCGGAGATCCTGCTGACGTTCGCCTCCGCGCTGCGGCCGCTGCCCGGGCTCCCGGACGCGCTGAACGCGGCGCTGCTCGAGCGGCGCGCCCCCCTGCTCCGGGCCGCGCTCCGCCCGGGCGGCGACCCGCTGCCCGGGCGCCCGGTCGAGGTGGCGGACCTCCTGGCGGCGCTCGCGGTCCGCTGACGAGGCGCCCACCCCGTCGGGTGGAGCGTTCCGCCCGGACACGCCGCGCGTGTCGGGCAGAACGCTCCACCCTGTTCCACCTCGGCTCGCGGCGCGCCGCGAGCGCGGGTCAGGCGCCGTGCGCCTCCCAGAACTCCCGCACCAGCCCCGCGAACGCCGCGGGGTCCGCCAGCGGCAGCCCGTGGTCCGCCCCCGGCACGATCATCAGCTCCCCCGCCGGCAGCGCCGCCGCGACGGCCTCGGTGTGCGCCCGCCGGATCACGTCGTGCTCGCCGGCGGCCACCAGCACCGGCACCCGGACGCGCGCGAGCGCCCGCAGCGGGATGCGCGGCTGCCGGACCATCAGGTCGGTCACGTCGGCCCGCGCCCGGGCCGCCGGGTCGACGAGCCCGCGGACGCGCTGCCCGACCCACGTCGCGGTGACCTCGGCGCGGGTGCGGGGCGTCAGGCCGCCGGGGTCGACGTTGGCGCCGTAGACGACCAGCGACCGCACGGCCGCCGGGTGCCGCAGCGCGAGCATGAGGCCGACGTTGCCACCGTCGGAGTACCCGACGACGTCGGCCGTCCCCACCGGCTCCCCGGCCGGCGCCCCGGCCCCCGCCAGCACCGCCGCCGCGTCGTCCGCCATCCGCGCGATCGTCAGCGGCCCGGTCCCCCGCGGCGAGCGCCCGTGCCCGCGCGCGTCCGGGGACAGCACCCGGTGGTCGCGCGCGAGGTCGGCGGCCACCGGG
>NZ_JAANNB010000053.1 GCF_011603975.1 Cellulomonas sp. IC4_254 | reverse complement strand
GGGCCTGGGGTTGGGGTACGCGCGGTGGACGACGCTGGCGTTCACCGCGGCGGGCAACAACTTCGAGCTGGCGATCGCGGTGGCGATCGGGACGTTCGGTGCGACCTCGGGGCAGGCGCTGGCCGGTGTGGTGGGCCCGCTGATCGAGGTTCCGGTCCTGGTCGCCCTGGTCTACGTCAGCCTCTGGGCCAGGGACCGCTGGTTCCGCCCGTCCTCGACCTCCCCCGCCACCGTCGAGCTGCAGGAGGCACGCTCATGACCACCACCGCCCCCGACGACACCACGACCGCCGCCGGCGGCTGCACCCCGCAGGCCTCGCCCGCGGACCACGCGATGGGCGCCGACGCCGCGGCGCACGTCGCCGGCACCCTGAAGGCGCTGGGTGACCCGCTGCGGCTGCGGATGCTGTCGCTGATCGCGACTTCCCCGACCGGTGAGGCGTGCGTGTGCGACCTGGCCACGGTCGCCGAGGTGAATCAGCCGACGGTGTCGCACCACCTGAGGCTGCTCAAGGAGGCCGGGCTGCTGACCTCCGAGCGGCGCGGGACCTGGGTGTACTACCGGGTGCAGCCGGCGCTGCGCGGCGCGGTCACCACCCTGCTGGACTCCTTCGCGCCCGCAGCCGCGGACGCCGCGAACGCGGTCCCGCTGGCCGGGCTCACCGACGCCGAGGACGCCCTGGTCCGGATCGCCGACCGGCTCGCCGCGGCGTTCCCCGACCGCGACCCGGGCGCGGTCCTCAGCGTGGTCCGGGAGTCCTACACCGGTCTGGCGCGGTCCTCGGCGATCCGCTCGCACCTGGTGGTCAACGCCGAGCGGTTCGCCCGCCAGCGCCTGACCGACACCGCCCGGGCCATGGACGCGGCCGGCTCGAGCCCGCAGGTGCTGTTCGTGTGCGTCGCGAACGCCGGACGCTCCCAGCTCGCCGCCGCCCTGCTGCGCCACTACGCCGGGGACGCGATCACGGTCCGCTCCGCGGGGTCCGCACCGGCCGCGGACGTGCACGCCGCGGTGCGGCCGCTGCTCGCCGAGCTCGGCGCCGACGGCGAGGCGTTCCCCAAGCCGCTGACCGACGACGCGGTCCGCGCCGCGGACGTCGTGATCACGATGGGCTGCGGCGACACCTGCCCGATCCTGCCCGGCAAGCGGTACGAGGACTGGGTCGTCGGCGACCCCGCCCTGGCCTCCGAGACCGGGGTGCGGGCGATCCGCGACGAGATCGACCGCCGCGTGCGCGCCCTGCTCACCGACCTGCTGCCCGACCTCACGCTGCCCACCAACTGACCTTCCGTGGAGACCGAGATGACCGAGAACAAGCCGTCCGCCCTGTTCGTCTGCGTGCACAACGCCGGCCGCTCCCAGATGGCCGCCGGCTACCTGCGGGCGCTGTCCGGCGGCGCCGTCGAGGTCCGCTCGGCCGGGTCGATGCCCGCCGAGCAGATCAACCCGGTAGCCGTGGAGGCGATGCTCGAGGAGGGCATCGACATCCGCGCCGAGCGACCCAAGGTCCTGACCACCGACGCGGTCAAGGCGTCCGACGTCGTCATCACCATGGGCTGCGGCGACGCGTGCCCGATCTTCCCCGGCAAGCGGTACGAGGACTGGGCGCTGGCCGACCCCGCCGGGCAGGGAATCGAGTCGGTCCGCCCGATCCGCGACGAGATCCGCGGCCGCATCCTGACGCTGCTCGCCGAGCTCGGGGTCGAGCCCGTCACCGCCTGATCTCCCAACGCCACGAGGGCCGCACCCTGCCTGGGGTGCGGCCCTCGTGCGTGCTCGGTCAGGCCGGGCAGCAGGCCGGCGCCGTGGCCGGCCGGGTGCCGGCGAGCCGCGCCCGCACTCGGTCGGTGAGCGCGGCTAGGTGCCGGCGGGCGCGCACGATGCAGCCGGGGCAGTCCTGCGCGGCGCGGCGCAGCTCGAGCTCGCGGGCCAGCTCGCGGTCGCGCTGCTGGTGGACGGTCAGGTAGACGTCGGGGTGCATCACGCCTCCTGGGATGCGGGCTTGCGGGCGCGCACGATCGCGCCGTGCATGCCCTCGGCGACGGGGTGGGTGAACTCGACCTCGGCGTCGACGAACCCCGCCGCCGCCAGCCCCTGCAGGTACTCGGCGCGCGACAACGCCCCGGCGATGCACCCGACGTAGGAGCCGCGCTCGGCGCGCTGCTCGGGGGTCAGGTGGTCCTCGGCGACCACGTCGGAGATCCCGAACCGCCCGCCGGGCACCAGCACCCGGAACGCCTCGGACAGCACCGCCGGCTTGTCCGGCGACAGGTTCACCACGCAGTTGGAGATCACGACGTCCACCGCTCCGTCGTCCAGCGGCAGGTCCTCGATGGTGCCCTTGCGGAACTCCACGTTGCTCGCCCCGGCCTTCGCCGCGTTCGCCCGGGCCAGGTCCAGCATCTCGTCGGTCATGTCCACCCCGTAGGCGAACCCGGTCGCGCCGACCCGCCGCGCGGACAGCAGCACGTCGATCCCACCGCCCGAGCCCAGGTCCAGCACTTGCTCGCCCTCACGCAGCTCGGCGACCATCAGCGGGTTCCCGCAGCCGAGCGACGCCGCCAACGCCTCGGCCGGCACCGCCGCCGCGTCCTCCGCCCCGTACAGCCCGGCGCCGAACCGCTCGTCGATCACCAGGTCCGTCGGCCCGCATCCACCGCCGGAGTCCCCGCCGCAGCAACCGGCGTCCGCGCTGCCCTGCACGGCCGCCAGGGCGTAGCGGGCCCGGACCTGCTCCCGGATGTCCTGTGCCATCACTCCTCCTTCGCATTGATCCCCGTCGATACCTGGAGCGTGGACCATCCCATCGACGGCTGTCAACATCGACAGGCGTCAATGCGTGGCGCATGATGAGGGCATGGCTCTCGACCTGCTCCCGGTGACCTCGACCGCGTCCACGGACTGCTGCAGCCCCGTGACCGGGTCGACGATGAGCGCCGAGGATGCCGAGCGCACCGCACGCACGCTCAAGGCGCTGGCCGACCCGGCCCGCCTGCGGCTGCTGTCGATCATCGCCGCCCACGACGGCGGAGAGGCATGCGTCTGCGACCTCACCGAGCCCGTCCGACTGTCCCAGCCGACGGTGTCCCACCACCTCAAGGTGCTCACCGAGGCCGGGTTCGTCACCCGCGAGAAGCGCGGGGTCTGGGCGTACTACACGCTCGTGCCCGACGCGGTCGGTGAGCTGGGCGCGCACCTGAGGCTGCACCTCGGCGGCGTCCGCTAGGGCCTCGCGGGCGCGCTCGGGTACGACCGATTCTGATACTCAGAGGTGCCAGTACAAGTCTTCCTATCGCTCTGACCTGCATCTACGCTCTGGCCGTCGGTCCGGTGGCTCAAGACGCAAGGCACGAGCGCTTCCGCTCGTGGACGTGTGCGCTCGGCAGTGGCACGTTGGGCATGACCCGGCGCAGCTCGCCGGGCCGCCTCGAGCGGAGGGGCGAGATGCCGACCTACTTAGATGTCCACGCGCGTGAGGTGGCGGACGCCCTGGGCGTGCACGCCAGCATCACGCTGCGCCACCACGGCGCAACGGTGCGCGTCGCGAGCAGCAGCGACCGTGCGGCCCTATGCGACCAGGCCGAGGCGCGCTCGGAGGACGGCCCGTGCATCGTCGCGATGTCGAGCCTGCGCGCCGTGACGATTCCCGACCTCGCCGCGGAGCGGCGATGGCCGGCCTGGTCGCGGACGACGCGGGATGCCGGATTCACCGCGGTGGTCGCGGTGCCCGCGTCCGTCGAGCCCACGACGGCGGTGGCGCTCAACCTCTATCTCGATCCGGGCCGGACCTGGACGCAGCAGGACGCCGCGCACGCGCGGGCGCGGGTCACCTCGCTTGCGGAGGACGTCATCGACCGGCTCGCCGCCGCGGCGACCCTTCCCGCTGTGCCGGCCGCCGACGAGGAGCTGGGTACAGCCGGCCGGATCGATCAGGCTGTGGGCGTGCTCATGCAGGCCAACGGCTGCGACGCGCGGACCGCCCGCGCCCTGCTCGATCTGGTGGCTGCCCGACACGACAGGGACGTCGCCGACGTCGCCGCGTTCCTGATTACCGCTGTCGGGGGTCGCCTCTAGGGCGGGGCGCCCGGTGGGTCGAGTACGACCGATCTTGATACGCAGAGGTGCCAGTCGTGTCGGCGTCTCGCGCTGACCCGCCATGACATGGCGCCCACGTTCGCGTTCCGTCGACCGTGACGTTGCGGATCTCGTCGAGAAGCGACTGCACGGACGACGGACGGAGTGCGGCCTGCGCCGCAGTTCCCCGCCGGTGCGCGTCCAGGTCAGGAGTCGCGCGAAAGAACTACTCGATGCCGAGCGCTGCAGCGCAGCGTCACCCCTCGCCCCTGGCACGAGACCCTACGACGACGCCTCCGCGTCGTCGTAGGCGTCGGGCGTGACGTTCACGATGAGGTCGCCGGCGACCGCCCGCAGCCGGGCGGCGTCCTCGGGGGCGGCCCCACCGTCCCGCTGGAGACCGAGCCGCATGGCGAGGTCGTCCCCCGACCAGGTGGCGTAGAGCTCCGATCCGGCGGCGTCGAAGGCGGTGTCCTGGCAGATGCTGCCGGTAGCGCCCTCGACGTCGAGCGGCTGAGGTGTCGCGCATCCCTCGGCCCACCGGGCGGCGGCCGCAGTGACGTCGTCGTCCTGGGTGCGGGTGACGGTCACCGTGAGGGCGGTCCCGACCGCGGTCGTCCATCGACAGCCCAGCAGGTCAGGGGCGTCGGTGAGCCGGGTGGTGGCATCGGTGGGGTCGTTGACCGCATCTCCGAGAGCCTCGCGGACCGTGGCGTCGTCGACGAAGCCGCACGCCGCGGGCTCGGCGGAGCGCACGGGGTCGGGTTCGTCCTCGGAGCAGGCACCCAGGGTCGCGACGCAGGCCATGCCGGCAACGATCGGGCGCACCACCAGTCGCCAAGTACGGGATGACGCCTTCGGGCAGGTCGCGGTCGTGGGACGGTGCGCGGTACGGATCGCCGTGCTCCCTTCGATGAGGCCACCTGACGAGTTCGAGAGCCGACGCCTGTGGTGCGGACGGGAGGGGTCGACTCCCCCGGCACACGAGGCTAAGAGGTCGGAGGTGCGGCGGCCACCGCGTCGCACCCTGGTTTGCTGCGCGAGCACGCACGCCTCCGAGAGTCCACCACCACCGAGGACGACGCCGCGACCGCGAACCCGCAGGCGGTAGCGTGAGACGAGACGCGGAAATTGAGACGAGGGGTGGGACGTGACGAGCCCTGGCTGGTCAGCAGCGGTCGCATGCGCCGTGCTCCTGATCCTCGTCGACGCGGCCGTGTGGATGTTCGTCTCCCAGGCCGTGCACGGAGCACGGAGGAGCCGCTCGGCAGGCATCCGCTTGCCGTCTCTGATGACCAGCGACCAGGCATGGCGCGCCGGCCATGTCGCGGCGCGGAGTGCCATGGCTCCATTCCTCGGCGCCGCCGCCGTGATCGCAGCGATCTCCGTCCCCCTGCAGCCGGCTCCCGTCCTGTACGTGATCTCTCTGGGCCTGTCTCTGGCCAGCACCGTCCTGGCGCTCGGTGTCGGTTCCGCCCGAGCCTCTCGCGCCGCTCAGCGCGTAGCGCGCCGGCCCGCGATCGAGGTGCACGAGTAGGGCCAGTACTCCGACGACTCAGGTGCCCCCGGCACTCGGTCAGCGCGCTGGTCTGCCTTCCGCGGCGAGGCCACGAGCTGCACCGCCAGCACCGGGACGTCGCTCGAGGTCAGCGGTGCGGACCGGTGCCCGGGCCGCAGCGTCGGCAGCGACCTCGTAGATGATCTCCGGGCCGTCCTCGTCGTCCCACTGCTCCCCCACCGCGGTGAACCCGTACTGCTGGGCCAGGTCGCGGGACTCGGTGTTCCCCGGAGCGATCGTGACCCGCACAGTCCGCACCTCCGGCTCGTCCCGGGCCCGCTGGAGCAGCGCCTCGAGCGCCGCACGGGCGTAGCCACGGCGACGGTGCGCGGGATCGACCGCGTACCCGATCTCCACCATGCCGTCGGCATCGGGTGGTCCGTGGAAGCCGGCGCGACCGGCGGGCAGGTGCTGGTCCTCGTCCCAGATGACGCCGGTGATCCAGCCCGTGCTGGCGGGGTCCCGACGAGCCTGCTGGCTCCGCCTCGCCCACGTGCTGCGCCAGTCGGGTCCGGCGAAGTACGCGGTCAGGCGGACCGGGCTGCACGACTCGGCGCGGGCGAGGTCGCCAACGGCCAGCGCGTCGAACACCGCGCCGGTCAGGTGGACGATGCGGACCCGGGGGCCGCGGCGACCGAGAGCGATCTCGGGCGAGGTCTCGTCGGTCGGCACGGGCATGCGCTCCCCACCTCGGCTGGAGGACCAGCGATGTGGACCGGACGATACGGCGCTCAGCCGGTGTGCGGGCTGCGTGAGAGCGCCGCGGTGAGGTGCGTCAGGTCGCTGAGGTCGAGGTCCGGGCGTGCCTCGTCGGGGTCCAGCTGTTGCAGGTACGCCCTTGGTCCGCGTCGCAGCCATGCTGTGCGCAGGCCTGCGGCACCTGCGGGGCAGATGTCGTTGTCGAGGCGGTCGCCGACGTACAGGACCTGACGGGGGTCGACCTGCGTCTCGCCGACGACGCGTCGGAAGAACTCGAGCGACGGCTTCGCGACGCCCCATGTCGTCGAACACGACCGCACGCAGGTCGGCGAGCACGAGGTCTGCCGTCATGGCCGCGGCATGCCGCACGCGTCGCCGTCTGCGGCGGGCCCCGGGTTCAGATCGAACAGGTGCTCGGCCTCCCGTCGCGAGATGCGCCAGCCGACGTCGGTGCGGGTGTAGGAGTCGCGATAGACCCCGCCGCCGCGCAGCCAGGTCCCGTCGGGGAACTGCGTCGTGACGCCGACGTCCACCTCACCACGTGCCTGATCGCCGTCCAGGTCGATCACGAGGTTGGAGGTCCAGTGGTGCATCTGCAGGAAGGCGCCCCGCTGCCACTCGACGGCGGCGCAGATCGCCTGCACGCCGCGGAACTCCTGCGTCGGGGCCACCTGCCAGACGGCGTCGGGAGTCCACACCGCCGCGAACCGGGCGCGGTCACGCTTGTCGGCTCCGTGGCAGTACTCGTGCACCAGCGCTCGGATGGCGGACTGGGACTCCAGGCGCTCCAGACGCTCCTGCAGCTCGATGTCGCTCCTCATCACCGAGACGCTCGTCATCGCCCGACGAGTGCGGGCCGAGAACGACCGATCGAGTTCCGCAGAGCTGCCCGGAGAGCCGCTACCGGTGCGCGAGCAGCCCCAGGGCGAGCACCACGACCCCGACCAGCGCCTCCGCCCCGAGGACGGCGACGCGGTGCCGCGGGGGCAGGTCGAGCCTGCGGACCGCGAGCACCCCGATGGCCGTCAGGGTCGCGACGGTGAGCACCATCGCGACCAGCAGCCCGGTCGAGGTCCCGTAGACGCCGGTCCCCGCCAGCGCGATGCACCCGAGGGGCGGCATCGCCACCGCGCCGGCGCCCAGGGTGCTCGCGACCATGCGGCGGTGCTCGGGGCGCGCCGGGAGGTGCGCGTGCACGACCATGTGGCTGAGCAGGTCGGCGAGGTAGACGGCGCAGACGGTCGCCGCGACGGCGACGGCGAGGGTGCTGAACGCCCCGGTGGTCGACGGGTGCGCGTCGTGGACGCGGAGGGTGATGATCACGGCCAGGGCGGTGAACGCCACGTAGATGCGTTCCTTGAGCGCAGCGGCCCGGTGGGTGCGGACGTCGGTGTCGCGCGCCGCCGTGGAGCCGGTCACGCGGTTGCGCCGCGCGCGCCGTAGGCGCGCATGAACGCCCGTGCGCCGTCGGTCATGATCTGGCGGACGTGCGCCGTCTCGGTGCGTCGGCGGGGCGGCTCGTTGAGCACGCGCAGCGCGGTCAGGGCGTGGAAGTGGGCCGCGGCGAGGCCGGGCTCGTCGGCGTCGAGCAGCCCGGCGCTCGCGAACTGGCGGACGCTGTCGGTGAGGACCTGCGCGTGGGCCACGTCGAGCGGGTGGTCCTCGAGCTCCGGCAGCAGCGCCTCGTTCTCGTTGATCAGCCTGACCGCGGCGAGGTAGTCCGACGACAGCAGCAGCGACCGACCGAGGGCGGCGGCGAGCTCGGTGAGGGCTCGCTCGAGGTCGTCGAGATCGTGGATGTGCGCCGGGTCGAGGTGCTGCTCGACCAGGCCGCGCAACGTGGCCAGGGCCCTCTCCCCCGCGTCCTCCACGACGCCGAGCAGGAGCCCTCGCTTGTCCCCGTAGTAGTCGTAGACCGTCCGCTTCGACACCCCGGCGAGCGCGGCGACGGCGTCCATGCTCGTGCGCTCCACGCTCGTCTGCACGAACAGCTCCTTCGCCGCCGCCAGGATGGCCGCGCGCTTGTGCGCCTGGCCCTGTCGCACGGTCCTGTCCCGCTCTGCCGCCATGTGGTTCTCCTCCGAGGTCGTCCGCGACGCTACACCGCCCGGTGCAGATCTACACGACACGGTGTAGTTTACCACTGTGCACTCCTCGAACCCGGTGATCTTGCAGGCTCACTCCCTGGTCAAGCGGTACGGACGCCTCACCGCCGTCGACGGCCTGTCGTTCGCGGTCAGGCCGGGCGTCGTCACGGGCTTCCTCGGCCCCAACGGGGCGGGCAAGTCCACGACGTTGCGCATGTTCCTCGGCCTGGACCGGCCGACGAGCGGTGCCGCGACGGTCGGCGGGCTCCGGCTCGCCGAGACGCCGCACCCGATGCGCGTCGTCGGCGCGATGCTCGACGCCCGGGCGGTCCACCCCCGGCGCACCGCCGGGGACCACCTCGCGGCGGTCGCACGCGCCGGAGGCGTCGCGCGGTCCCGGGTGGCCCCGACCCTCGAGCTCGTCGGCCTGGGTGCCGTCGCGGACCGGCGGGCCGGCGACTTCTCCCTGGGGATGAAGCAGCGGCTGGGGATCGCCACCGCGCTGATCGGTGACCCGTCGGTCGTGATCTTCGACGAGCCGCTGAACGGCCTCGACCCCGAGGGGATCCGGTGGGCGCGCTCGCTCATGCGCGACCTGGCGGCGGAGGGCCGCACCGTGCTGTTCTCCAGCCACCTCATGGGCGAGATGGAGCTGACCGCGGATCATCTCGTGGTCGTGCACCACGGGCGGCTCCTCGCCGACCAGTCCCTGAGCGCGTTCATCACCGAGCGGACCACCGCGCACGTCCGCGCGCGCACACCGGACCGCCCAGGGCTGCTGCAGGCGCTCTCCCGCGCGGGCGTGCACGCCGCGCCCGACGCGTCGAGCACGGACGCGCTCGACGTCCTGGGCAGCACGACGGACCACGTCGGCCGCGTCGCCGCCGGTGCCGGCGTCGAGCTGTCCGAGCTGAGCTCGGCCCGCGACTCGCTCGAGGACGTCTTCCTCACCATGACGTCGACCCAGAAGGAAGCCGCCTGACATGGACCTCCTCGCCTCCGAGTGGATCAAGGCCCGCAGCATCCGCACCACGTGGCTCCTGGTGGCCGGCACCGTCGTGGTGACGGTGGTGGTCAGCCTGCTCGGCATCAGCGGGCTCCTGGCCGACTGGCGGGCCGACCTGCCCGCGGACTTCGACCCGACGGGCATCAGCTTCAAGGGCGTCCTCGTCGGGCAGATCCTCGTCGCGACCCTGGGTGCGCAGACGTTCACCAGCGAGTACGCCACCGGTCAGATCGTCACGAGCCTGACGGTCGCACCCCGGCGCGCCGTGCTGCTCGCCACGAAGCTGGCCGTCACGGCGCTCGTCGCCCTCGCGACGGCCGTGGTCACCGTGGCGTGCAGCTTCGGCGCGAGCCAGGCGGCGCTCGCCGCCGCCGGGCTGCCGACGGCGGACCTGCCCGACGCCGGCACCGTCCGGGCGATCCTGTGCGCGGTCGGCTACCTGGTGCTCACCGCCGTCCTCGGCGTCGCGCTCGGGGCCATCACGCGCTCGTCCTCGGGCGCGCTGGCCGTCGTCGTGACCGTCGCGCTGCTCGTGCCGGCGCTCGCCCCCGGGCTGCCCGGGCTCGTGGGGGACCTCGCCGGCACGTACTGGCCCACCACCGCCGGGCAGGCCTCGTACACGACCGCCGGCGCCGGAGGCGTGACCGGCTCGGCGGGCCTGGCCGTCATGGCGGTGTTCACCCTCTGGACCACGCTCGCCGCCCACGTCACGCTCAGGGCCCGGGACGCCTGACGCACGAGGCTCGACCGGGGGCGAGCGGCTACTGCCGCCGCAGTACCCGGATACCCCGGGGGGCGGATCCGCCCGCCGCGCCGGCGTGCGAGGGTGGGTCCGCCGGCGCGCGGTGCTGCCCGGTGGTGCGCGGCCGCGCCGCCACCGCACGCCGTCCCGGTCCGACCACGCGAAGGGTGTTGATGGAGCCCGTCGATCGTCCCTCCCCACCGGGCCAGGCCGGCGACCGCGCCCGGCGCGGGCCGGTGCGGTGGCTGCGGTGGAGGCGCCCCGGCGACGACCGCTGGGAGTCGCTCCTGGACGCCGCCCTGGCGGTCGCGGTCGTGGTCTGCGGGTGGCTCGTGCTCCGCGCGGGCGACGTCGCCGAGGCCGTGGTCCTGGCGGCGGTCGCGGTGGTGCTCGCGCTGCGGCTGCGGCACCCGCGGGTCGCGACGGGCCTGGTGTGCGCCCTGGCCGTCGCCGCCGCCGCGGTGGGCGCGGACCCGACGGTGTACGCCGTCCTCACGGTCGCCGCCCTGTTCAGCGCGGCGATGCACCACCCGACCCGGTCGGTGCTCGCGCCCGCGGCGGTCGTCCTGGTCGTGCTCTCGGTCACGATGGTCGCGGCGGGGGCGAGCTCGACGCCCCTGATGGCGTTCCTCACGGCGGCCACCTGGACGGCGCTCGCCCTCGGCCTCGGGTCGGCGGTGCGCGCGAACCGCGACAACGTGCGCGCGCTGCAGCACGAGGCGGACGCCGTCCGGGCCGCCCGCGCGAGCGAGACGGCCCGGCACATCACCGACGAGCGGCTGCGCATCGCCCGCGACCTGCACGACGCGGTCGCGCACTCGATCGCCGCGATCAACGTGCAGGCGGGCGCCGCCGAGCGGCACCTGCACGCCGACCCCGAGCGCGCCGGGGACGCCCTGGCGCAGGTCCGCAGCGCGAGCCGCGCGGTGCTGCTGGAGCTGCGCGACATCGTGGCCGTGCTGCGGTCGGGCGCTCCGGTGGACGAGGACGAGGTGGCCGGACGCGCGTCGGCGTCCGGTGTCCCGTCCCTGCTCGCCGACGCCCGGGCGCGGGGTGACGCGGTCCGCGCCGACGTGGACGCCGACCTCGACGGGCTGGACCCCGCGGTCGGCGCCGCGCTCTACCGCGTCGTGCAGGAGGCGCTGACCAACGCCCACCGCCACGGGGCCGGCGACGTGACCGTGACCGTGCGGGACGACGGGGACGCGGTCGTCGTCGAGGTGGTCAACCTCGTCGCCGGTGGGGGCGGGCGGTCCGTCGGCGGCTACGGCCTGGTGGGCATGCGCGAGCGCGTGGAGCAGGCCGGTGGGCTGCTGGAGGTCGGCGCCGACCGGGACGTGTTCTCCGTGCGGGCGCGGCTGCCCCGGACACGGCACCCGGCGCGGCCGGCCGAGGACACCCGCCCGGGGGCGACGTGGTGACCCGCGTGCTGCTGGTGGACGACCAGGCCATGATGCGCACCGGCCTGCGGTCCATCCTGGACAGCGCGGCGGCCGTCGAGGTCGTCGGCGAGGCCGCGGACGGCGCCGAGGCGGTCCGCCAGGCGGTCGAGCTGCGCCCCGACGTCGTGCTGATGGACCTGCGGATGCCCGGCGTCCCCGGCGTCGAGGCCACCCGCCGGCTGCGCAGCGACCCCCGGCTGCGCGACACCCGCGTCCTGGTGCTGACGACCTTCGACGGGGACACGGAGACGGTCGCCGCGCTCCGTGCGGGCGCCTCGGGCTTCCTCGGCAAGAGCGCCGGGCCCGAGGAGCTGATCCAGGCCGTCCTCGACGTCGCCGGCGGCCGGGCGGCGCTGTCCGCGCACGCGCTCAGCGTCGTCGTCGAGGACGCGTCCCGCCGCCAGGCGCGCGACTCCCAGGACGAGGAGCTCGCACGTCGCGTCGCCACGCTGACGGCCCGGGAGCGCGACGTGGTCGTGGCCGCCGCCCGGGGCGCGGACAACAGGCAGATCGCCGCTCGCATGGTGATCTCGCCGTTCACCGTCAAGACGCACCTGAACCGCGCGATGACGAAGCTGGGGGCGCGGGACCGCGCGCAGGTGGTCGTGCTCGCGCACCGGGCGGGGATGGCGTAGCCCCGGCCTACTGCGGGTGCGGTAGCAGGTGGGTGCGGGGGGACGACGCGTCCGCCACCCGGACGCTCGCAGACTCGTGCCGCGGGTGGCGCGGCGGAGGGCCGCGCCACCCGACCAGCCGCCCCCGACCCCCACGAGGTTTCTTCGCATGGCCACGTTCCTGTACCGACTCGGGCTGCTCGCGGCCCGACGCGCCCGCGTCGTCATCGGCGCCTGGGTCACCGCGCTCGCGCTCGCGGTCGCCGCCTACCTGGCGTTCGGCGGCACCCTGGTGGCGTCGTTCGAGATCTCCGGCACCCCGACCACCGACGTGACGGACGAGCTCCGGGACCGGTTCCCCGACGTCGGCGGCGCCTCCGGCCAGCTGGTGTTCGCCTCCGCGGACGGGGCCGCCCTCGACGAGGTCGACGAGGCCGCGATCGCCGACCTCCTCGACGACGCGGCTGCGGTCGACGGCGTCGCCGCCGTCGTGGACCCGTTCGACGCCGCGGGCACCCTGGAGGAGCAGCGCGGGCTCCTCGCCGAGGCGCAGGTGCAGCTGGCGGACGCGCGGACCCGGCTCGACGCGGGTCAGGCGCAGCTCGACGCGGCACGCGCGCAGGCCGAGGCGGCCGGGCAGGCCGCGGTAGCCGGGCCCGAGCTGGACGCGCAGCAGGCGGCGCTCGACGAGGGCCGCGCCGAACTCGACGCGCAGGCCGCGGCCGCCGCGGACGGGCGCGCGCTCCTCGACCTCGGTGAGGACGTGGCACCCGTGTCGGAGGACCGCAGCGCGGCCCTCGGGACGATCCAGTTCGACGACGACCCCGTCGACGGCCGGGTGCTGGACGCGCTCGCCGACGTGATCGCCGAGCACGACGTCGACGGCGTGCACGTCGAGCGCGCCGGGGCCGCGGCCGAGCCCCCGCAGATGTCGGTGTTCGGCCCGGGCGAGGTCGTCGGCCTGCTCGTCGCGGCGGTCACCCTGTTCGTCATGCTCGGCACGTTCGTCGGGGCCGGTCTGCCGCTCGTCAACGCCCTCGTCGGCATCGGCACCGGCCTCGCCGGGTCGCTCGCGCTGTCGGACGTCGTCGAGATGAACACGGTCATCCCGGTGCTGGGACTGATGCTCGGCCTCGCGGTGGGGATCGACTACTCGCTGTTCATCCTGAACCGGCACCGCAACCAGCTGCGTGACGGGCTCGACCTGCACGAGTCCATCGGGCGGGCGAACGGGACCTCGGGGAACGCCGTGGTGTTCGCCGGCCTCACGGTCGTCATCGCCCTGCTCGCCCTGAACGTCACCGGGGTGTCGTTCCTCGGCCTCATGGGCACCGTCGCCGCGGTGTGCGTCCTGGTCGCGATGGGCGTGGCGGTGACCCTGACGCCGGCGCTCCTCGCCCTGCTCGGGCACCGCCTCACGCCGGCCGCGCGGCCCGGCCGGGTCCGGCGTCCGGCGCGCCCGGCCCGGCCCGGGCGCCCCGCGTCGCCCTCGACCCCGATGAGCACCCGCCGCGCGGTCGTCACGCTGACCGCGGGGCTCGGCGCGCTGCTGGTCCTGGCGATCCCGGCGCTCGACATGCGCCTCGGCCTGCCCGACGGCGGCTCCGAGCCCGAGGACTCGGACGCCTACCGGACGTACGCCCTGGTGCGGGACGAGTTCGGCCCGGGGGCCACCGGCCCGCTCCTCGTGGTCGCCGACCTCGGCGAGCCGGTGGCCGACGAGGACCTGGTCCGCACGCAGGTGCGCGTCGGCGAGGCGATCGCGGGCTTCGACGACGTCAGCGGCGTCGCCCCGGCCGGGGTGTCGGCGGACGCGCAGCTGCTGGCGTTCCAGGTGGTGCCCGCGTCCGCGGCCACCAGCGTCGAGACCGAGACCCTGGTGGACGACCTGCGGTCCGGGTCGGACGCGCTGCCCGGCGTGACCCTCGGCGTGGCCGGCACCGCGAGCGCCAACATCGACATCAGCCAGAAGCTCGCCGACGTCCTCCCGCTCTACCTCGCGGTCGTGATCGGGCTGTCCCTGCTGATCCTCGTGGTCGTCTTCCGCTCGGTCCTGGTCCCGGTGACCGCCACGATCGGGTTCCTGCTGTCCGTGCTCGCGACCTTCGGGGGCGTCACGGCGATCTTCCAGTGGGGCTGGCTCGGCGACCTGTTCGGCATCCACGCGCCGGGGCCGGTCCTGAGCTTCATGCCGATCCTGCTCGTCGGGATCCTGTTCGGGCTGGCGATGGACTACCAGCTGTTCCTGGTCTCCGGGATGCGCGAGGCGTACGTCCACGGCGTGCCGGCCCGGCTCGCCGTCCGGGACGGGATGCGCCACGGACGGGTCGTGGTCACCGCCGCCGCGATCATCATGATCTCGGTGTTCGGCGGGTTCGTGTTCTCCCACTCGGTGATGATCCAGACCATCGGCTTCGGTCTGGCGTTCGGGGTGCTGGTCGACGCGTTCGTGGTGCGGATGCTGCTGGTCCCCGCGGTCATGCACCTGCTGGGGAGGCACGCCTGGTGGCTCCCGCGCTGGCTGGACCGCGTCCTCCCGGACGTCGACGTCGAGGGCGCCCGGCTCGCGCGGGGGTGAGCGGCCGGCGCCGGGTCGCGGCGGTGCAGACCGCCGCGACCCGGCGCCCGCGCTCAGCCGGACTGCCCCAGGTTCGTCACCAGCTCATCCCCACGGTGAAGGCGAGGTACGCGAAGTCGCCGTACGCCGACGGCTCGCCCCGGCCCAAGTCGATCCACGCCGAGGACCGCCGTCACTGCTGCCGCCGTCGCGCATGCTCACCCGCCCGGGCGGAACACCGCGCGGACGCACCCGTCCTCCTTCTCCTTGAACATCCGGTAGCCCTTCGGCCCGTCGTCGAGGGACATGACGTGGGTGGCGAGGTGCTCGGTCACCACCTCGTCGCGGCTCATGCGCTCGAGGATCTCCGGGATGTAGCGGTGCCCGTGCTGCTGGGCGCCGCGGAGGGTCAGCGCCTTGTTCATCACGGCACCGAGCGGGAACGTGTCGACGACCCCCGCGAACACGCCGAGCGTGAACACCGTCCCGCCCTTCCGGCACGCGTAGATGGCGTCGCGCACCGCCGTCGGCCGGTCGGTCTGCAGCCGCAGCTGCTGCTTGAGCTGGTCGTAGGCGTACTGCGGGCCGGGCGAGTGGGCCTCCATCCCCACCGCCTCGATGCAGACGTCCGGTCCGCGGCCGCCCGTCATCTCGCGGAGCGCGGCGGTGACGTCCGTCTGCTCGTAGTCGAGGGTCTCGGCCCCGACGTACGTGCGCGCCTGGTCGAGGCGGTTGTCGTAGCGGTCGATCACCACCACGCGCTCCGCGCCCATCAGCATCGCGGCGCGCGCCGCCATCTGGCCCACGCCCCCGGAGCCCCAGACCGCCACCACGTCGCCGGGCTGCACGCCGGCCTGGTGCGCCCCGGTCCACCCGGTCGGCGCGGCGTCGGAGGCGAAGAGTGCCCGCTCGTCGGAGACGCCGTCGGGGATCGCGAAGGCGCCCTGGTCGGCGTACGGCACCCGGATGTACCGGGCGTGGCTGCCCGCCCAGCCGCCCATCGCGTGGGAGTAGCCGTAGCAGCCGCCGATGGACGGGCCCCACAGCGCCTCGGTGATCCCCGGGTTGGGGTTGCCGTTGTCGCACAGGGACCACAGGCCCTGCCTGCAGTACCAGCACTGCCCGCAGCTGGTGAACGACACCACGACGACCCGGTCCCCCACCCGGTGCTTCGTGACCGCGCGCCCGACCTCGACGACCGTGCCCATGAACTCGTGCCCGAGGACGTCGCCGGCGCGCATCGCCGGGATGTAGCCGCCGAGCAGGTGCAGGTCGGAGCCGCAGGTCGCGCTGAGCCCCACCTCCAGGATCAGGTCGTGGTCGTTGAGGATCGTCGGCTCGGGGACGTCCTCCACGCCGATCTCGTTCACACCCCGCCAGGTCACCGCCTTCATCGCACACCTCCCGCCGGCGCGGCCCTGGTCCACGCCTCCAGCAGCGCGCCCCAGGGCGTCGCCGTCCGCCTGCCGTGCGGTGCCGGGTCGACCGCGAGCACCTCCCCCACCTCGATGACCTGCTTGGCCCGGCGCAGCGCCGACCGGAGGTCGGCCTCGGGGTCCCGGCCCACGAGGCGGCTCGGCGCCGACCCCGGCGAGGGCCGGTCGCGCAGCCGGGCCGCGAGCTCGGAGCCCTTCCCGCCCGCCGCGGGCCGGACCCGCACCTCGACCCGGTCACCCAGCTCCGCGAGCGGGGCCGGCAGGCGCCCGGTGTCGATCTCCGCCGGTTCGCGCAGCACGGTCACGGCCAGCCAGCCGGAGCCGGTCCAGCCGCCCGTGACGGGCCCGCGCGCCGCTCGTGCGCGCGCGGCCCGCACCAGCAGCACCGCACCGCCGGCGAGGGCCGCGGCGGACCCCGCCCGCACGACGGTGCCCGTCACGACCGCGACCCCGCGTCGGCGGGCTGCGGTCCCCGGGCGAACTCCTGGACGATCCGCTCGCAGAAGGCGGGGAGGTCGTCGGGCGAGCGGCTCGTCGTGAGAGTGCCGTCCGTGACGACCTCCTCGTCGACGACGTCGGCCCCGGCGTTGCGCAGGTCGGTGCGCACGCTGGGCCACGAGGTGAGCCGGCGGCCGCGCACGACGTCCGCCTCCAGCAGGGTCCACGGCCCGTGGCAGATCGACGCGACCGGCTTCCCGGAGCCGACGAAGTCCCGCACGAACCGCACCGCGTCGGGCTCCATCCGCAGCTTGTCCGGGTTGACCGTCCCACCGGGCAGCAGCAGCGCGTCGAAGTCGTCGACCCCCACGTCCGCGACCAGCCGGTCCACCGGGAACGCCCCGGCGTCCTCGAGGTCGTGGTCCCGCGCCTGGATCTCCCCCGGCGCGAGCGACACGACGACGGTCGTCGCGCCGGCGTCGTCGAGCGCCTGGCGCGGCTTCTCGAGCTCGACCCGCTCGACGCCGTCGGCGGCCAGGATCGCGACCCGGCGCCCGTCCAGCCCGCCGGCCACGTCAGGCCCCCTGCCCGGTCGGGTGCAGGACGACCTTCGTCCAGCCGTCGTCCCGCTTGTCGAAGTGCTCGTACGCCTCGGGCGCGCGGTCGAGCGGCAGCTCGTGGCTCACGATGAACGACGGCTCGGCCTTGCCGCCGGCGATGAGGTCGCGCAGCTGCCGGTTGTACTTCTTGACCGGCGCCTGCCCGCTGCCGAGGTGCTGGCCCTTGAACCAGAACATGCCGAAGTCGAACGCGATCCTCCCCTGCTGCGCGAGCTCGTCCTCGGCGCCGGGGTCCTGCGGCACGAACACGCCGACGGCCCCGATCGTGCCGGTGAACCGGACGGAGGCGACCAGGCGGTTCATCGTCAGGTTCGTCTGCTCCTGGCCGTCGGGCTCGTGCGCCTGGTAGCCCACGCACTCGCAGCCGTTGTCGGCGCCCAGGCCCATCGTCTGCTCCAGGACGGCCTCCACCGGGTCGACCTTCGAGTCGTCGATGGCGATCGCCCCGATGGACTCGGCCAGCCGCAGCCGGTCGGGCTGGCGGTCGACGACCATCACCTTGCCGGCGCCGCGGATCGTCGCCGACAGCGCGGCCATCAGCCCGACCGGGCCGGCCCCGTAGATCACCGTCTGGTCGCCCGGCTTCACGCCCGCCATCTCGGTCGCGTGGTACCCGGTCGGGAAGATGTCGGCGAGCATCACGTAGTCGGTCTGCCGCTCCTCGGCGTCCTCGCCCAGCCGCAGGCAGTTGAAGTCGCCCCAGGGCACCCGCAGCAGCTCCGCCTGGCCGCCGCCGTACGGGCCCATGTCGGCGAAGCCGTAGGCGGCCCCCGCCATGCTGGGCTCCGGCTGGGCGGTGAGGCAGTAGTTGGTGAGCTGGCGCTCGCAGTTCTTGCAGTGCCCGCAGGCGATGTTGAACGGGAGCACGACCCAGTCCCGGACCTGCACCTTGTCCACCCCGTCGCCGACCTCGACCACCTGGCCCAGGTTCTCGTGCCCGAACCACCGGCCCTTCTCGAAGTCCGTCCTGCCCTCGTACATGTGCAGGTCGGACCCGCAGATGTTCGCGGAGGTGACCCGGACGAGCACGTCGGTCGGCCGCTCGATCCTCGCGTCCGGGACGTCCGTGACGCTGACCTGACGCGGACCCTCGTACACCACTGCCTTCATGACGACTCCTCCGGTCGGACCCGGCGGGACGCCGGCGTCGGAGAGGTCATTGCATCCACGCGCCGCCTCGCTGCGGTATCGGCAGACCTGCCGATACGTGGGTCCTCCGGAGCCGGGAGCCTCCCGGGGGCGGCCCGGCCCGCGGTGCGGTAGGAAGGGTCTCGTCCGCACCCGCTGGTCGGCCGAGAACAGGTCCCGCCCGGGTGGTCAGCGCGGTGTCGCTGACAGCCTCGAGGGGTCCCGCATGCGCCCGCTCCGCGCCGATGAGCTGCTCCTCGCCGAGACCGCCTCCGCGCGCCCGGTCAGCACCCCGGCCGAGCGGGCGCACGAGATGCTGGGGGTGCTGCGCCGGGTCGTGCCGTTCGACGCGGCGTTCCTCGCGTTCGCCGACCCGTGCGAGCGTCGCTACTACTCGCTCACCACGGTGGACCTGGACGAGGCGGCGGTGCGGTTCCTCGAGGGCCCGCAGGTCGCCCGGGACATCGAGCTGACCGGCACGGACCGGGCGCGCCCGCCGCTCGGGCCCTCGGACCTGCCGTACCCGGCGAAGGAGCTGCCGACGTGGGCGGAGTGCCTGATCCCGTCCGGCCTGCGGGAGGGCCTCGGCGTCGCCCTGTTCGCCGGCGAGGGCCGGCACGTCGGCCACCTCGCGGTCCTCACCGCGCGCCCGGCGCCGCCGTCCGCCGCCACGCGCCGGCGCCTCGCGCGGCTCGCTCCCGTGCTCGCGCGCGGCCTCGACCCGCTGAGCTCGCTCCTCGCCGGCGCCCGGCTCGTCCAGGGGGTGACCGCGGGCACGGCCCTCCGCGCGGACGGCGGGTGCCAGGTGGTCCCGGGGCTGGCGACCGCCCCGCTGCTGCTCCCGGGCTCGCCGCTGCTGGGGTTCGCCCGGCGGCGGGTCCGCGACGGCCGGGTCAGCTCGTCCTTCCTCTGGCCCCTCGGCGGGCCGCACGCGCCCGACGGGCACGCCCGCGTCACCGTCCTGAGCGCGTCCGACGACCCGGGGCCCGGGCTGGCGGGACTCGTGCTGCTCTCCCCCGCCCCTCCCCTGCACGGGCTCACGCCGCGCGAGCTCGAGGTGCTGGGCCTCCTGGTCGAGGGCTGCACCAACCACGACATCGCCCGCCGGCTGGTCGTCACCCCGCGGACGGTGGCCACGCACCTCGAGCACATCCTCGCGAAGCTCGGGACGCCCACCCGCACGCACGCCGCGGTGCGCGCGGAGCGCGACGGGCTCTACGTCCCCGCGGTGCCGTGCTAGCGGGCGGGGCCGTGC
>NZ_JAANNB010000052.1 GCF_011603975.1 Cellulomonas sp. IC4_254 | reverse complement strand
CGACCGGTGCCCTCGACCCGCGCGGCCTCGCCGCCGGGGTCGGCGCCTACCTGCTGTGGGGCGTCCTGCCGCTGTACTTCGAGCTGCTGAAGCCCTCGGGGGCCGTCGAGGTCGTCGCGCACCGGGTGCTCTGGTCGCTGATCTTCTGCGCGGTCGTGCTGTCGGCCACCCGCACCTGGCGGGCGTTCGGCACGGTGCTCCGGTCGCGCCGGACGATGGCGCTGGTCGCGGCCGCGAGCGTGCTGCTGGCCGTCAACTGGCTCACGTTCGTGTTCGCCGCGCTCGGCGGGCACGTGGTCGACGCCGCGCTCGGCTACTTCATCAACCCGCTCGTCACCGTCCTGCTCGCGGTCGTCGTGCTGCGCGAGCGGCTGCGCCGGACGCAGTGGGTCGCGCTCGGGTTCGGCGTCGCCGCGGTGGTCGTCATCACCGTCGGCCTCGGCCGGCTGCCCTGGGTGGCGCTGACGCTGGCCGGGTCGTTCGGCGTCTACGGCCTGCTCAAGAACCGGGTCGGGCGCAGCGTCGCCGCCGCGCCCGGACTCGCCGCGGAGACGCTCGTGCTCGCCCCGGCGTCCGCGGTGTACCTGATCTGGCTCGGGTCCACCGGCGGGTCGACGTTCACGGCGACCGGCGTCTGGCACGCGCTGGCGCTGGCCGGGACCGGCATCGCGACGGCGCTGCCGCTGCTGCTGTTCGGGGAGGCCGCGCGCCGCCTCCCGCTGAGCGTCGTCGGCAGCCTGCAGTACCTCGCACCGGTGCTGCAGCTGATCATCGGCGTGCTGGTGCTGCACGAGACGATGCCGCCGGCGCGGTGGTGGGGCTTCGGGCTGGTGTGGGTCGCGCTGGTGCTGCTCACGGTCGACGGGGTGCGGAACCAGCGCGCGCAGCGGCTGCGTGCCGCGGCGGCCGCACCCGCGCCGGTCGTCGCCTCCTGACGTGCCGGGCGGTCAGCCCCGGCGGCGCCGCCCCGCCACGCGCGCGGCCAGCGCCGCGAGCAGCACCACGGCCGTCCCGCCGATCCCCCACCAGACCGCACCCGACCGGGCGCCCGCGAGCGGGTCCTCCCGCGGCGACACGTCGACGGTCCGCACGGCGGCCGCCTGCGCGTCGGCTCGCCCGTGCACCGGGCTGACCGGGCCGGGCGCCGTGCCGTCGTCGACGAAGCCCAGGGCCGCGTCCGGCCGGACCACGCCCCAGCCGACCAGGTCGTCCCGCGCGGCCGGCTGCGCCCGGGCGGCCGTGACCTCGAGCCGGTACGCCCACTGCGCGGGCGTCTCCTCGGGGTACCGCTCGGCGAGCAGCGCCACCGCCGCGCTGACGTAGGCGGTGGCGAAGCTCGTGGAGGTGCCCTCGCCGGACAGCATGCAGTCGCCGGCCGCGTGGAAGGTGGTGAGCACGTTGGTGCCCGGCGCGGCGACGTCGACGTGCTCGCCGTGGATCGCGTCACCCGCGGGCTGGTCGTCGACGTCGACGGCGGTCACCGACAGCACCCCGTCGTAGGCGGCCGGGTAGCGCGGACCGTCGGTCTCGTCGCTGCTCGTGTTCCGGTTGCCGGCGCTGGCGACCACGAGCGACCCCGCCGCCGTCGCCCGCCGGACCGCGTCCGCCAGCGCCGGGGTGTCGTTCGGCGTGCTCATCGACACGTTGATCACCCGGGCGCCCGCGGCGACGGCCGCGTCGATGCCCGCCGCCATCCGGCCCGCGTCCGGGGCGACGCCCTGCTCGCGGGCCTGGTCGTCGTCGGCGTAGTAGACCCGCACCGGGAGGATCGTCGCGGCGGGCGCGAGACCGACGACGCCCGAGCCCGCGTCCGGCAGCAGCCGGGCGGCGATCTGACCCGCGACCGCGGTGCCGTGCCCGGCGGTGTCCGTGCGGCCGGCCGGGTCGCCGGCGACGCCGACCAGGTCGACCCCGGGGAGGACGGCGTCGGTCAGGTGCGCGTTGCCCGGGTCCACGCCGGAGTCGACGACGGCGACCAGGACGCCGGCGCCCGTCGCCGACTGCCAGGCGCGCTCCGCGGCGAGCCGGGTCAGGGCGGGCGGGGCCTCGGCGACGTACTGGGTCTTCTCCTGGGTGCACTGCGTGGTCGTCGCGGCGGGGAGCCGCGCCGGACCCGCGTGGGCGGCACCGACCCCGGGGCCGCCGAGCAGGAGCGTCGCGGCGAGACCAGCGAGACCCGCGGCGCGCGCGCGGGTGGCGCGCGGCCGGGTGCCGACGGGACCGGCCGTCACGGGGCCTCGGTGCCGGCGTCCGCGTCGGTGGCGCCGGAGCCCGCCGCCGCGGTGCCGCCCGACACCTCGGTCGCGGCCGCCTCGACGGTCAGGTCCGGCCCGGCCGGCAGCAGGTCGGCCCACGCCGGCGGCACCCGCGTCACGTCGTCCGGCGCGTAGCCGAGCCGGGCCAGCACCTCGTCGCTCGCGTCCGGGACCGGGTACGCGCGGCCGGAGCCGTCGACCAGCCGCACGGTCGCGGCGGCCCCGTCGGTCGTCTGCGCGCGCACCAGGGCGCCCGAGCCCGGCGCGACCCGCACGCCCGCCGCGACCTCGGCCCCGTCGCGCACGACCAGGTCGACCCGCTCGGCCGCACCGGTCGTCAGCACGACGCAGGCCGTCGACCCGGCGGCGGGCAGCGTCGGCACGGCGGCCGGCAGGTCGGCCGGCGCGACCGGGGTCGCGGAGGTGCGGACCGCGGCGATCTCCGAGGCCGTCACCTCCAGCGGCTGCGCCGCGAGCTCGCCGGCGCCCAGCAGGTACAGCGGGTACGCGAGGTCGGACAGCGGGGCGAGCTCGCCGCGCGCGTCCACCACGTAGCGCCGGGCGCCGTCGCCGACCCCGGTCACCTCGACCAGCGTGCCGACCCGGGTGTCGATCGGCAGCCCGCCCTCGGGCAGCGCGGCGTCGCCGGCGCTGTCGACGGTCAGCGGCGCGAGGTCCGAGCCGACCGGCACCAGGTTCAGCCAGTCCGCCCCCGCGGTGAGCGGGGTGGCGGTGTCCAGGCCGAGCGCGCGCAGCACCGCGGCCTCGTCCGCGGCCGGGATGCGGTGCCGGGTGCCGTCGGACACGAGGTAGAGCGTGCCGGCCGCCTCGACCAGCGCGCCCGAGCCGGGGTCTGCGACGGGGGCGGGGGCGTCGGGGTCGACGGTCAGCGCGGTGCCGCCGCCGGGCGCGACGCACGCCTCCCAGCCGGTCGACGCGAGCCGGTCCGCGAGCGGCAGCTCGTCCGGGGCCCCGGCGATGCCGATGGTCGCGCCGCGCGGCGCGTCGGTGATGTCGTCCTCGCTGACGTCGACCACGTGGAACGAGCCGGAGTCGAGGACCAGGCGCGCGCTGGTCACGTTGAGCACCGGGTGCAGGGTGCCCTGGATGCCGACGTACCGGCTGCCGTCGCCCTCCACGATGATCAGCGACTGGTCGTCCCAGCCGTCCGGCAGCGTGGGGCTGAGCAGCCCGAACCCGAGGCTGCCGAGCACGAGCAGCACCGACAGCGAGACGCCGGCGACGACGCCGCGCAGCGGCTTGGTCGGCTCGAGCTCCCGCCCGCCGGGCGCGCCGCTGGTGAACGCCGTGAGCAGGCGCCGGCGGCTGTAGGTCTGCGCCTCGACGAGGTCGCGCTTGGACGCCACGGGTCAGACCAGGCCCGCCGCGACCACACCCAGCGGCAGCAGCAGCGCCAGGCAGGCGATCTCGAGGAAGTCGCCGAGCCGCGCCAGGCCGACCCGGCGGCGCGGGGCGACCAGCCCGAGGCCGACGACCACCGCGGCGGCCGCGCCCGCGACGCCCACGAGCGCCGGGCGCCAGCCCGGGTGCTGCGCGGCGGCCACCACCGCGACGACGACCAGCAGCGCCACCGACAGCCCGACGGTGAGCAGCACGTCCAGCCGCGAGTAGGTCTGCCGGGTCGCGAGCAGCAGGCCCGCCGCGGCGAGCACCAGCAGCACCGTCCCGGCGACGCCGGTCGCGACGACCGCCGGCGCCGAGACCAGGGCGAGCACCCCGATCGCGACCCGCAGCGACACCTGGATGCGGTGGCCGGCGGCGAGCTGCGCCCGCACCCGCGCGGACTGCACGGCGGGCGGGTCGGCGAGGATCTCGGCGTCGTTGCGCGGGGACACGACGCGCAGCGGCGTGCTGGACAGCGCGAGCCACGGGACGCCGATGCTGGCGGTGGCGACGACCGCGACCACGACCGCCAGCACCTCGCCGGGGCGGGCATCGGTCAGCGCGATCGCGGTCCCGGCGACGGCCAGCGCGAGGCCGCCGGCCAGAGGAGCGGCGCTCAGCTCCCGGCGGTCGACCAGCGCGGGCATGCCCAGCAGCCCGGCGACGAGCACCCCCGTGCCGGCCAGCGCGGCGGGCCAGCCCCAGGACGGCGGCGCGGACGTGGCGGTGAGCCCGGCGACCGCGGCGAGCACGGGCGCGGTCAGCACGAGCACCCGGCCGGCGGCGGGCTCGGTGCCCACCCGGCCGACCACCGCGCCCGCGACCAGCGCGAGCACCGCGGCCAGCGCGGCGACCACCGGCGGAACCAGGGAGGCCTGGTCGGCCCCGAGGAGCAGCGCCGCGCCCGCCAGCAGCAGCGCACCGGCGGCCCACGCGGCGCTCAGCGCGGAGTCGCGCGGCGTCCACGGCGCGTACTGGTTCTCCACCGCGTCGGCCACGGCCTCCACGACGTCGTCGTAGATCCGCTCCGCCTCCCGGCGGGCGCCGGACTCCAGCGTCAGCACCGCGCCGTCCTCGACGCCCTCGGCGAGCAGGCTGCGCGCGGAGTCGATCGGCGTGCCGTCGGCCCGCACCAGGCGGTAGCCACCGTGCGCGGTGGCGGCGTCCAGCAGGCCGAGCGCGCGGGCCAGGCCCGGGACGACCTCGGCCATCGGCACGGCCCCCGGGATGCCGAGGTCGAGGCGGCGGTCCCCGGCGGTCACCGACACCCGCACGAGCGTCCCCACGGACGTCGTGGCGGCGGGTGCGTCTGTCATCGGGTCCCCTGTACTCCCTGGGCAGGTCGGCGGTCAGCATAGCGACGGCAGCCGATCCCGCCCGCGGGGCGCACGGGTGGGCGCGGCCGTCCGGGTGGACTCGGAGACCCGCCGCCCGGACGGTGGTCCCCCGCGCGGAGGGCGTCCGGCCCGGCAAATGGGACACCGGGTGACAGAACACGCCGGTCGACTGCGCCGAACGGGTGATCCATGACACCAGTCAGCGTGGTTGTCCACAGGGCGGGTGATCTCACCTGACGCGTCCGCGACCTGTCGGTTAGCCTCGTCGCGGTTCCGGGGTCGAGTGAGCTCGGGCACAGGCGGCGCCGCAGGGGTGCACGTCAGGCAGGCCCACCGGGCCGTGTAGGGGGAGGTGACATGGCAGCAGAGGTCTCCGCAGCAGACGGCGCGCTCAAGCAGGGCGCCGACGCCGTGGTCCAGAGCCGTGGGGAGCTGCAGCGCGAGCTGAGCGCTCTCGAGGGCAAGCTGTCCGGCATCGGGTCGCACTGGCAGGGCCAGGGCGCCGTCGCGTTCAACGCGCTGATGGCCCGGTGGCGCGAGGACGCGAACAAGATCGTGTCCGCGCTCAACGAGTTCGAGGCCAACCTGCTCACCTCGCAGTCGACGTACACGGCGTCGGACGAGTCGCAGCAGTCCACCTTCAGCCGCCTTCAGGGCCGGCTGGGCTGACCGGGAGAGGACGAGACGATGGCTGACCTCAAGGTCAACTTCGGTGGCCTGTCCACCGCCGCCGCCGACATCCAGTCGAGCGCGAGCAACATCGAGTCCCGCCTGGCGGAGCTCGACCGCTCGCTCCAGCCGCTCCGGGCCAACTGGTCCGGCGAGGCATCGACCGCCTACACCGCCGCCAAGGCGAAGTGGGAGGCCGCGCTGACCGACATGAAGGCGCTGCTGGCCGACGTCGGCCGCGCGGTGTCGACCTCCGGCGAGGAGTACCAGTCCACCGAGCGGGCCAACGCCGCCCGCTGGTGAACCACCCCGGCCCCCGCGCCTGAGCGCGGGGCCGACCCAGCACGACCCGCGCGGTCGCGCCCGCCGTCACCCACGACGGCAGCGGCGCGACCGCGCGGCCATCGCGTCGCAGGGGGCGACGCGGACGAGACTTCTTGCGGAGGACGGACGTGGCAGGCGACGTCGAGGTCAGGACCCAGGTCCTGCAGGCCCGGCTGGGGCAGCTCGTGACGCTGTTCGACGACACGGACCGACTGAAGGGGCAGATCGAGTCCCTTCGTGGGAACCAGACCGGCGACGTCTGGCCGGACATCCCGAGCGTCCAGGAGTTCGCGGCCCGCTACCGAGGCGCGCTCCAGAACGTCGAGACCCGGCTCAACGACATCCGCGACACCATCGACCGGTGCCGGCAGGCTCTCGCAGACAGCGCTCTGTCCCTGGAGCAGCAGGACGCAGCCGTCGAGGAGCAGCTGCGTCTGCTGTCCGAGCGTCTCGACGCGACGCCGACTCCTTCGCCCGTGATCCCGGCGCGTCGGGCGGGGACCGCCTTCTGATGCGCCTCGAGCGACACGCCGCTGCACGCGGGAGGAATCGCGTCGCGCTGGCGCTCCTCGCCGCGGTGCCGGCCATGACGGCGACGAGCGTGCCCGCCCTCGCCGCGGTGCCCGGCGCAGATGACGGCCGCTGGTACTACGAGGCCACCGGCATGGCCGACATCCACCAGACCACCACCGGTCAGGGCATCACCGTCGCGGTGCTCGACGGCAGGGTGAACACCGGTGTCGCCGACCTCGCAGGTGCCGACGTGCAGCCGCACGAGCCGTCGTACTGCGCGGCGGAGCCGGGCGGCGAGGCATACCCGGCCACCACGACAGACCCCGACGCGCAGCACGCCACGTCGATCGCGACGATGCTCGTCGGCACCGACGCCGGCCTCGCGGGACAGCCAGGGATCCCTGGCCTCGCTCCCGGTATCACGCTCCGCACCTACGCGGTGTACGTCGAAGGGCAGCCGTGCGAGACGCCGGTCGGGCAGGAGGACCTGGCGGACGACGCCGTCCGCGACGCGCTCACCGACGGCGCTGACATCATCCTCGTCCCCGGCACCCAGCAGATGTCAGCCGAGGTGGTGGCGGAGGCCCAGCGAGCCGGGGCCATCGTCGTCGGCTCGGCAGGCAACGACGGGACGGTCGTGACGGGCTTCCCGGCCACGCTCAACGGGGTCGTCGCAACCGGCACCATCACCTCCGACATGACCCTCGACGACGGGAGTGTCTACGGCCCCCGTCTCGGGGTGGTGGCTCCGGGCGCGCACATCCGAGCGTTGTCACCGACGTGGGACAGCTACGGAACGACGACCGGCTCGTCCAACGCCGCCGCGTACACCGCCGGAGCGCTGGCCCTGCTCTGGTCGCTCCACCCGGACGCCACCGACGGCCAGGTCCTGCAAGCACTCGTCCGGACAACGGACGGCGAGGTCAAGGACACGTGGGCGCAAGACCCGAACTGGGGGTACGGGATCGTCAACGCCCGCGTGCTCCTGACGGTCGACCCCACCGCGTTTCCGGACGAGAACCCCTTCGTCTCCGACGAGCCCGACCTGCTGCCCACCATCGAGCAGATCCTGGGCACCACCGACGGTGGCGAAGCCGGCGCGACGAGCGATCCAGCCGGGGCCGCCACCGAGGAGCCGACCGCTACCCCGGAGCAGGACGATCCTGCCTCCGGCTCGGCGCTCCCGCTGATCCTGGGGGCTGGCGGCGTGGTCGTCGTCGGCGCCATCGCGATCACCGTCCTCCTGCGCCGTCGAAGGACGTCCGACGACGCCGGCCAGCACGACGCACCGCAGACCTATGCAAGGGGGAACCATGGGTGACCACGCTGAGCAGCTCGGCCGAGCCCGCGAAGCCAACATCGGGGTGATGGACACCTCGGTCCGTCAGCTGTCGTCGTACTCGTCGGGCATCGAGCCGACCATCGGAACGCTGCGGACCGTCGGTGGGGACACCGGCATCGAGGGCGCGAGCGCCGACGCGGCGAGTGAGCGCTTCGCGACGCTTGCTCGGGAAGTCGCCGCCGTCGCCGACTACCTGACGACGATCGCCGATGCCGGGGCACAAGCGACCAGCGCGATCGTCGCCGCGAAGGCTGCCTACGCCGAGCTCCCTCCCGGCGAGCTGTCCTTCGCCGAGCGCGCGGGTCTCACCGCGACGACCACCGTCGCCCTTCCCGGCATCGGCCCGGTGACCGGGATCGTCGCCGGGGAGATCCTGTCGCAGCAGCGCGAACGCGCCCGCGAGCAGCAGGCGTCGCAGGCACTGAGCGAGCTGAACTCGGCGATGGGGTCGATCGCTCTCGCTCCGCCCGCCGACGGCTCACGGAGCGACTTCGACCCTGGGACCGGGACCACCACGCCAGGTGGCGGAACAGGCACGGGCGGTCCGGGCGTCTCCAGCGGCTGGTCCGGGGGCTCGTCCGGCGGCAGCAGTCAGGGCGTCAACGCGTACTCCCCCGGATCCGGCGGCAGCGCAGGTCTGGTCGGCTCGTCGTGGACGCCCGGCGGCGGCTCCACCGGTGGGGTGACCACGGGCTCCGGCGGTTCCGGCGGCAGCGGCTCGGGTGGCACCGTCGGCTCCGACCCGATCTTCACCGGTGGCGGCTCTGCCGGCGGCGGCAGCGGCCTCGGCGGCGGGCACGTCCCGGGTTCCGGCGACGGCACGTCCTCCGACGGCCTCGTGGGCGGCACGATCCCCGGGGGCTCGGGCACCGGCGGCGGTGCGTTCCTCGGCGGCTCCGGCTCCTCGGGCAGCGGTGGCGCGAACAGCCTCGCCGGCCTCGGCGCGGGCGGTCTCGCGGGCGGCCTGACGATCGGTGGCGCGGCTCTCGGCGGCGCGGGCCTCAACCGGCTCGCCGCCGGTGGTGCCGGAGGCCTGGGCGGCCTCGGCGGCGCGGGCGGCGTCGGCGGTGTCGGCGCGGCCACGGGCGTCCCCCTCGGGACGGTCGGCGGCGCCTCGGGCTCCGGCCTCTCCGGCTCCACGTCTTCGCTGGTCCAGGGCTCCCAGGCCGGCGCCGCGGGCGCGGGGGCGTCCGGCGCGCGCAGCGGCGGCATGATGGGCGCCCCGATGGGCGGCGGCGGTGGCGCGGGAGCCGCCAAGGGCTCGAAGCGCCGCAGCTCCGGTGGACTCCTCGCCCCCGACATCGACGTCGAGGAGGGCGCGGAGCGCCCCGACCTGGGCGCGGCGGCACGGGCCGGCGGGCGCGACTCCCTCCGGTCTGTCGCCCCGGTGGCCGGCGTCGCGGACGACGACCAGGACGACTGGTGACCTCGGCGCCCGGCCGGCGAGCGGCGGCGTGAGCCGCGCCGCCGGCCGCGCGCGTGCTCGGGCGGGGCGGGCTCGGCACAGAACACCGACTCTCTTGGTCGCGACAGTGGTCGCGACGATGCTCGGCTCCGGCTGGGCTGCCGCCTCGAACCCCGGGGCTGAGGACGGCCGGTGGTACTACGAGGCGACGGGACTCGCCGACCTCCATCAGCGCACGACCGGAACGGGCATCACGATCGCCGTTCTGGACGAGGCCGTGAACCTTGCCGCCGCCGACCTCGTCGGCGCCGACGTGCAGCCGCACGAGCCGTCGTACTGCGCCGCCGAGGAAGGTGGCGCGGCCTACCCCGCCACCTCGACCGAGGCGCTGGCGAAGCACACCACGTCGATCGCCACCATGCTGGTCGGCACGGACGCCGGCGTGGGCGGTGCGCCCGGCATCCCCGGCGTCGCCCCCGGAGCGACCGTACGGACATACGCGATCCGCTATGGCGACCAGCCGTGCGAGACCCCCGCCGGCCAGGAGAGCTACCAGGACGACGCCATCCGGGACGCCATCGCCGACGGCGCCGACATCATCGCCGTGCCCGGCGCCGGGAGGTTCACGACCGACGGGATCGCCGACGCGCTTCGTGCTGGCGTCATCGTCGTCGCTGCCGCGGGTAACGACGGCGAGCTGACCGGCCTGCCCGCGATCGCGAACGGAGTCGTCACCGTGGGGACGGTCACCTCTGACGTCACACTCGCCGAGGGCAGCCCGGACGGCCCCACGCTGGCTGCGGTGGCTCCAGGGGCGCGCATCCGTGCCATGCAGGCGGACTGGAGCACCTACGGGACGACGACGGGATCGTCGAACGCCACGGCCTACACCGCGGGGGCTCTCGCCCTGCTCTGGTCGCTCTACCCGGACGCGTCTGACCGACAGATCATCCAGGCGCTGATCCACGCCACGGATGCCGAGGTGAAGGACACGCCTTCCCGCGAGCCTGGGTGGGGCTACGGCACCGTGAGCCCTCGCGGACTTCTCGCCACCGACCCGACCTCCTACCCGGACGAGAATCCGCTGCTGCTGGACGACGGTCGCGCTCCTGTGGTCGCCGATGTACTCGGGGCCGACCAGACGGCCACGACGCCAGCCGAGGACGCGGGCGACGCCGTGGCCGGCACCGACGACACCACCCCCGCGGTGGCCGCCGCCCCGAGCACGCCGGTCGGCGCTTGGGTGGGCGGTGCTGCCGGGGCGCTGCTGATCGCCGGCTCGTCCGCCGCGGTCGTGGCGAGCCGTCGACGCAGGCTCACTGCCGACGGCACCGGGGCACGGAGCGACGCGGACCCGGACTAGGTTCCGCGACCCGACGTCGCCGGGAACGCCGAGACGTCGGCGGATCCGGCGGCGAGCACTCGGTCAGACAGACCGCGCGCGTACACCCTCGGGGCACCGCTGGGTGGCCGTTCCCACATCGACCAGGGCTGGCCGCAGCCCCCATGACGGATCGTGGGAGAAGAACGGTCGTGCCGCTCCCGGGGGTCCATTCGCCGCCGGGCCAGCACGGAGCCCCGCCTGATGCAGCCGGGCGAGCACGCCGACGTCCCGGACCTGTCTCGCGCGGTGGCGGTGCTGCGGCGGGCGACCGGGGACGAACGCACCGCGACGGAGGTCCTGGAGCGGTGGACTGGCGAGGACGGCGCCGCGCTCGTCCGGGTCCGCGTGCGCGATCCGCGTGTCCTGGCCGCGGCCGTCTGGCTGCCGGCCGCGGACGCCGCGCCCGCCTGACGCCAACTCGGTTCGCCGGCCGAGCACGAGCCGCGCCCGCGCCGCCGGTGGCCGACGGCCTCGGGGGCCTCAGCCCCGCGCGGCTCCCGGCGCGTCGATCCGCACCCCACGGTCGCCCACCTGGATCGTCGACCCCGACGGCACGAGCACCCGCTGGTCCGCCGGCACCGGCACCACCCGCCCACCGGGCAGCCGCAGCGTCGTCCCGTTGCCCGACCCGGCGTCGGAGACCCAGAACGTGCCGTTGTCGATGCCGAACCGCGCGTGCGTGCGCGAGACGCTGCGCTCCGGGTCGTCCACGACGATGACGTGGTCGCAGCGCTCGCCGGCGACCGGGCGCGGGGCGCGGCCGATGAGGCCGGGCCCCGTGACGGACATGACCTGGCCGGTGTCGAGGGTCACCAGGAACGGCGCGGGCTGCGCCCGGTCCACCACGGGCGTCGGGGCGGGACGCTCCGGGGCGGCCCGGGCCGGGACGACGGGGCGGATGCCGACGGACGCGGCCTCGGCGGCGGGCTGCGCGGCGGCGGCCGGCGGCTGCTGCTGCGAGGGGTCCGTCGTCGGGGCCACCGGCGACTGCGCGGCGGCCGCACGCGCGGCGCGGCGACCGGTCGGGGCCCCGGCAGCGCCGTCGGCCGGCGTGGCCACCGGAGCGGGCGGCTGCGGTGCGGCGGCCGGCGGCACCGGACGGGCGGCGGCCGGGGCGGGACCGACCTGCGGCTGCTGCGCCGGCGCGGCGACGGCCGGGGGCCGCCCGACCCCGGGGACCGCGCCCGGCTGCTGCGGCACCCCCGGGGCACCGACCTGTGCGCCGGCCCGCGGCGCCGCCCCCGCGGCCACGGCCCCCGCACGCTCCGCGGCGTCGGCGGCCTCCTCGACGGCGCGCTCGTGCGCCCGCACGTCCACGACGACGGCCCGCCCGACCCGGTCGTGCCACGCCTGCGCCCGCCCGGTCCTGTCGAACGCGCCCGAGGCCACGACGAGCCACTGCCCGAGCCCCGCGGCGGCGTGCCCGGCGGCGAGCACGAGCCCGCGCAGGAACCCGCGCGCCGGGCCGACGGAGTACGGGGTCTCCTCGCGCGCGGTGCGCAGCCCGAGCGCGGTGTTGCCGAGGGTCCGCCCGGTGTGCGCCTCCCAGACGAGCAGGCCGACGGCGAGCTCGACGACGACGAGCGCGACCAGGAGCCACGAGCCGGTCCAGGCCAGCAGACCGCCCGCGACGGCGCCGACGGCGACCGCGTCGACCGCGTACGCCAGCACGCGACGACCCGGGCCGGCGGGGGTCGCGTCGCCGAACGCCGGGTGCAGGACGGCGGGGCGCGGCTCGCGGGGCCGGACGTCGGCGCGCGTGCGGCCCTGGGCGCCCTCCACGACCGTCACGGTCGCGTCGGGCTGCGCCGGGGCGCCGCACGCGGTGCAGAACCGGGCGTCCTCGCGCAGCGGCCGGTGGCAGCTCGCGCAGGCGCGGACGGTGACGGCGCCGGCCGGGGTCGCGCTCATCGTCTGGTCCACGTCGGCTCCCCCGTCGTCGCTGTCGTCCTGCCCCTGCTCGCTCCGCGGTCCCCGCCGTGCCCGACGCGCCCGCCGTGCCCGACGGGCGCGCCGTTCCCGCCGCGCCCGGCCCTCCGCCTCACGACGTCACCCGCCGCAGCGTCTCGATCAGGTCCGCCGCGACCAGCGCCGCGGGCAGCGCCAGCACGACGCCCAGCCCCTCGACCGCGTCTGCGAACCGCGAGGCCACCACCGACTGCCACCCGCGACCGAGCGCCACGCCGATCGCGGCGGCGGCCAGCGCGACCACCAGGCACCCGGCGGCCAGCAGCACGGCGTCCGCCCCGAGCCGCGGGGCGCCCAGCGCGGCCAGCTCCACGAGCACCAGCGCGGCGGCCACCCGGGGCGCCCAGCGCGCGACGGGCCCGCGGGCCGCGCGCGGCTGCAGCGACAGCACGGCGACCAGGGCCGCGACGAGGGCGACCGCGGCCCAGCCGCGCAGGGTCGCCCGCTGCGGGTCCGCGAGCGCCGCGACGAGCACCAGCGGCACCAGCACCGGCGGCAGCGCGCACACCAGCAGGACGCCGGCGTCGGTGCGGCGCTCGGCGGAGTCGACGGTCCGGGCCACCTGGCGCTCGTTGACCCGCCCGAGCCCGCGCGGTCGCGGCCCGCGGACGGACGGCGCGGTGCGGGCGACGTGCGCGAGGTCGACCAGCTGCTCGTCCGGCACCGACAGCGCCATGACCGGCACCGCCCGCAGGCCCACCGGGGTGAGGCCGAGCAGCACCGCCGCGGCGACCACGCCCGGCAGCCCCGCCAGCAGCACCGCGAGGGCGAGCCCGGCCGCCACGCCCACGCCGACGACCAGCACGCCCGCGACGTCCTGCCCGCGCCGCTCCGCCCGGGTGGCGACCCAGCGCACGGCGGCGACGGCGGTCGCGGCCACCAGGCCGGCGACGAGCGCGAGCCGCCGGTCGGCGGAGCCGGCGGGGTCCACGGCGGCCACCCCCGCGGCGAACGCGAGCACGGGGGCGGCGAGCGTCGCGGCGGTCGCCGACGCGACGGGCAGCACCGCCAGGGCCAGCGCCGCCGCCCCGAGCAGGAGCGCGGCGGCCAGCGCGAGCCAGCCCCGCGCGACGGGGTCGATCAGCGCCACGGCGGCCAGCACCCCGGACGCGGCCGCGGCGGCGCCGAGCAGGGCGGGCTGCGGGTCGGGCCGGCGGGCGACCCAGCCGGCGCGGGCGCGGGCGGCCCGGCCCCGGGGGCGCGGCGCGGGCGCGACGACGTGCACCACGGCTCCGTCGACGACCTGCGCGGCGACCGGCGCGGCCAGGTCCAGCACGCGGCCGGACGAGTCGAGGGCGAGCATCCCCGGGACCAGCGGGACCCCGGCGGCGGCCAGCAGCTCGCCGAGGGTGCGGCCGGCGTCGAGGGCGACGTCGAGGCGGCGCGTGCCCAGGTGCACGGCGACGCGCGTCAGGGGCGCGCCGGTCGACTGCACCGTCACGCGCTCTCCCTCCGCCGGTCGCGCGCCCGGCGGGGCGTCGGCGACGGTCCCGCCAGCCCCCGGGCGCGGCGCCAGTCATGCTATGCGGTCAGGGCCCGTCAGCACCCCGGCCGTCCCCCGGTGCGGGCGGTCCGCGGCCAGGATCGCCCGGACGGTGGAACGCCGGCCGCCCCGCGCGCGCCCGTGCGGGTAGGTTGACGCCACAGGAACGTCGGGGGGCGGGTCGCTCCCCGACCCGGCAGGAGGGACCGAGCGCCGACGATGTCGATCGCGCCGCAGCAGGGGACGCGCCTGGAGCCGCCCGCCGTCCCCAGCGGACAGGTCGTCCTGCAGCCCCCGCCCGAGATCCAGGCCTCCGACGGCATCAGCGGCATGCTGGCGAACGCCATCCCGATGCTGGGCTCCGTCGGCTCGATCGTGTTCGTCGCGACGACCCAGCCCGGCCCGCGCGGCCTGATCACCGCCGGCATGTTCCTGCTGGCGTCGCTCGGGTTCGTCGGGGTGAACGGCTGGCGGCAGCGCTCGCAGCACCAGGCGCAGGTCGTCGGCGCCCGCCGCGAGTACCTGGCGTACCTGTCCGACCTGCGGAACTCCGTCCGGCAGGCCGCCGGCGCCCAGCGCCGCGCCGCCGAGTGGACCTCGCCCGACCCGCGCGCCCTGCCGGCCGTCGCCGAGGAGCGCACCCGGGTGTGGGAGCGCCGGTCGCAGCACGACGACTTCCTGGTGGCGCGCGTCGGCGTCGGCGCGCAGCCGCTCTGCCTCGACCTCGAGGCCCCGCAGACCCCGCCGCTGGCGCAGCTCGACCCGGTGGCCGCGTCCGCCGCGCACCGGTTCCTGGTCACCCACCGCGTCCAGCAGGGCGTGCCGATGGCGTTCGACGTCCGCTCGGTGGCTCGCATCGAGGTGACCGGGGCGGCCGCGGAGTCGCGCGCGCTCGCCCGCGCCGTCGTCAGCCAGCTCGCCACCTTCCACGCGCCGGAGGACCTGCAGATCGCCGTCGTCGCGAGCGACGCCGCCCTGCCGGAGTGGGACTGGGTCAAGTGGCTGCCGCACGCGCACTCGACGCGGTCCCGGGACGCCGTCGGCGCCGCGCGGATGATGGGCACCACGCTCGCCGACGTCGAGTCGCTGCTCCCCGAGGACCTGGTCGACCGCCCGCGGTTCGGCTACGCCGCCGAGGCGCCGCTGCCGCACGTGCTGGTCGTCGTCGACGGCGGGCACGTCCCGGTCGGCAACGCGATCCTCACCACCGACGGCGTGCTCGGCGTGACGGTCCTCGAGCTGCCCGACCGCTGGGACGAGCTCGACGAGCCGACGACGCTGCGCCTCAACGTCGGCGGTGCGGTCGTCACCGAGGACGCGGTGCGGGCCCCCGTGGACGTGCTGCGGCTCGGCAACGCGCCGGTGCGGGTCGAGGGCGACCAGATGTCCGTGGCGGACGCCGAGGCCACCGCGCGCCGCCTGCTCCCGCTGCACGTCGAGTCCGGCCCGGAGCGCGGCGACGAGGAGGTGTCGTCCGAGCTGGTCGACCTGCTCGGCGTCGGCGACGTCCGCGACCTGGACCTGGACGTCGCCTGGCGGCCGCGGCTGCCCCGCGACCGGCTCCGGGTACCGATCGGCGTCACCCCGCAGGGGCAGCCCGTGGCGCTGGACATCAAGGAGTCCGCCCAGCAGGGCATGGGCCCGCACGGCCTGATCATCGGCGCCACCGGCTCCGGCAAGTCCGAGGTGCTCCGCACGCTGGTGCTCGCGCTCGCGATGACGCACTCGTCCGAGGACCTCAACTTCGTCCTCGTCGACTTCAAGGGCGGTGCGACGTTCGCCGGCATGGCCGACATGCCGCACGTGTCGGCGATCATCACCAACCTCGGCGAGGAGCTCACGCTCGTCGACCGGATGCAGGACGCGCTGCAGGGCGAGATGGTCCGCCGCCAGGAGCTGCTGCGCGCCGCGGGCAACTTCGCGAACGTCGCCGACTACGAGAAGGCGCGCAAGGGCGGCCGCACCGACCTGGCGCCGCTGCCCGCGCTGCTCATCGTCTGCGACGAGTTCTCCGAGCTGCTGTCCGCCAAGCCGGAGTTCGTCGACCTGTTCGTCACGATCGGCCGCCTGGGCCGGTCGCTGCAGATGCACCTGCTGCTGTCCTCGCAGCGGCTGGAGGAGGGCCGGCTCCGCGGGCTCGAGTCGCACCTGTCGTACCGGATCGGCCTGCGCACGTTCTCGGCCGCCGAGTCGCGCACCGTCCTCGGCGTCCCCGACGCCTACACGCTGCCGCCGGTCCCGGGCATGGGCTACCTCAAGCCCGACACCACGACGATGATCCAGTTCCGCGCCGCCTACGTGTCCGGCCCGCCGAAGGCCCGGCGGCGCGCGACCGCCGGCGGCGGCACCGTCGCGGGCGGCGGGCTGACCCGGCTGGAGTCGTTCACGGCGGCGCCCGTGCTCGGCGGCGTCGTCGCGGAGCCGGCGTCGACCGAGGTCGTCGCGACCGAGCCCGAGGAGTCGCGCGCCACCTTCGACATCGCCGTGCAGCGGATGAAGGACCAGGGTCCGCCCGCCCACCAGGTGTGGCTGCCCCCGCTGGTCGTCCCCCGCACCCTCGACGAGCTCATGCCCGACCTGGTCGCCGGCCCGCGGCTGGGCCTGGTGTCGCCGGGGTGGCGCTCGGCCGGGACGCTCACGGTCCCGCTCGGCACCGTCGACCGGCCGCTGGAGCAGCGCCGGGAGAACCTCACCGTGTCGCTCGGCGGCGCGGCCGGCCACATGGCCGTCGTCGGCGCGCCGCGCACCGGCAAGAGCACCGTCCTGCGCTCGGTCGTGACCGCGCTGGCGCTCACGCACACGCCGCTCGAGGTGCAGTTCTACGTGCTCGACTTCGGCGGCGGCACGTTCGCCCCGCTGGCGGGCCTCGCGCACGTCTCGGGCGTCGCGTCCCGGGCCGAGCCGGACGTCGTGCGCCGCACGGTGGCCGAGGTCGAGTCGATCGTCGACGAGCGCGAGCGGTACTTCCGCGCGAACGGCATCGACTCCATCGAGACCTACCGGACCCGGCGCGCGCAGGGCACCGCCGACGACGGCTACGGCGACGTGTTCCTGCTGGTCGACGGCTGGTCCACGATCCGCGCCGAGTTCGACGAGCTGGAGCCGCGCATCCAGGCGCTCGCCGGCCGCGGCCTCACCTTCGGCGTGCACCTCGTGGCGTCCGCCGCGCGCTGGATGGACTTCCGCACCCAGGTCAAGGACCTGTTCGGCACCCGGCTGGAGCTGCGGCTCGGCGACCCGATGGACTCCGAGATCGACCGCAAGGTCGCCGTCAACGTGCCCAAGGACCGCCCCGGCCGCGGTCTGGCCGTGTCGAAGCACCACGTGCTGACCGCGCTCCCCCGCGTCGACGGCGACTCCTCGCCGGACACCCTGGGCGCCGGCGTCGCGCACCTCATCGACACCGTGAACGCCGCCTGGCAGGGCCCCGCCGGCCCCAAGCTGCGGCTGCTGCCCGACGAGGTCACGCTCGACCGCGTCCGGTCCGATCCCCGGGCCGATGGGCGCCGGCTGCTGCTCGGCATCGACGAGGCCGCGCTCGCACCGGTCGGGATCGACGTCGCCGAGGAGCCGCACCTGTACGCGTTCGGCGACGGCGGCTCCGGCAAGTCCGCGCTGCTCCGCGCCGTCGCGTCCGAGGTCCGGCGGCTGCACACCCCGCAGCAGGCGCAGATCTTCGCCGTCGACTTCCGGCGGTCGCTGCTCGGCGAGATCCCCGAGGAGTACCTGGCCGGCTACTTCACCACCCAGGACCAGGCGGCGTCCGAGATCGCCGGCCTCGCCGAGTACCTGCGCTCCCGGCTGCCCGGTCCCGACGTGACGCCGGAGCAGCTGCGGTCGCGGTCCTGGTGGACCGGCGCCGAGGTCTACGTGATCGTCGACGACTACGACCTGGTCTCGACCACCACCGGCAACCCGCTGCAGCCGCTCGTGCCGCTGCTCGCGCAGGCCGGCGACGTGGGCCTGCACCTGGTGCTCGCCCGCCGGTCGGGCGGCGCGGGCCGCGCGATGTACGAGCCCGTGCTGCAGGCGCTCCGCGACCTCGCCGCCCCGGGCATCGTGATGTCGGGCAGCCCGGACGAGGGCGCGCTGGTCGGCGGGGCGAAGCCCGTGCCGTCGGTGGCCGGGCGCGCGCAGCTGGTCACGCGCGACGAGGGCCGCCAGGTCGTCCAGCTCGCCTGGACCCCGCCGACCCTCTGAGGCGCCGGCGCGGTTCGCGCGCTCGCCGAGTGTGCATGAAACGCGTCGAGTGAGTATCCGGCGACTACTCACTCAGCGCGTTTCATGCACACTCGCGGGGACTGGGCGGCGGGCGGCGTGGGTGGCCGGGCTCGGCGCGGAGCGACGGCGGTCCGGCGTCGAGCACGGCGCGAGGGGCGGCGCGGCCGGCCCCGGTCCCCCCGGCCCCGGGGCGGCGCGCCTGCCGGGAGACCCGGCTCCGCCCATGCTCCCGCCGCCCGCGCGCGCGTCACCTCATCCGCGCGGGGTGAGTGCGTCGGGCGCGCCACGTGGTCGTCCGCGCCCTCGACATCGCCCTCGACCACATCCCGCCGGGCGCGCTCGCACGGGGCGCATTCCCGCGTGGCGCGCTCTCGCGCGGCGCGCTTCCCCGGGGCGCGCTCTCGCGGGGCGCGCTTCGGCGGGGCGCGCTCCCGTGCGACCGCGCTACGCCGGGGTGACGGTGATGCGGCGGCTGCCCAGGACGAGGGTCCAGCCGGCGCCGACGCGGGCCGGCTGCCCGGGCGGGAGGCTCCACGGCTTGCCGGCCGCGTCGAGGAGGACGGTGCCGTTCGTGGAGCCGCGGTCCAGCACGTCGAGCCCGCCGTCGACCGGCCAGAACGCCAGGTGCGTCGAGGAGACCGACTGCGCGGGGTCGTCGATCGTGACGAGGTGGGCCCACTGCTCGGTGCCGGGGACGGGTCGACGCCCGACGAGGCCGGGGCCCGTGACGGCCACCCGCTCGCCGGTGTCGAGCACCAGGGCGAGCGTCGAGGACGCCGCGTCCAGCGAACCCGCCCAGCGGCCGACGCGGGTGTGCTCCAGGTCGCCGAGGTCCGCCGTCGGGATGGTCGTTTCCGGCAGCCCGGACACCGCGTCGCCCGACGGGATCGACGTCGTGGCGGGCTCTCCCGGGGTCGGGGCCGCGGCGCGCGGCACGGCGAGGGGCGGCGTGCCGGCGGCGGGGTCCAGCGGGCTCGGCTCGGCCGGGCCCGGGGCCACCGGGGTCGACTCGGCCGCACCCGAGGCCACCGAGGTCGGCTCGGCCGGGCCCGAGGCCGCCGGAGTCGGCTCGACGGGACCCGAGGCCACCGGGGTCGGCTCGGCAGGAGGCGGCGTGGCCGCAGGGGCGGTCGGTGCTGCGTGCCGCGGGGCGCCGAGGGCGCGGGCGGGGTCGTCGGGCGCCGGCGCGGCCTCGGGCGACGCGTCGGCTGCGATCCCGAGCGCGGCGGACGCGGGCTGAGCCGGCGACTGCGGCGCGGGTGACGGCGACTGCGGCGCGGGCGTCGGCGCGATCGGTGCCGTCTCCGGGGCGAGGTCGGCGGGTGCGGGCAACGGCTCGCCGGGTGCTGCGGTCGCCGCCGGCCGGACGATCGCCTCGGGAGCGGGTGCGTCCGGGGCCGGCGAGACCGGACCGGACGTCGCGGACACCGGCGCGGCAGCGGCTGCGGCGGCCGGGCCGGAGGTCGGTGCGACGGGCGGTGCGGGCACGGCCGACGGCGTCTCGGCCGCGCCGGTCGGCGCCGGCTGCGGAGGCCCGCTCGTCGGG
>NZ_JAANNB010000051.1 GCF_011603975.1 Cellulomonas sp. IC4_254 | reverse complement strand
ACCGACCCCGCGCCGCCGCCGCGGTCGCCGCGCTCGCCGCGCTCGGCCTGCTGGCCGCCTGCACCGGCGGGGCGGACGACGGGGCCACCCCGGACCCGACGCCGTCGGCCGTGACGCTGCGCTCCTCGGCGACGCTGCCCGACGCGCCGACGACGGTGGTGCCGGACGGAACCGCCGCCGGGACCGCGCTCGCGGTCAGCGCCGCGCTGTTCGCGGCGGCGCCGGTCGCCGTGCTGGTCCCCGACGAGGACCCGGCGGTCGTCGCGCCCGCCGCCACCGCGGCCGTCGCGCTCGGCTCGCCGGTGCTGGTCGCGGGCTCCGGGGTCGCCGACGAGCTCGGCCGCCTCGGCAGCACCGACGTGGTCGTCGTGGACGACGACCCGGACGCGCGCGCCGCGCTCGCCGCCGACCTGCCGGACGGGCTGCGCACCTACGGCGTGGACGCCGCGGACCCGGCACTCGCGGACCTGGGGCTGGCCGTGGGGCAGGAGCAGCAGGTGGACGCCGCCGGGCTCGTCGCCGCCGTCGCGGGGCTGGCCGGGCCGGAGCCGGCCCTGCTGCTCGGGCCGGCGGGCGCGCCCGCGGAGGACGCCGCCACGGCGGCCGCGACCGACGCCCCGAGCACCGACCCCGGCGACGCGTCGACCCCGGAGCAGCAGGACGTGCTCGGTCGGAGCAGCACCACGGTCGAGCCGCCGGCCGCGCCCGCGGCCGCCGCGCTGCTGGTCGACACGCACGCCGCCCCCGCGGGCACCGCCGTCGCCGCCGCGACGGCCCGTGCCGCGGGCCTGCCGGTGGTCGACGTCCCGGGCGCCGACCCGCGCGCCACCTCCGCCGCGGTGCAGGCGCTGACCGGGGTCGAGACCGTCGTCGCGGTGGGCTCGTCGTTCGGCGACGCCGCCCGGCTCGGCCCCCGCGTCGCCAGCGCGGCCACGGGCGTCGAGCTGCCCGGCGGCGGCCAGCTGGTGTTCCCGGACCCGGCGACGCCCGGCGTCGACGGCAAGCGGTACGTCGCGCTGTACGGCACGCCCGGTACCCCCGCGCTCGGCGTGCTGGGGGAGCAGGACGTGCCGGCGACCATCGCCCGCGCCGAGCAGACCGCAGCCCCGTACCGGGAGCTCACCTCGGACACCGTGGTGCCGACGCTCGAGGTCATCGCGACCATCGCGTCCTCGGGGCCCGAGCCGGACGGCTCCTACTCGCGCGCCCGGTCGGTGGACGAGCTCCGTCCGATCGTCGAGGCGGCGCAGGCCGCGGGGCAGGCCGTCGTCATCGACCTGCAGCCCGGCCGCACCGACTTCCTCACCCAGGCGCAGCAGTACGCCGACCTCCTGGCCTACCCGCACGTCGGCCTCGCGCTCGACCCGGAGTGGCGGCTCGCCCCCGACCAGGTGCATCTGCGGCAGATCGGCTCGGTCGGCGTCGACGAGGTCAACGCCACCGCCGACTGGCTCGCGACCTTCACCCGCGACCGGCAGCTGCCGCAGAAGATGTTCCTGCTGCACCAGTTCTCGCTGCGGATGATCACCGACCGCGAGCGGCTGCACACCGGGCACGACGAGCTGGCCATGATCATCCACGCCGACGGCCAGGGCTCCCAGCCCGCGAAGGCCGGCACCTGGGCGACGCTGCACCAGGGCGCGCCGGACGTGCACTGGGGCTGGAAGAACTTCTACGACGAGGACACGCCGATGCTGGACCCGGCGCAGACCTACGCGGTGCAGCCGGTGCCGGACCTGGTCACGTACCAGTAGCGGGGCGTCGCCCCGCGGCGCGGGCGCGGGGCGGGCGCGGTCAGGCGACCGCGGTCGCGGCCGCCTCCGTGCGCTCGTACACCCGCTGGTGCCCGGTGATCGCCGCGAGCCGGAACGGGCCGCGGGTCAGCCGCTCGACGTCGTGGTCCCCGCCGTCGACCGGGTTCACCGGCGCCACGATCCGCGAGTACTCGGCGTGCGACACCTCGTCGCGCTCGTCGAGCAGCCGGCGGTGCGCGGCGGCGCGCAGGTGCGCGCGGTAACCGGGCTGGACGACGCCGGTGAAGAGCTCGCCGACGGCGCCGGAGCCGTAGGAGAAGAAGCCGATGCGCGAGCCGCCCAGGTCCTCGGCCGCGTGGTCGAGCAGCGACGCCAGCCCGATGTACATCGAGGCGGTGTAGGAGTTCCCGATCTCGCGGTTGTACCGGAGCGTGTCGGCGATCTGCGCGTCCATCACCTCGGCGTCGCGGGGGGCGCCCGCGAGCCGGGTCAGGTGCGCGTGCGCCTTGACGGCCATCTTGGTGAACGGCTGGTGGTAGACGAACGCGTCGATGTCGCCGAACTCGGCGCCGCCCTGGGCGCGGAAGTCCTGCCACGCGCCGGTGAGCGAGTCGGTGTACGCGCGCAGCGACAGCCGGCCGTCGACCACGGCGGTGGTCCGGTAGTTCGGCCGCCAGAAGTCCATGACGTCGGTGGTGTGCAGGCCGGAGACCGGCTCGATCGCGACGAGCCGCGGGTTCGCGGTGACCAGCATCGCGACCGCGCCGCAGCCCTGGGTCGGCTCGCCGGAGGACCCGATGTCGTAGCGGGCGACGTCGGAGCAGATCACGAGGACCTTCTGCTCCGGGTTGCGGGCGACCAGCGCCAGCGCCATCTGCAGCGCGGAGGTGCCGGAGTAGCAGGCCTGCTTGAGCTCCACGACGCGCGCGGCCGGGTTGAGGCCGAGCAGGTGGTGCACGTACACGCCGGCCGACTTCGACTGGTCGATGCCGCTCTCGGTCGCGAGCAGCACGGTGCGGATCGCGGCCCGCCCGTCGTCGGACAGGTCCTCCACGAGGGGGAGCGCGGCGGCCGCGGCCAGCGTCACGACGTCCTCGTCGGGGGCGCACACGCTCATCCGGTCCTGGCCGAGGCCCACCGTGTACTTCGCCGGCTCGACGCCGTGCACGGGCGCCAGGTTCGCCAGGTCGAGGTACCGGCCCGCGGTCGCGAAGGCCAGGTCGTCGATGCCGAGCTGCATGTCGGGGTGGGATCCTCTCCGGCTGGACGTCGTCCGCGGGTGGGTGACCCGGCGTCGCGACGGGCCCGGCGGTGCGGCCCGCCGTCGTCGGCGGTCACGCTGGGCCCGGACGACTGTAGCCCCGCGTGCGAGCACCGACCAGCGAGCGTCGGGACTCTTCACCTGCTCCTCACGGAACGCCGACGGCGCCCGGATTCATCCCGTTCGTGAACGTGGTCACATCGGGGGGTGCGCGGTGAGCCGACGTCAGCCGACGTGCGGCACACCGGGGACGAGCCGGGGGACGTCGTCGAACGACGCCGGGTGCACCACCGCGACCGAGTGCTCGTCACGCAGGACCACCCGGGCGACCGCGTCGTCGCGGCGTGCGACGACACCCGCTGCGGGCAACCCGTCGAGGACGAGAGCGGCGCTCGTCTCCTGCACGTCGTCCGGGGCCCCGGCCCAGATCGAGGACACGACCCGGCGGTCGATCTCACCGCTGCTCAGGTACCGGTCGACGAGCCAGCGGGCGAGCGAGGTGGTCGCGACGTCCTCGGCGGACGTGCCCGACGCGGTGCGGCGGGACTCGACCACGAGCTCGGTCCCGTGTCCGTCGACCCACCGGGAGAGCACGCTGTCCGGTTCCCCGTCCAGACGTCCCGTCGTGTGCTCGACGCTCCGCAGCGGCGTCGCGCCGGTCTGCTGGAGGACGTAGCCCGCGGGCTCGGGACCGTCGGCACCGTCGGGAGGAGCGGGGTGCGAGCCGCTGACGTGCACGATGTGCTCCTTCCGCGCGGAAGACGGTTTCCCTAGTCTACGACCGGGGGGCCCCGCCACAGAAGACGGAGGTCGACGTGAGCAGAGTCGTCAGCATGAAGGGCAGAGCCGCAGCAGGGGTGGCGGTGCTGCTCGCAGCGCTTGTCACCGGCGTGAGTCCGGCTGTCGCCGCGGAGAGATCCGACGGGGTGACGATCGTCGAAGTCGAGATGGACGCGGTCGGCTTCGACGAGTCGGTCGCGCGCGCCAACGGGTACGCGATCGTGACGGAGGAGGACGGGACGCAGCGCTCCGTGCCGGTCACGGACCAGGCGCGCGCCGAGGAGGAGGCGATCGCCCGGAGGGTGGGCGCCGGTCGCTCCACCGTGGTCGCGGGCTCCTGCGGGACCTCGCGCATCGTGATCACCGACAGCACGGGATTCCGCCGGGCCGGGATCAGCACCTCGTTCAACGTCGTGCGGCCGGCCGTGGGCTACTCGTGGTTCGTGGACGTCGCCGGGGGCGGGACGTCTGCGCGGCAGACGTTCGGCGGAGCCCTCGCGTCGCGGACGACGTGGCAGCACACGTTCCTGCACTCCGTGCCGAAGGCCGGCAGCTACATCGCGTCGGTCGCTCGGACCAGCAACGCGGTGTTGAACAACGGGACGATCTGCTTCAGCGGGGGACCGTCGGACGTGAGCTGGGTGTCCTGATCCAGGTGCCGTGGCGCACATCTCGTCGAGAGGTGCGCCACGGCGCCGTCACGATCACGTCGGCTCAGCCCTTCGCCGCCGCGCCCCGCTCCAGGGTGAGGTGCGCGGCCATGAGCTCGCCCGGGTTGGTCTGGGCCGCCATGAGCGACAGCTCGCCGCACAGCACGGTCGCGGCGCAGAGCACGGCCAGCCGGCGGGCGTTGTCCCCGGGCTCGCGCTCCTCGCGGCAGCCGAGCCGGGCCAGGTTCTCCTCCACGAAGTCGAGCCCCTTGCCGTTGCCCACGGTGCCCACGACCAGGTTCGGCAACGTGCAGGAGAAGTACAGGTCCCCGTCGCGGACCTCGGCGTGCGTGAGGCCCTGCGAGCCCTCGACGATGTTGGCCGCGTCCTGCCCGGTCGCCAGGTAGAACGCCAGCAGCATGTTCGCGTAGTGCGCGTTCGCCGACCGCAGCCCGCCCGCGAGCATCGTGCCGATCAGGTTCTTGCGGATGTTCAGCTGCACGATCGCCTCGGGCGTGGTGTGCAGGAACCGCTCGACCAGCCGCCGGGGGAGCACGATCTCGGTGACGACGTTCTTGCCGCGCCCGAGGATGCCGTTGACGGCGGTCGCCTTCTTGTCCGAGCAGAAGTTGCCGGAGATCGACCCGTACCGGACGCCCGGCACCGTCGCCAGCACGTGGTCCATCAGCTTGTCGGCGGCGTTGGTCACCATGTTGTGTCCCGAGGCGTCGCCGGTGGTCAGCTCGAACCGCACGAACAGCAGGTTCGCGGCGATCTGCACGTGCAGGTCGATCAGCCGGGCGAACCGGCTGCTGGTCGCGACGACCGCGGCGAGCTCGTCCCGGCGCGACGACAGGTGCTGCCAGGCGGCGAGCGCGGCCTCGGCGTCGTCGGCCTCCAGCAGCACCGACCGGGACATCCGCTCGTCCACCAGCGTGGCCCTGATCCCGCCCTCGACCATGGTCGACAGCCGGGCCCCGCGCCGGACGGACGGCCACAGCGGCGACTCGTAGGTCGCCAGCGGGACCTCGGTCTCGCCGGTCATGACGTTGCCGCTGATCCGCAGCGGGCCCACCCAGCGGAGCGGGACGGGCGCGGTGGTGTCGGCGGCGGGCATGGGGACCTCCGGGGATCGCGGGTGGGGCGTCGGCCAGCGTAGACGGCGGGGACGCGCGGGTCGTCGCGGACGTACGGTCTGACCATGACGCGACCGCTCCGCATCGGAGTCCAGATCCAGCCCCAGCACGCCGACTACGCCCAGATCCGGGACGCGGTGCGCCGCGCCGAGGACCTCGGGGTGGACGTGATCTTCAACTGGGACCACTTCTTCCCGCTCTACGGCGACCCGGACGGCAAGCACTTCGAGTGCTGGACGATGCTCGGCGCCTGGGCGGAGCAGACCAGCCGGGTGCAGATCGGCGCCCTGGTGACCTGCAACTCGTACCGGAACCCCGAGCTGCTCGCCGACATGGCCCGCACGGTCGACCACATCAGCGGCGGCCGGCTGATCCTCGGCATCGGCGCGGGCTGGTTCGAGAAGGACTACGACCAGTTCGGCTACGAGTTCGGCACCCCGGGCACCCGGATCGCCGAGCTGGCGTCGGCCCTGCCGCGCATCAAGGCCCGGCTCGCCGCGGGCAACCCGGCGCCGACGCGCGACATCCCGATCCTGATCGGGGGTGGCGGCGAGCGGAAGACGCTGCGCGTCGTGGCGGAGCACGCCGACGTGTGGCACTCGTTCGGCGACCTGGACACGCTGACCCGCAAGAGCGCGATCCTCGACGAGCACGGCGCAGCCGTCGGCCGGGACACCGCCGCGCTGGTCGAGCGCAGCGTGGGCGTGAGCGCGCCGCCGGCCGAGGTCGCCGCGCCGCTGGTCGACGCGGGCGTGACGCTGTTCACGGTCGGGGTCGGCGGGCCGGACTACGACCTCAGCCTCGTGGAGCAGTGGGTCGCCTGGCGGGACGCCCAGGCCTGACGCCGGCCGCGAGGCTGACGGCGGCCGCGAGGTCGTCGGTTCCGCCCGAGGTCGTCGGTTCCGCACCCCGTCCCGTGGACGGGACCGACGACTTCGCGGGCGGGTCTCGGGGGGAGTGCTCGGGACGGGGCCCTAACCTGGACGGCGTGAGCGAGACCAGCGACCTGACCTCCGTGGCCCAGGACTACCTCAAGGTGGTCTGGACGGCGCGCGAGTGGTCGTCGGCCCCGGTGACCACGAAGATGCTCGCCGAGCGGCTGGGCGTCGGCGCCTCGACCGTGTCCGAGACCGTGCGCCGGCTGGCCGACCAGGGCCTCGTGGAGCACGCGCCGTACGCGGCGATCACGCTGACCGAGGAGGGCGTCCGGCACGCGGTGCAGGTCGTCCGGCGGCACCGACTGATCGAGACCTTCCTGGTCAGCGAGCTCGGGTACGCCTGGGACGAGGTGCACGACGAGGCGGAGGTGCTCGAGCACGCCGTGTCGGACCTCATGGTCGAGCGGATCGACGCCCGCCTGGGCCACCCGACCCGCGACCCGCACGGCGATCCGATCCCCGCGCCGGACGGCACCGTGCCCACGCCGGCCGCCGACATGCTCTGGGAGCTCACGTCCGGGTCGGGCCGGATCGCCCGGATCTCCGACGCCGACCCGGGCCTGCTGCGCTACCTGGCGTCGGTGGGCGTCGTGCTGGACGCCCGGGTCGAGGTCGTCGAGCGGCGCGACTTCGCCGGGATGACCGCGGTGCGGGTGCTGCCGCCGCTCGACGGCGGGACCGTCGCGGACGCCGCGGCGGAGGCCGTGGGCGCGGTCGCGGAGCCGCGGCCGGTCGAGCTCGGCGAGGTCGCCGCGCGCGCGATCTGGGTGCTGCTCGACACGCCCTGACCCGGGCCGGTCACGCCCGGGACGGTCCCGACCGGCCGGTAGGCTGGTGGCACCGGACTCCTCGCCGACGCGGTCCCCGGGACGGGCCGCCGCACCCGGCGCTCCCTGCCGCCGGGGCCCCTGCGGTCCACCGACGACGACCGCGGGAGCCGCACATGCACACGAGCACGCCGGGTGGACCCGCCGTCGACACCGACGTGGTCCTGGACCCGCACCTGGTCCGCCGCCGCGCGCGGCTGCCGCTGCTGGCCCTCGCGCTGGGCGGCTTCTCGATCGGCACCACCGAGTTCGCGACGATGGGCCTGCTGCCGCTCATCGCGGACAACCTCGACGGCACGATCCCCGAGGCCGGGCACGCGATCACGGCGTACGCGCTCGGCGTGGTCGTGGGGGCGCCGCTGCTGACGACGATCGCGGCCCGGATGGACCGCCGGACGCTGCTCCTGGTGCTCATGTCGGCGTTCACCGTCGGCAACCTGCTGTCCGCGCTCGCGCCGTCCCTCGGCTGGCTGGTCGCGGCGCGGTTCGTCGCGGGCCTGCCGCACGGCGCGTTCTTCGGGGTCGGCGCGGTCATGGGGGCGCACGTCGCCGGACCGGGCCGCCGTGGCCAGGCGGTCGCCACGATGATGGCCGGCCTGACCATCGCCAACATCGTGGGCGTGCCGCTGTCGACCGTGCTGGGGCAGGCGTTCGGCTGGCGGGTGGCGTTCGTCGCGGTGGGCGTGCTGGGCGCACTGACGCTGCTCGCGCTGCTCCGGTTCCTGCCCGGGCTGCCGGTGCGGGACGGCGCGACGGTGCGCGCGGAGCTCGGGGCGCTGCGCAACGGGCGGCTGTGGGTCGCCTGCGCGGCGGGGTCGATCGGGTTCGGCGGCATGTTCGCCGTGTACTCCTACGTGTCGCCCCTGCTGACGGAGGTCACGGGGCTGACCGAGGCGACGGTGCCGGTCGTGCTCGCGCTGTTCGGCGTCGGCATGACGATCGGCACGCTGCTCGGCGGGCGGCTGGCCGACCGGTCGGTGGCCCGGACCGTGCTGCTCGGGTTCGCCTCGACGATCGTCGCGCTGGTGCTGATCGCGGTCCTCGCGCAGTGGGTGGTCCCCGGCGTGCTCGCGATCGTGCTGCTGGGCGTGACCACGCAGGTGCTCGGCCTCGCGCTGCAGTCCTGGCTCATGGACCTGTCGCCGTCCGCGCCGTCGCTCGGCGCCGCGCTGTGCCACTCCGCGCTGAACGCCGGCAACGCCGCCGGCGCGTGGGTCGGCGGGCTCGTCATCGCCGGCGGGCTCGGGTACGTGGCGCCCGCGTGGGTCGGCGCAGGGCTGACCGCGGTCGGGCTCGTGATCTCGGCGGCGACGCTGGGCGGTGCGCGGGCGAGGGCGCGGGCGCGGGCGGCGGCGCGGGTCGCGGGGGAGCCGGACGCGCCGGGCGGGTCCGCGGTCGCGGAGGAGCGGCAGGCCGTCTGACCTGCGGCCCCGCCGTCGCCCAGGGCCGGGCGGCGCGCGGCGGAAAGGACGTGCGCGCGTCGATAGACTTCCCCGGTGACGTCGCCCGCCAGCACCCAGCCCGATCCCGCCTCCGCCCCGGCCACCGCCGGCGGCCAGGACGTGCCCTTCCGGTACACCGCCGAGCTCGCCCAGCAGATCGAGCTCCGGTGGCAGGACGAGTGGGTCGAGCGCGGCACGTTCTTCGCGGCCAACCCGGCCGGCAGCGCGCTGACCGACGGCGACGGGCAGCCGGCGCGCGCGGGCGCCCGCCCGTTCTTCGTGATGGACATGTTCCCGTACCCCTCGGGCGCGGGCCTGCACGTCGGTCACCCCCTGGGCTACATCGCCACCGACGTCGTCGCGCGGTTCCGCCGGATGCAGGGCGACAACGTGCTGCACGCGCTGGGCTACGACGCGTTCGGCCTGCCCGCCGAGCAGTACGCCGTGCAGACGGGTGCCCACCCGCGCACGACCACCGAGGCGAACATCGAGATCATGGCGCGCCAGCTCCGGCGGCTGGGCGTCGCCCACGACCCGCGCCGCTCGTTCGCGACGATCGACCCGGACTACGTGCGCTGGACGCAGTGGATCTTCCTGCAGATCTTCGACTCCTGGTACGACGAGGACGCCGTGCGGCCCGACGGCGGCACCGGCGCGGCCCGGCCGGTGTCGACGCTGGTCGAGGCGTACGAGTCGGGGACCCGAGCGGTGCCGGACGGGATCGCCGGGGTGCCCGAGGGTGCGGCGTGGGCCGACCTGGACGCCGTGCAGCGCCGCCGGGTCGTCGACGCGCAGCGCCTGGCCTACGTCTCCGAGACCCCGGTGAACTGGTGCCCGGGCCTGGGCACCGTCCTGGCCAACGAGGAGGTCACCTCCGACGGCCGGTCCGAGCGGGGCAACTTCCCGGTGTTCCAGCGCACCCTGCGGCAGTGGAACATGCGGATCACCGCGTACGCCGACCGGCTGGCCGACGACCTCGCGCTGATCGACTGGCCGGAGAAGGTCACCGCGATGCAGCGGAACTGGATCGGCCGGTCCGAGGGCGCGCACGTCGACTTCGAGGTCACCGACGCCGACGAGCCGCTGACCGTCTTCACCACCCGCCCCGACACGCTGTTCGGCGCGACCTACGTCGTGCTGGCGCCGGAGCACCCGCTGGTCGACGCGATCGTCGCCGACTCGGAGGCAGTGTCGGTCTGGGACGAGGACGTGCCGGAGTCCTGGCGCGGGGGCGCCGCGTCGCCCGCGGAGGCCGTCGCCGCCTACCGCCGCGAGGCCGCCGCCAAGACCGCCGTCGAGCGCCAGGCCGACGCCGGCCGCAAGACCGGCGTGTTCACCGGCGGCTACGCCCTGAACCCGGTGAACGGCGCCCAGCTGCCCGTGTTCATCGCCGACTACGTCCTGATGGGCTACGGCACCGGCGCGATCATGGCCGTCCCCGGCGGCGACACCCGCGACTTCGCGTTCGCCGAGGCGTTCGGGCTGCCCGTCGTGCACACCGTCCAGCCGCCGGAGGGCCACGAGGGCGCCTGGACCGGCGACGGCGCGATCATCAACTCGTCGAACGACGAGATCAGCCTGGACGGGCTGTCCGTCGCCGAGGCCAAGACCCGGGTCGTCGACTGGCTGGCCGAGCGCGGCGCCGGGTCCCGCACCACGACCTACCGGCTGCGCGACTGGCTGTTCAGCCGGCAGCGGTACTGGGGCGAGCCGTTCCCGATCGTCTACGACGAGGACGACCTGCCCATCGCCATCCCCGAGCAGTCGCTGCCGGTCGACCTGCCGGACGTGCCGGACTACGCGCCGCGCACCTTCGACCCCGACGACGCGGAGTCCTCGCCCGAGGCGCCGCTGAGCCGCAACGACGACTGGGTCCACGTCACGCTCGACCTGGGCGACGGGCCGAAGACCTACCGCCGCGACACGAACACCATGCCGAACTGGGCCGGCTCGTGCTGGTACTACCTGCACTACCTGGACCCGACCCACGCCACCGGCCAGGTCGTCGACCCGGCGCTCGAGCAGTACTGGATGGGCCCGGGCCACAACCCCGGCGACACCCACGGCGCCGGCGGCGTCGACCTGTACGTCGGCGGTGTCGAGCACGCCGTGCTGCACCTGCTGTACGCGCGGTTCTGGCACAAGGTGCTCTACGACCTGGGCCACGTGTCCAGCCGCGAGCCGTTCTACAAGCTGTTCAACCAGGGCTACATCCAGGCGTACGCCTACACCGACGTCCGGGGCGTGTACGTCCCGGCCGCCGAGGTCGTCGAGGACGACTCCGTCGCGTCCGGCTTCACCTGGAACGGCGAGGAGGTGTTCCGCGAGTACGGCAAGATCGGCAAGTCGCTGAAGAACGCCGTCTCCCCGGACGAGATGTACGCCGAGTACGGCGCGGACACCCTGCGCGTCTACGAGATGTCGATGGGCCCGCTCGACCTGTCCCGCCCCTGGGAGACCCGGGCGGTCGTCGGCGCGCAGCGGTTCCTGCAGCGCGTGTGGCGCAACGTCGTCTCCGAGGAGACCGGCGAGGTGACGGTCGTCGACGCCGAGCCGACCGTCGAGACGCTCCGCGTGCTGCACCGGACGATCGCCGAGGTCGGCGAGGACATGCAGGGCATGCGGATCAACACCGCCATCGCCAAGCTCATCGTCCTCAACAACCACCTGACCTCGCTGCCCGCCGTGCCGCGCACCGTCGCCGAGCAGCTCGTGCTCATGACCGCGCCCGTCGCGCCGCACCTGGCCGAGGAGCTGTGGTCCCGGCTGGGCCACGAGCGCTCGCTCGCGCACGAGCCGTTCCCGGCGGTCGACCCGCAGTACCTGGTCGAGGACACCGTCACCTGCGTGTTCCAGGTGCAGGGCAAGGTCCGCGGCCGCGCCGAGGTGCCCGTCGACGCCGACGAGGCCACCCTGCGCGAGCTCGCGCTGGCGGACCCGGGCGTGCAGCGGGCGATGGCCGGTCGCGACGTGCGCACCGTGATCGTGCGCGCGCCGAAGCTCGTCAACGTGGTGCCGGCCTGACGGTGCCCGAGGGCGCCGACGCCCCGCCGACCGCGCCCGGCGCGGGGGCGGGGCGCGGCGTCGCGCGCCCGGCGGTGCCGGGTGCGGGGTCGCCGGGAGCGCTGTCGTCGGGTGCGGTGTCGTCGGGTGCGGGGTCGCCGGGAGCGGTGTCGTCGGGCGGGGACGCCGGCCGGCGGGCGCACCCGGGGCTGCGGATCGCCGTGGTGCCGCCGGCGTGGGCCGAGCGCGTGGCGCGCCGGCTGCGGCGGTCCGCCCGGGTCGACCCCGAGCCGGCGGCCGCGGAGCCGCCCGTGCCGCCGCGGGTGGTGGTGATCACCGACTCGACGTCCTGCCTGACCGCCGCCGACGCCGCGGCCTGGGGCATCGACGTCGTCCCGCTCGACGTCGCCGCCGACGGCGAGCGGTTCCGCGACGGCGTGGACCTCACGCCCGAGGGCCTGGTCGCGGCGCTGCGGTCCGGGCGCCGGGTCACGACGTCCCAGCCGCCGCCCGCCGCGTTCGCGGCCGCCTACGAGGCGGCCGCCGCGCGCGGTGCCGTCGAGGTCGTCTCGGTGCACCTGTCCGGCGAGCTCTCCGGCACCGTCCGCGCCGCCGGCCTCGCCGCGCAGCTCGCGCCGTTGCCGGTGCACGTCGTCGACTCCCGGAGCGCCGGCCTGGGGCTCGGGTTCGCCGCCCTGGCCGCCGCGGAGGCGGCACGGGGCACCGTGTGGGGCCCCGCCGACGGCGCGACCGTCGCCGGGGCCGCCGAGCAGGTCGGACGGTCGACCGCCGCGTGGTTCGTCGTGGACTCGCTCGACCACCTGCGCCGCGGTGGCCGGCTGTCCGCGGCCGCCGCCGCGTTCGGCACCGTGCTGGGGCTGCGCCCGGTGCTCGCGCTGCGGGACGGGCGGATCGAGGTCGCCGAGCGGGTGCGGACGCGGCGCGCGGCGCGGGACCGGCTGCACGCGCTGGCCGTGGCGGAGGTGGCGCGGCGGGTGCCGAGGGCGCAGACGGGCGCGGAGGGGTCGCGCGTCGCCGACGGGGTGCGGCCGGACGACGGCGCGGCGGATGCCGCGGCTCGGATGGCGGTGCCCCCGGGCGCGGGCAGGTCCGTGCGGGTCGGGGTCCAGCACCTCGGACGGCCGGAGATCGCGGCGGAGGTCGCCGAGCGGCTGCGCGACGCGCTCGGGCTCGACGAGGTGCTGGTGCGCGAGGTGGGCGCCGTGCTCGGCGGACACCTCGGCGTGGGGGCGCTCGCCGTCACCGTGACCGACCGCTGACCACCGCCCGGCGCGCAGGTCCGGGGGTGCAGCACCGGCCGCGCTCCGCACGGGCGGCGGGCGCGGAGTCGTCCACAGGACCGGGCGCGGTGCGTGGTCCCCAGGACGGGCTCGCGGGCGCCGCCGGGACCGGACCGCCGCCCTAGCGTCGCGGCATGACCTGGTACGACGGCAGCCCGGCGCCCGACCCGCGGCGCGACGACGCGGGACCGGTCGGCGGCGGACGGGCTCGGCTGCACGCGGCGGCGCGGGCCGCGTCCGAGGCGGACCCGGTGCCGCACGACGGGACGGCGGCGCCGGCCGTCGACGTTCGACGGCCGGCAGCGGCGTCGGCCGCCGACTGCGGGAGCGACGACGTGCCCGGGGAGGCGGGAGCCGGCTCGCGGGGGGCGTCCGGGGTGAGCGCTTCCGGGAGCGACGACCTGCCGCCCGGCGGCACCGACGGGGACCGCGAGCGGTTCGGCGCCGACGGGGGCCTCGGCCGGTTCGGCTCGGACGGTGACGGCGAGTGGTTCGGCACCGACGATGACCTCGACCGGTTCGGCGGTGCGGGCGAGGGTGAGGCGTCCGGCGGAGACCGGCCGCGGCTCGTCGACCTCGTGCGGTGGCGGCTGGCGCCCCGGACGGCCGTGATCGCGCTCGGGGCGCTGCTGCTGGTCGGCGGGGCCGTCGTCGTCCGGTCGGCGGCGCAGCCCACCGGCGAGCCGGTCGCCGTCGAGGAGCCCGCGATCACCGGCGCCGCCGCGACCGACGGTGCCGGGACCGACGGCGCGGAGCAGCCCGCCACGGCTCCCGCGGAGGAGACGACCGTCTGGGTGCACGTCGTCGGCCGGGTCGCGGCACCGGGGGTCGTGGCCCTCCCGGCGGGCTCCCGGGTGGGCGACGCGGTCGGCGCGGCGGGCGGCCCCCTGCCGGACGCCGACCTGGCCGCGCTGAACCTGGCCGCCGTGGTCCAGGACGGCGCGCAGGTCCGGGTGCCGGCGCCGGGCGAGGAGCCGGTCGTCGCCGACGCCGCGGACGGCACCGCGGCGTCCTCCGGCGGCGGCGCGGCGGGTCCGGCGGGCGGCGGCGTCGACGTCAACACGGCCCCGAGCACCGAGCTCCAGACGCTGCCCGGGATCGGACCGGTGCTCGCCGAGCGCATCGTGGCGTGGCGCGAGGCGAACGGCCCGTTCGGGAGCGTGGACGCGCTGCTCGACGTCTCGGGCATCGGCCCGGCCGTGCTGGGCCAGATCCGGGAGCTGGTGCGGGTGTGAGCACCGACGAGGCGGTCGACGTGCGGCTGGTGCCCGCCGCGCTGGCGGTGTGGGCCATGGCGGCCCTGGTCACGGGGGCGACCTCGGGGGCGCTGGTGGCAGGCGCGGTGGTCACCGGCCTGGCGGCGGTGGGCGTGCTCGGCCGCCTGCTGCGGGGACCGTCGGGACCGGAAGCCGTCCGGGACCACGAGAGCGGCGGCCGGGAGGCTCCGCGGGGCACGGGGCGGCAGCTCGCGGGGGTCGGCGAGCGGGTCGCCGTGCGGGTCCCCGAGCGCGTCGCGGTGCGCGTCCCGGAGCCGGTGCCCGAGCGGGTCCCGGTGCGGGAAGTCGTGCGGGTCCCGGTGCGGGCGCTCGAGCGCGCCCAGGAGCGGGTGCCCGAGCGGGTCCCGGTGCGGGACGCCGTGCGGGTCCCGGAGCGGGCGGCCCTGCGGGTGCCCGAGCGGGTCCCGGTGCGGGTCCCCGAGCGCGTGGCCGCGCGGGCGCAGGCGGGTCTCGCGCTCGGCGCGGTCGCGATGCTGCTGCTCGCCACGGCGGCGCAGGTGCGGGACCGCGAGGCGGGCGACGTACGTGCCCTCGCCGAGGACCGGGCGCGGGTGCAGCTGGTCGGGACCGTCCGCTCGACGCCGCAGGCGCCCGGCGGGCCGGCCGGTTCGCGCGTCGTGCGGTTCCTCCTGGCGGCGACGTCGGTCGAGGTGCTCGGGGCGGGGGAGTCGCGGGGACCGACGCCGACCGGTGCCGCCGTCGAGGTGTACGCGCCGGCGAGCGCGTCCGATCTGGCCTACGGCACGGTCGTCGCCGTCGACGCGCGCCTGACGCCGATCGCGGACACCTCCCGCCGGGTGCTCGCGCGGGCCCGGACCACCGACGACCCCGCGGTGCGCGCGCCGCCGTCCGTCCTGCTCCGCGCCGCCGACGGGCTGCGCACCGGGCTGGTCGCGACCGCCGGCGCGGTACCGGGGGACGCGGGCCGGCTGCTGCCCGCGGTCGCGGTCGGGGACACCCGGGGCGTGGGCGATCTGGACGAGGCCATGCGGGTGTCCGGGCTCGCGCACATCACGGCGGTGTCGGGCGCGCACTTCTCGATCCTCGGCGCCGTCGTGCTCGCGGTCGTCACGCGGTGCGGGGTGCCCCGGCGGTGGCGGTGGGTGCCGCTGGTGGTGGTGCTCGGCGGGTTCGTGGCGGTGGTCCAGCCGGGGTCGAGCGTGGTGCGGGCCGCCGTGATGGGCGGCGTCGGCGTGCTCGGGATCGTGGCCGGCCGGCCGGCCCGGTCGGTGCCGGGGCTGGCCTGCGCGGTGCTCGTGCTGGTCGTGGTCGACCCGTGGCTCGCGCGGGACGTCGGGTTCGTGCTCTCGGTGGTGGCGACGGCGGGCATCGCGCTGCTCGCCGGGCCGCTCGCCAGTCGCTGGTCGGCGTCGCCGGACGGGATCGGTGGAGCCGTCCCGCCGCGTGCGGGTGCGCGTGCGGGTGCCGGTGCGGGTGTCGGCGGCGGCAGGGGGGACCACCCCTCGCGACGGGGCCGGGCCCGACCGGGCCGCCCGCGCCGGCGACCGCGGCCGGGCGACGACCCCCGGCCGGCCGCGGGGCCGGTCGCGACCGCGTTCGCGGTCCCGGTCGCGGCGCAGGCGGCGTGCGCCCCCGTGCTGCTGGTGCTGACGCCCGCGGTCCCGGTGTACGCCGTGCTCGCCAACGTCGCCGCCGCCCCCGCGGTGGCGCCCGCGACCGTCGGCGGCCTGCTGGCGGCGCTGCTCGGCACGTGGTGGCCCGCGGCCGCCACGTGGTGCGCCCAGGCGGCGGGTGCGGCGTGCTGGTGGATCGCGACGGTGGCCAGGACCGCGTCGGGGCTGCCGGGCGCCCAGGTCGCCTGGGCGGGCGGCCCGCTCGGCCAGGTGCTCCTCGCCTGCGCGTGCGCGGCCGCGCTCGTGCTGGTCCTCCGGTGTCGGCGGGCCGTGGGACCCTAGACGGGTGCCCGCCTCCACCTCCGCCGCGCGCCGACCCGCCCGGGGCGGCGGCCGTGGGACGTCCGCCCCCGCAGGCCTCGCGTGGGACGAGGTGGGGCTCGCCCCGGTCGTCCTCGTGACCGGTCCGGAGGAGCTGCTGGCGGAGCGGGCCGTGGACCGGCTGATCGGCCTCGCGCGCGAGCGGGACCCGCAGATCGAGGTGACCCGGGTCGACGGCGCCGCGTACGGGGCGGGGGAGCTCACGCTCGCCACGAGCCCGTCGCTGTTCGCCGAGGACCGCGTCGTCGTGGTCGAGAACGTCGAGAAGGCCACCGACGACCTGATCCTCGAGGCGACCGCGTACGTCGCCGCACCGCAGGACGACGTCGTCCTGGTGCTCCGGCACGGCGGCGGCCAGCGCGGCAAGCGGCTGCTCGACACGGTGCGCGCGGCGGGGCACCCCGTCGCGGTGTGCGAGACGATCAAGCGGGACGCGGACAAGGCCTCGTTCGTCACCCAGGAGCTGCGCCGCGCCGGCCGCCGGATGGAGGCCCGGGCGGTGCGCTCGCTCGTCGACGCCGTGGGCAGCGACCTGCGCGAGCTCGCGGCGGCGTGCTCCCAGCTGGTCGCCGACACCACGGGCGTCATCAGCGTGGAGGTGGTCGAGCGGTACTACGGCGGCCGGATCGAGGCCACCGGGTTCCGGGTGGCCGACGCCGCGGTCGACGGCAACGCGGGGGAGGCGGTCGCGCTGCTGCGGCACGCGTTCGCCACGGGGGTCGACCCGGTCCCGCTCGTGGCGGCGCTCGCGGCCCGGCTGCGCGTGCTCGCCAAGGTCTCGGCGGTGCGCGGACGGGGGCCAGGTGCCGAGCGCGACCTCGGCCTCGCGCCGTGGCAGGTCGACCGGTCCCGCAAGGAGCTGTCCCGGTGGACGCCCGAGGCGCTGGCCACGGCCATCACCGCGGTCGCGCAGGCGGACGCCGAGGTCAAGGGCGCGAGCCGCGACCCCCGGTTCGCCGTCGAGCGCGCGGTGCTGCGGATCGCCGCCGTCGTCCGGCGCTGAACGTCCGCGCCGGCGACCCCGCTGACGGCCCCCTCGCCGCCCGGGGCCGTCCCGATCAGATGTAGTGCTGCCCCAGGGTGTTGTGCCCGGGTCGCAGCAGCGGCGCCGCGGACCGGTCGACCAGCAGGCTGCGCTCGAGCAGGTTCCCCTGGTACAGGTCGAAGCCGAGGCGTCGCCCGGCCTTGAGCTCGGCGCTGGTCTCGACGAACTCGGCGACCAGCAGCGCTCCGTGCGACCGCGCCAGGTCGACGACCGGCTCGCCCTCGAGGTCGAGGTCGCGGGCGTCGATCTTCACGAAGTCGGCCTGGGGGAGCAGGGACCGCTGGTCCTGCCGGGAGACGAACCCCGCCATGGCGATCCGGAAGCCCTGCTCCCGCAGCCGGCGGACGCCGCGCAGGACGTCGCCGTCGATGCGCGTGGTCCCGGTGATCTCGACCACGAGGCGGTCGGGACGGTTCGGCAGGTGCAGCTCGCCGGTGAGGAACGCGCGCGGGCAGCGGGCGAACAGCCAGCGGCCGTGCCCGACTTCATCCACGTCGGCGCGCCCGAATGTGGCGCGGAGCACGGCGCTGGTGGCACGCTCGTGCTGCAGCTCGCTCCACGCGCCCGCGTCCACCGACGTCACGCCGGGCGCTCGGAACGCGAGCTCGTACCCGAAGGGGTGCAGGCGGGGAGAGAAGATCCCCTGCCGTCCGACGACGACGCGCTCCGCCGCGACGTGCCGGTCCCACTCCCGGCGCAGCACGTCCGGGATCGCGGCGTCGATCTCGTCCGCGAGCCGCCGCTCCACGTCGCCCTGTCCCCTGGTCATGACATCCATGACACCACAGTCAGCGCCACATGACACGGCTTCGGCCCTCCGACCGGGGGTGATATCGCGGGAAGACGCGCCAAAGTGACGGCCGATTCACCCGATTGGGCGGAAGTACGGCGGAACCCCTCAGGAGGTGGTGCGAAGCGCCTCGCATCAGTCATGATCGTCGTGACAGCGAGTCAACATTCTGTGACAGGAGACCCCCCATGCGCACCTCGCTCAAGGCCATCGCCACCGCCGCCATCGCCCTGACCCTCACCCTCGGCGCCTCGGGGGCGGCCAACGCCGCCGGCGGGTTCACGATCCAGAGCGGCGCGACCGGCTGCTGCCGGATCGTCGTCTGAACGCCTTCGGGTCATCCCGGGTCGTCCTGCTGACTCTCGACGGGCGTGGCGCGTCGGGGCGGGGCCGTGGCGGACGGGTGACAGGCTCGCCGTCACGAGGCGTCATAGGTACAGTGACACCCATGACGACCATTGCTGACCGCGTCCGCCAGGCGCGGTTGGCCGCTGGGCTCTCCCAGACGGCCCTCGCCGGAGACGCGCTCTCGCCGAGCTACATCTCCCTGATCGAGTCCGGTCGGCGCGAGCCGACCGACGCGGCGCTCGGCGTCATCGCCGAGCGGCTCGGGTCCACGGTCGAGTATCTCAAGCACGGCGACGAGGGACCGGCCGAGGCGCGCGCCAAGCTCGCGCTCGACTACGCCCGCCTCGACCTGGTGTCGGGGGAGGCCTCGTCGGCGCGCGACCGGATCCTCGCGCTCGACCTCGAGCCCGTCACCCGGCAGGTGCGGGTCGAGGCGCTGCTGGCCCTCGCGCAGGCGCACGAGATGCTCGGCGACCTCGAGTCCGCCGTCGGCGTCCTGGAGCCGCTGCTCACGCAGGCGCGGGTGGAGCAGCACCACCTCGACGCCGCCGCGGCCGCCACGGCCCTCGTCGCCTCCTACGTGGAGTCCGGTGACCTCGGCCGCGCGATCGAGGTCGGCGACCGCCAGCTCGCGGAGCTCGAGGAGGCCGGCCTGACCGGCACCGACGAGCACCTGCGGCTCGGCTCGACGACCCTCTGGGCGTACGTCGAGCGCGGCGACCTGCTGTACGCGACGCACCGCGCGGCCGAGCTGATCCGCCAGGCGGAGTCGCTCGGCACCCCCCGCGGGCGCGGGTCGGTCTACTGGAACGCGGCGCTCGTCGCGGAGCAGCGGCACGACTACGGCCTGGCCAAGCGCTACACCGAGCGCGCGCTCGCGCTGCTCGGCGAGGGCGAGGTCAGCCGCGACATCCCGCGTCTGCGCCTCAACTACGCGTGGCTGCTGCTCCGCAGCGACCCCGCCGAGCCGGCGACCGCGCTCGAGCAGCTCGACCGCGCCGCCCCGGAGCTCCAGGTCTCGGGCTCCGAGGTGGAGATGGCGCGGCTCGACGTCGAGCGGTCCCGGGCGCACCTCATGCAGGGCGACCCGGTCGCGGCGGAGATGTACGGCCGCGCGGCGTTGGACCGCCTGGGCGACCAGCCCCGGCTCGACGGCGCGGCGGCGCAGCTCGCGATCGGCGACGCGCTGCACGCGCGCGGCGAGGTCGAGGCGGCGTCCCGCGCGTACCGCTGGGCCGCCGACATGCTCGGCATGATGTCCGCGTCGCGGCAGTCCGCCGCGGTGTGGCGCGAGCTCGGCGACCGGTTCCTCGGCCACGGCGACGTGACCGGGGCGGCACAGGCGTTCGACCGCGCGCTGCGGGAGGCGGGCTTCCGGCCCGCCGTGCCCGCGGTGCTGTGGGAGGCGTGGAGCGCGGTGGCTCAGACTCAGGACTGAGCGACCGCGTTCCCCACGGACGGGCTCCGGCCCGACCGCACAGAGGGCGTCACCCCGCAGGGGGGGTGACGCCCTCGGCGCATCCCGGACGGTTCCGGGCCCCGCCGGCCCGTGCCCGCCCGCGCCTGCCCGTGCCCGCTCGCCCCGTCGAGCGGGCAGCAGATGTCCCCTCGCCGGCCCGTGACAGGGCATGTTCTGCCCGCTCGACGGGGCGAGCGGGC
>NZ_JAANNB010000050.1 GCF_011603975.1 Cellulomonas sp. IC4_254 | reverse complement strand
CGGCGACCCCGCGCACCCCGGAGCACACCGTGGCACGACCTCGCACCCCCGCACCCCCGCTGCCCGCCGCGCCGCCCCGCGCCGACGGCGCCGCCGGCCGCGCCGGCTTCGTGCTCTACGTCGGCCTGCAGGGCGACGCGCCGGGCCTGGACGCCCGGCACGCCGCCGACCTGGCCGAGGTCGCCGAGGCGCTGCGCGACCTGGCCCGCGACCTGCTGCCGACCGCGGAGACGTTCACGGCGCTCTCCCTGGTGCCGACGGGTCGTGAGGACGACGTGCAGAGCATCCGGCACCGGCTCGCCGGGCTGCGGCCGCTCGGGGACACCGCCGAGACGGCCTGAGCCGGCCACCCGGGAGCACCCAGTCGCGCGGCGGGCACCCGGTCGCCGGGCGCTGAGTGCCCACCTGGTTGCCCGCCCCAGCCCTCAACACCCGGCCGTCCGCTACTCAAGATGGTGCAGAACGCTACTCATCAGTCATCATCGGCCCCGGATCGCGCCTAATGTCGTACCTGCGACGACCGCCGCGGTCCGGCCCCCCGGGTCCGGTCCCCGCGGAGGTCCCGCAGTCGTCCGGCGCCTACCCCCCCGTTGCGTCGGGCGACTTGGCCGGTCCCGGCCCGAGCACGAAAGGCCCCCTGCGCGGGCCGGGACCGGCCACCTCGCACGTCGGGCCCCGCAGCACAGCGGGTGCGGCGCCCGCGCCACGCTCCTACCGTGGGGAGCATGCGCATCGCCATCGCCGGAGGCCACGGTCAGATCGCCCGCCGACTGAGCAGGACGCTCGCCGAGCGGGGTGACACGCCGCTCGCGATCGTGCGGAACCCGGACCACGTCGCCGACGTGGAGGCCGACGGCGCGACCGCGGTGCTGCTCGACCTGGAGTCCGCCGACGCCGCCGAGCTCGCCGCGCAGCTCACGGACGCCGACGCCGTCGTGTTCGCCGCCGGCGCGGGCCCGGGCAGCGGCGCGGGGCGGAAGGACTCCGTCGACCGCGGCGCCGCCGCGCTGCTCGCCGACGCCGCCCAGCAGGCCGGCGTCCGGCGCTACCTGCTGGTCTCCTCCGTCGGCGCGGGCGCCGAGCCGCCGGAGGGCACCGACGAGGTGTTCGCCGCGTACCTGCGCGCCAAGACCGCCGCCGAGGAGGACCTCCGCGGGCGCGACCTCGACTGGACGATCCTGCGACCGGGCGGCCTGACGGACGACGCCGGCACCGGGCACGTCCGGCTCGGCGCGGAGGTCCCGCGCGGCCAGGTCACGCGGGACGACGTCGCCGCGGTGCTCGTCGCGCTGCTGGACGAGCCGCGCACGGCGGGCCTGGTGCTCGAGCTGTCGGAGGGCGCCACCCCGATCGCGGCGGCGGTGGCCGCGGCCACCGAGCGCGAGGACTGAGCGCCGCCCGGACCCCGGGTCAGGCCGGGCTGTAGGTGAGGCAGTCGGCCAGGTCGTGCCCCGCGCCGACCCGGACGGCGTCCGCCGCGCAGGTGAGGTGGGCGTTGTGCGTGCAGTCCGCGCGCTGGCAGGCGCCGACGTGCGAGACGACCCGGTCGAGCCCGCCCTTGACGTTCAGCGGGATGAAGGTCGCGCACTTCGCGTCGCCGGCCGTGCCGCCGATCGTGATGGCGGCCGCGCTGCAGGCGTGCTCGTGGTTGTACGAGCACCCGTCGACGGAGCACTCGGAGACGGGCGGCTGGTCCATGAGGGTGCTCATCGCGGGACCTCCGGGGTCGGTGGGGGCGTACCTGTCCTGACCCGACCGACGGTAGAGCGACCTTTTCCGCGCGTCTAGAAAGGAAGGCCTGGCTTACCCGGGAATCCGCTGCTCAGCGGCGTGGCATTCGCGAAGATTGTCGCCGCGGTCGCACGACGTGACATTTCCCAACACCGGCGTCACGTATTTCCGTGGGGTCGCCGTCCGACGCGGCGGAGCACGACGGCGGTCGCCCGGCGCAGCAGCACCCCGACCACGGCGGCGGGCACCGCCACCGCCCAGACCCGCGCGTCGGTGGGGTCGAGGACGAACAGCCGCTGACCCAGGGGCGTCCCGACGGCGAGCGCCATGCCCAGCACCATCGCCGCGACCAGGCCCACCTTCCACGGCCGCAGCGGACGGGCCACCTCGACCAGCACGTCGAACGCGGTGAGCACGAGGGCCAGGAACGCGGCCGTGGCGGTCAGGACGTGCGTGCCCTGGCCGTCGCCGATCACCGCGCGCGCGACGACGTACGCCCCGTAGGCGGCCGCGGCGACGGCCACCCCGCCGGGGACCGCCGCGGTCAGCACCCGCCGCACGAACCCCGGCCGGGCGGCCTCCTGGTTCGGGGCCAGGCCGAGCACGGTGGCGGGGATGCCGATGGTGAACCAGGCGATGAGCGTGACGTGCCGGGGCAGCAGCGGGAACGGCACGGCGCTGACCGCGACCACCAGCGCCAGCAGGATCGAGTAGACCGTCTTGGACAGGAACAGGGTCGCGACCCGCTCGATGTTCGCGATGACCCGGCGGCCCTCGGCGACGACGTGCGGCAGCGTCGCGAAGTCGCTGTCCAGCAGCACGATCCGCGCCACGGCGCGCGCGGCCGGGCTGCCGTTGCCCATCGCCACGCCGACGTCGGCGTCCTTGAGGGCCAGCACGTCGTTCACGCCGTCGCCGGTCATCGCGACGGTGTGCCCGCGGGCGGTGAGCGCCCGCACCAGGCCGCGCTTCTGCTCCGGCGCCACCCGGCCCAGCACGACGGCGGACTCCGCGGCGTCCGCGAGCGCCTCCGGCTCCTCGGGCAGGTCCCGCGCGTCGAGCACGGCGCCGGCCGGGAGGCCGACCTGCCCGGCCACCGCGGCGACGGCGTTCGGCGCGTCGCCGGAGACCACCTTGACGGCGACCTGCTGCCGCGCGAAGTACGCGAGCGTGCCGGCGGCCTCGGGTCGGATCCGCTGGTCGAGCACCACGAGCGCCGCGGCGGAGCGTCCAGCGGGCAGCATCGCCGGGTCGAGGGCGCCGTCCAGCACCGCGAGCGCCAGGACCCGGCGGCCCTGCGCGGACTCCGCGGCGACCCGGTCGAGCGCCGGGTGCCCGGGCAGCAGCACGTCCGGCGCACCGAGCGCCCACACCCGGCCGTCGGCGGTCCGCACGCCGGCCCAGCGGCGCGCGGACGAGAACGGCACGACCCCGGTCGTCGCGGCGGGCGGCCGGTCGCCGACGTGCTCCACGACCGCGCGGAGGCTGGCGTTCGGCCGCTCCTCGGCGGCCCCGAGGGTGGCGAGCGCGGTCGCGACCTCGTCGGCGGTGAGCGCCGGGTCCAGCACCTCGACCGTCCGGGCCCGCATCCCGTCCTCGGTCAGCGTGCCGGTCTTGTCGAAGCAGACGACGTCGACCCGGGCGAGCGACTCCATCGCGGGCAGGTCCTGCACCAGGCACTGCCGCCGGCCGAGCCGGACCACGCCGACCGCCATCGCGACGCTCGTCATCAGCACCAGGCCCTCGGGCACCATCGGCACGACGGCGGCGACCATCCCGCGCAGCGCGTCGCTGGGCGCCTGGTCGTTGATCCACAGCTGGTTGACCACCGTCAGCGCCGCGACCGGCACCAGCGCCCAGGTGACGTACCGCAGGATGCGGTCGATCCCGGCCCGCAGGTCCGACGAGGGCTTCTTGAACGCCGAGGCCTCGCGGGACAGCCGGGCGGCGTACGCGTCCGCCCCGACCCGGCTCGCGCGCAGCAGCCCGGCGCCGGCCACGACGACGCTGCCCGACAGCAGCCGGTCCCCGGGCGCCGGCAGCACCGGCTCGGACTCGCCGGTCAGCAGCGACTCGTCGACCTCCAGGCCGGACGTGCCGACCAGCTCGCCGTCGACCGGCACCTGGTCCCCCGCGGCGAGCCGCACCAGGTCGTCGACGACGAGCTCCGCGGGGTCGAGCTCGACGACCCCCTCGGCGCGCTGCACCGTGACCGCCGACCGGTTCAGCAGCGCCAGCCGGTCGAGCGTCCGCTTGGCGCGCACCTCCTGGACCATCCCAGCGGCGCTGTTCACGACGATGAGCAGCCCGAACAGCCCGTCGAGCAGGTGTCCCGTGCTCAGCACCACCAGGAACAGCACCAGGTAGATGGCGTTGACCCGGGTGAGGGTGTTGCTCCGCACGATCTCGCCGAGGCTGCGGCTGGTGCCGGTGTCCACCCGGTTCACGTCGCCGCGGGCGACCCGCTCGCGGACCTCCGCGGCCGTCAGCCCGCCGACGACCTCGGCCTCCCGGTGCACCATGCCCCCGACGGTATCCGGGCGGGTGCCGCGCCCGTCAGGGGCGGTCACGCGGCCACCGGTGCCGGGGTCTGCGACCGCCGCGCGCGCGGGCGCGCCGCGTCCACCTCCGCGTTCAGCACTCCGCCGAGCAGCACGGCGATGCTGGACAGCCAGATCCACAGCGCACCGGCCAGCACGAGGCCCAGCATCTGCGCCGCCGCCTGCACCACGGCCGCGCTCCCGGCGTCCGCGCCCGGCGTCTCGGGCACCGCGACCGCGACGTACGCGACGAACCCGGTCGACACGAGCAGCACGCCGAGCGTCCCGACCACGGCGCCGGGCAGGCAGCGCCGCCAGGTGCTGACGACGTTGGGCGCGTACCGGTACAGCAGGGTCAGGAACGCCCCGCCGAGCGCGAGCACCGCCGGCCAGCGCAGCACCGACCACGCCGCGGAGAACGCGTCCCCCAGGCCGAGGCGCGCCGCCAGCGCGTCGCCGCCGCCGAGCAGCGGCCCCACGACGACCAGCAGCAGCACCGTCACCAGCGTGACCAGGGCGCCGACCGTGAACGCGAACCCGAGCAGGTACTGCGTGACCAGGCTCTGCCGGGACTCGACCCGGTACGCGTCGTCGAGCGCCCGCACCGCGGCCCGGAACACCCGGCTGGCCAGGTACAGCGTCACCGCGAGCGCCCCGAGGGCGAACCCGCCGCGCCGTTCGTCCAGCAGCCCGTCCACCAGCGGCGCCAGCACGTCGGTCGCCACCTGCTGCGCGAACACCGTCGCGAGCCCGTCCACCACGCTCGTGCGGATCTCGTCCACCTGCTCGTCGCCGAGCAGCGGCCGCAGGTACCCGAGGCTGGCGCCCAGCGCCGTCGCGATCGGCACCAGGGAGATCAGCGCGTAGTACGTCATCTCCGCGGCCAGGCCGGTGATCCGCACCTCGCCCGAGCGCACGACCGAGCGCACCCCGAGCTGCACGACGCCCCAGCCGCGCACCGTCCCGGGGTGCCGGTCGGCCAGCGCGACCGCGCGCCGCGCGACCGTCGGCCCGCCCGCGTGCCGGGCCCGCCGCCGGGCCAGGGGCGGACGCACGACGCCGACGAGCCAGCCCGCCACGACGACCGCCACCGCCCCCGCCACGACCGCCACGGCACCGGAGAGCAGGGTGCGGCCCGTCCCGCCGCCGACGTCCGCCAGGGCCAGGCCGACGACGCCCGCGGCCGACCACGCCAGGATGGTCGTCGCCGGGACCGGCAGCCGGTCCCGGACCCACGCCGACCGCCGCGACAGCACGGCGACGGCGAGGCCGGCGAGCACGAGGACGGGGAGCACGGCGGCGGCTCAGGCCCGGGCGACCGGCGCCGGCGGGTGGGTCGTCATGCGGCGACCCTACGGGGCGGGCCACCCCCGGGGCCGCCCGGGGCCGCCGGCGGCGGTCGTCGTGCGCACGGCCTCAGGCCGAGGCGACGACCTTCCAGCCCGGCCCCGTGATCAGCAGCGCCTCGTCGTCGCACAGCGGCACGAGCTCGTGGTCCGAGCCGAACCGGTCCAGCGTCCGCCCGATCAGCTCCAGCGGGTACGGCGGCAGCTTCCCGTCCGCGTGCGGGACGACCACCGCGTCCGTGAGCGCGAGCCCGCGCCGGTCGGTGAGCCCCGGCACCTCCGCCGGGTCGTCCATGAGCGTCGCCGGCTCCGCGCTGGGCCCGGCGACGATCGAGCCCGCGCTGGACCCGATGTACGGCAGCCCGGCGCGGACGCGCTCCGCGACCACCGCGTCCGCCCCGGACGACCGCAGCGCGTCCAGCAGCGCGAACGTGTTGCCGCCGGCGACGTACAGCGCGTCCACGCCGTCGAGGGCGTCGGCCACCTGCTGCGCGGTCGCGCCGGTGAGGCGGACGTCGACGACCGCGTGCCCGAGGCCGGCGACGCGGTCCCGCTCGGCGACGGCCCACGGCGCGTCCGCGTCCGCGCGGGCGGCGTCCGGGACGTACCCGATGGTCAGCGGGCGGTCCGTCGGCGCGTGATCGGCGAGGAAGGCGGGCACGGCGCCGTGGCCGAGCGAGAGCAGCAGCAGCGAGGTCACGGTCGCGACGGTACGCGGTGCGGGGCGGGGACCGGGGCCGGGACCGCCCGGCGCGGGGCCGGGAGGAGTGCGTCACCCCCCGGTCACCCGCCGCAGTCGTCCGATGAATCCGCGGGCGGGCGGATACTGGTCGGGTGAACCTCCTCGACCCCGGCAGCCTCCTCGCGGCGTTCGGGGTCGGTGGGATCTTCGTCGTCCTGCTCCTCGAGACCGGCCTGCTGATCGGCTTCGTCCTCCCGGGCGACACGCTGCTGCTGGCCGCCGGCGTGCTGAGCGCCGGGTCGGCCGCGCCCCTCCCGCTGGGCGGCGTGCTCCTGGCCGCGACCGCGGGCGCCCTGCTCGGCGCCCAGGGCGGCTACCTGCTCGGTCGCGCGGGCGGGCGGTGGGTCACGCGGTCCTCGCCCGACGGGCGGCTGCACCAGGGGCTCGACCGCGCGGGCGCGCTGGTCGAGCGGTACGGAACCGCGCGCACGATCGTGCTCGCCCGGTTCATCCCCGTGGTGCGGACGGTGATCAACCCGCTCGCCGGGATGACGCGGGTCCCGCTGCGCACGTTCACGGTGTGGCAGGTGGTCGGCGGCGCCGTCTGGGCGTGCGCGATCCCGCTCGCCGGGTGGGCGCTCGGCACCCGCGTGCCCGGCCTGGAGCGGTACGTGACCGGGCTGGTCGTCGTGGCGGTCGGGCTCACCGTGGTCACGAGCCTGGTCCAGTGGCTGCGCACCCGCCGCCGCGCCGGGCGGCCCGGGGCCGGCGACGCGGACCCGGTCGACGTGTCGGCTCGCTGATCCGGCGGTCCCTCGGCAGGGTGGAGGCGTGCCGATCGACCCCGGACCCGACCAGACCCGCATCCGTCCCGCGACCCCGGAGGACGCGCCGGCCCTCGTCGAGCTGCGCGCGCTGATGCTCGCGGAGATGGGCAGCGACCCCGGCCCCGCCGACGCCCCGTGGCGCGCCGCGGCCCACGCGTGGTTCGCCGAGCGGCTCGCGCAGGGCACGGCGATCGCCGTCGTGGCGGAGCACCCCGTCGACGGCGTCGTCGCCAGCGCGGTCGGCTCGGTCGAGCAGCGCACGCCGAGCCCGAGCAGCCCGGACGGGTGGCACGGGCGGGTGTCCGGCGTCGCCACCCGCCCGGCGCACCGTGGTCGCGGTCTCGCCCGCCGCTGCACCGAGGCGCTGCTCGCCCGGCTCGGCGCGGAGACCACGGTGCACATCGCGGAGCTGAACGCCTCGGCGGCCGCCGAGCAGCTGTACCGGAGCCTGGGGTTCAGCGAGCCGCGGTTCGTGGCGCTCCAGGCGCACCTGCGCTGAGCCGGGGCCGCGCACGACCCGGTGCAGCAGGACCGGGACGGACGCCGGCCGGTCGCGGTAGCCCCGCGGGTCTCGTCGTCGCCGTCGAGCACGACGAGCCACGGGTGCGGCGCGAGCCGCTCCGTCGACCTGCGGGCGGGCGGTGCGCCGAGCGCGCGACCGGTCGTCCGCTCCCGCTGGTGGTCGCGCCGCTCGTGCCGCTACGTCGCGCCGTCGGCGAACGCGGCGCGCGCTGCGGCGACGGCGGACATCGCGCGCGGCCACCCGGTGTAGAACGCCAGGTGCGTGATCGCCTCGACCAGCTCGTCCTCCGTGACACCGTTCTGCCGCGCGAACGGCAGGTGGAAGGCGAGCTGTTCGGTCGCGCCGAGCGTCACCAGCGCCGAGACCGTCGCCAGGCTGCGGTCGCGCTTCGACAGTCCCGCGCGCTCCCACACCTCGTCGAACAGCACCTCGTCGGTGTAGTGCGCCAGCCCCGGGGCGATGTCCCCGATCGACCGCTGCCCACCTGTCCAGCCCGTGGGGTTCGCCTGCTCCATCGTCTGCCTCCTCTCGTCGCGTGCATCTCGATGCAACACCCGTTCCGCCCGGGGCGGGAGGTGCTGGTGTGAGGAGTCCTGGGAGTGCCTCCCAGCGCGCGGACGGGCGCTCTACCGTCGTCGTCATGGACAACAAGGCAGAGGTGCGGGACTTCCTCACCAGCCGCCGAGGACGGGTCCGCCCGGCGGACGTCGGCCTGCCGGACGACGGCACCGCTCGCCGGGTCTCCGGCCTGCGACGCGTCGAGGTCGCGCTCCTGGCCGGCGTGAGCATCGAGTACTACACGCGCCTGGAGCGCGGGAACCTCTCCGGTGCGTCGGACTCCGTGCTGGAGGCGGTCGCCCGAGCGCTGCTGCTGGACGAGGCAGAGCGCGAGCACCTGTTCGACCTGGCGCGCGCCGCGCACGGCACGTCCCGCCGACGCCGGGGTCCGCAGCCGGCGACCGTGCGCCCCGAGGTGCAGGCCACGCTGGACGCGATCACCGGCGGACCCGCGTTCGTGCGCAACGGACGCATGGACGTCCTCGGCGCGAACCTGCTGGCGCGCGCCATGTACGCCGAGATGTTCGAGGACGCCGAGCAGCCGCCGAACCTCGCGCGGTTCGCGTTCCTCGACGAGCGGGCACGGCGGTTCTACCCGGACTGGAACCGTGCCGCGAACGACACCGTCGCGATCCTGCGCACCGAGGCCGGTCGCGACCCGTTCGACAAGGGCCTGACCTCCCTGGTCGGCACGTTGTCGACCCGGTCGGCGGAGTTCCGCACCCGGTGGGCCGCGCACGACGTCAAGCAGCACTACGCCGGCAAGAAGCACTTCCACCACGCGGTCGTCGGCGACCTCTACCTGACCTACCAGGCGCTCGACCTGTTCGCGGAGCAGGGCCTGTCGATGCTGGTCTACACCCCGCAGCCCGACACCGGGACCGAGGAGGCTCTGGGGCTGCTCGCGAGCTGGGCCAGCACGCCGGCCGCCGCGCCGGCGGCTCCGCGCGGCACGACGGCGCCCCGCTGACCGCGGCGCCTCCCCGGATGCCACCGGGGGGGCACTGCCGGTACCCCTCCCGGCAGAGACTCCCGCCGGAACCGGTGCCGGGCGTCCCATGGACGTGGCGCCCCGCAGACACCCGTACCGCCGCCCACCGACCGAGGAGACCGCCACGTGAGCACCTGGACGCCCGAGGACCTGCGCACCCTCGGCGATGCCTCGGAGATCCGCATCGCCACCCTGCGCGCGGACGGCACCGCCCGCCGCACGCTGCCGGTCTGGGTCGTGCGGGTCGGCGACGACCTGTACGTCCGGTCGTACAACGGCGCAGGGGGATCGTGGTTCCAGCAGGTGACCCGGCACCCGTACGCGCGGATCGCGGCCGGCGGCGTGCAGGCCGACGTCCGGCTCACGCCCGCGCCGTTGGCGGACCACGTCGACGAGGCGTACTGGGCGAAGTACGGGCGCGGCGGGTACGGCACCGCGATGACGACCGCTCGGGCGCAGGCGACCACGCTGCTCCTGACCCGACTCCGCTGACTGAGGAGGAACGATGCACGCACGCACGCTCGGACAGGGCCTGGAGGTCTCCGCCATCGGCCTGGGCGCCATGGGCATGTCCCAGAGCTACGGCCCCAACCCCGGCGACCGGGGCGAGATGATCGCGGTGCTGCGCGGTGCCGTGGATCTCGGAGTCACGTTGGTCGACACCGCCGAGGTGTACGGCCCGTACGTCAACGAGGAGCTCGTCGGCGAGGCCCTGGCGCCGGTACGCGACGAGGTCGTGATCGCCACGAAGTTCGGCTGGCAGATCGAGGACGGCAGGAGCGTCGGGCTGAACTCCCGTCCGGGGCAGATCCGCCGGGTGGCGGACGCGTCCCTGCAGCGCCTGCGCACCGACGTGATCGACCTCTTCTACCAGCACCGGGTCGACCCGGACGTCCCGATCGAGGACGTCGCCGGGACGGTCAAGGAGCTCATCGAGGCCGGCAAGGTCCGGCACTTCGGCCTCTCGGAGGCCGGCGCCTCGACGATCCGGCGTGCGCACGCCGTCCAGCCGGTCACCGCGTTGCAGTCCGAGTATTCGCTGTGGACGCGGGACCCCGAGCCCGAGATCCTGCCGACACTCGCCGAGCTCGGCATCGGTCTCGTGCCGTTCAGCCCGCTCGGCAAGGGGTTCCTCACCGGCACGGTCGACGTCGGCACCGCGTTCACCGAGGGCGACATCCGGGCCACGATCCCCCGGTTCGACGAGGACAACCGCGCCGCCAACCTCGCGCTGGTCGAGCACGTCCAGCAGATCGCCCGGTCCAAGGACGCGACGCCCGGGCAGGTCGCGCTGGCGTGGCTGCTCGCCCAGCAGCCGTGGATCGTCCCGATCCCCGGCACCCGTCGCCTGAGCCGCGTCGCGGAGAACACGGCCGCCACCCAGGTCGGGCTGTCCGCGGACGAGGTCGCGGACCTGAACTCGCTGGCCGTCCGGGTCGGCGTGCAGGGCGACCGGTACAACGCCCAGCACCTGGGCTACGTGGGTCGCTGACCCGGCGACGGCGCGCGCGCCGTCCACGGGACCGGGCTGTACGGCATCGTCGGCCAGGAACCACGACCGCAGCGAGGAGCAGACCACCAGAGACACCGTGCTCAGGGCGAGCCCGCCCTCGCGCCGACCGGCAGCCTCAGGCCCCCGCGGGCAGGTCGGTGGCCGCGGCGGCCGCCTCCTGCGACTCGATGTCGGCGAGCCGCTCCCGCAGGGCGTCGCGGACGATCCGGAACGCGTCGCTCCCGGTGACGAGACGCAGGGGCGCGGGCGTCTGCTCGACCGTCGCGAGGACGGCCGCGGCCACCCGCGCCGGGTCGCTGACCGAGGGCAGTGCCGGGTTCTGGATGCCGCGGCTCAGGGCGGCGGGCGTGCCGTCGTAGGCGGCCATCGGCTCGGCGAGGCGCGAGCCGCCGACGCGGAAGCCGGTCGCGGCGCTGCCGGGCTCGACGATGGTCACGCCGATCCCGGCTGTGCTGCTGCGGGGCCACCGGAGCCTCGGGTTCAGCGAGCCGCGGTTCGTGGCGCTCCAGGCGCACCTGCGCTGAGCCGGGCTCGGCGGCCCCGGGCCCGCGGACGACGACGCCCCGCCGAGCACGAGGCTCGACGGGGCGGTCGGTGCTGCGGGTCAGGCCGGGATCAGAAGTCCCAGTCCTCGTCCTCGGTGTTCACGGCCTTGCCGATGACGTACGAGGAGCCCGAGCCGGAGAAGAAGTCGTGGTTCTCGTCCGCGTTCGGGGACAGGGCGGAGAGGATCGCCGGGTTGACGTTCGTCTCGTCCTTCGGGAACAGCGCCTCGTAGCCCAGGTTCATCAGGGCCTTGTTGGCGTTGTACCGGAGGAACGCCTTGACGTCCTCGGTGAGGCCCAGGGGGTCGTACAGGTCCTGGGTGTACTCCACCTCGTTGTCGTAGAGCTCGAAGAGCAGCTCGAAGGTGTAGTCCTTCAGCTCCTGGCGCTCGGGCTCGGTGAGCCGCTCGAGGCCCTTCTGGAACTTGTAGCCGATGTAGTACCCGTGCACGGCCTCGTCGCGGATGATGAGGCGGATCAGGTCGGCCGTGTTGGTGAGCTTGGCCCGCGAGGACCAGTACATCGGCGCGTAGAAGCCGGAGTAGAACAGGAACGACTCGAGCATGGTCGAGGCGACCTTGCGCTTGAGCGGCTCGTCGCCCCGGTAGTAGTCGAGGACGATCTCGGCCTTGCGCTGCAGGTTCGGGTTCTCCTCGGACCAGCGGAACGCCTCGTCGATCTCCGGCGTGGAGATCAGCGTCGAGAAGATCGACGAGTAGGACTTGGCGTGCACCGACTCCATGAACGCGATGTTGGTGTACACCGCCTCCTCGTGCGGGGTCAGCGCGTCCGGGATGAGCGAGACGGCGCCGACGGTGCCCTGGATGGTGTCGAGCAGGGTCAGGCCCGTGAACACGCGGGTCGTCATCTGCTTCTCGACGTCCGACAGGGTCGCCCAGGACTGGATGTCGTTCGACACCGGCACCTTCTCGGGGAGCCAGAAGTTGCCGACGAGCCGGTCCCAGACCTCGACGTCCTTCTCGTCCTCGACGCGGTTCCAGTTGATCGCCTGGACCCGGTCGACCAACTTCAGCTTCTCGGCCATCACTGCTCCATGTCGTGTCCGGTGCCGCGCCGTCCGCGGCTCGTGCGGGGCGGTCCCCGCACGGGTCTGCCCCCTATGGTGCACCCTCGCGCGAGTGCGCCGGCCGGGCCCTGCGGACCCGGCCGGCGCACCTCACGTCAGAGCATGCAGGAGACGCAGCCCTCGACCTCGGTGCCCTCGAGCGCCATCTGCCGCAGGCGGATGTAGTAGATCGTCTTGATGCCCTTGCGCCAGGCGTAGATCTGCGCCTTGTTGATGTCGCGCGTGGTGGCGGTGTCCTTGAAGAACAGCGTCAGCGACAGGCCCTGGTCCACGTGCTGCGTGGCCTCGGCGTACGTGTCGATGATCTTCTCGTAGCCGATCTCGTACGCGTCGTCGTAGTACTCCAGGTTGTCGTTCGTCATGAACGGCGCCGGGTAGTACACGCGGCCGAGCTTGCCCTCCTTGCGGATCTCGATCTTCGACGCGATCGGGTGGATCGACGACGTCGAGTTGTTGATGTACGAGATCGAGCCGGTCGGGGGGACCGCCTGCAGGTTCTGGTTGTAGATGCCGTGCTCGCGCACCGACTCGGCGAGCGCGCGCCAGTCGTCCTGCGTCGGGATGTGCACGCCGGAGGTGGCGAACAGCTCCGCGACGCGGGCGGTCTTCGGGACCCACGTGCCCTCGATGTACTTCTGGAAGTACTCGCCGGTCGCGTACTTCGAGTCCTCGAAGCCGGCGAACGCCTGGCCCCGCTCCTTGGCGAGCAGGTTCGAGGCGCGGATGGCGTGGTACGCCACCGTGTAGAAGTAGATGTTCGTGAAGTCCAGGCCCTCGGCGGACCCGTAGAAGATCCGCTCGCGCGCCAGGTACCCGTGCAGGTTCATCTGCCCGAGGCCGATGGCGTGCCCGCCGCGGTTGGCCCGCTTGACCGACGGGACCGACTCGATGTCGGTCTGGTCGGACACGGCGGTGAGCGCGCGGATCGCGGTCTCGACCGAGCGGCCGAAGTCCGGCGAGTCCATCGCGAGCGCGATGTTCATCGAGCCGAGGTTGCAGGAGATGTCGCGCCCGACGTGGTCGTACGACAGGTCCTCGTTGAAGGTCGAGGGCGTCGAGACCTGCAGGATCTCCGAGCACAGGTTCGAGTGCGTGATCTTGCCCTTGATCGGGTTGGCCTTGTTGGCCGTGTCCTCGAACAGGATGTACGGGTAGCCCGACTCGAACTGCAGCTCGGCCAGCGTCTGGAAGAAGTCGCGGGCCTTGATCTTCTGCTTGCGGATCTGGCCGTTGTCGACCATCGCGCGGTAGTTCTCGGACACGTTGACGTCCGCGAACGGCTTGCCGTAGACGCGCTCGACGTCGTACGGCGAGAACAGGTACATGTCCTCGTTGTTCTTGGCCAGCTCGAACGTGATGTCCGGGATGACGACGCCCAGCGACAGGGTCTTGATGCGGATCTTCTCGTCCGCGTTCTCCCGCTTGGTGTCGAGGAACCGCATGATGTCCGGGTGGTGCGCGTGCAGGTACACCGCACCGGCGCCCTGACGGGCACCCAGCTGGTTCGCGTAGGAGAAGGAGTCCTCGAGCAGCTTCATCACGGGGATGACGCCGGACGACTGGTTCTCGATGTGCTTGATCGGCGCGCCGTGCTCGCGGATGTTCGACAGCAGCAGGGCCACGCCGCCACCGCGCTTGGACAGCTGCAGGGCGGAGTTGATGCCGCGCGCGATCGACTCCATGTTGTCCTCGATGCGCAGCAGGAAGCAGGACACGGGCTCGCCGCGCTGCGCCTTGCCGAGGTTGAGGAACGTCGGGGTCGCCGGCTGGAAGCGGCCGGACACGATCTCGTCGACGAGCTGCAGCGCGAAGGTCTCGTCACCCTCGGCCAGCGCGAGCGACACCATCGCGACGCGGTCCTCGAAGCGCTCCAGGTAGCGCTTGCCGTCGAACGTCTTCAGCGTGTACGAGGTGTAGTACTTGAAGGCGCCGAGGAAGGTCTGGAAGCGGAACTTCTTCGAGTACGCGTGCTTGAACAGCGCCTTGATGAACTCCGGGCTGTACTGGGCGAGGACGTCGGCCTCGTAGTACTTGTGCTCGACCAGGTACTCGAGCTTCTCCTCCAGGTCGTGGAAGAAGACCGTGTTCTGGTTGACGTGCTGCAGGAAGTACTGCCGCGCCGCCTCCCGGTCCTTGTCGAACTGGATCTCCCCGTTCGCGCCGTAGAGGTTCAGCATCGCGTTGAGCGAGTGGTAGTCCATCTCGGGCGTGAGGGTGATGACCTCGGTCGCGTCGGTCATGCCGGCGTCGGTGAGTGTCGCTGCCAAAATCGTCCCCATCCCTCTCGGACGCGTCGCACGTCCTCGGTCGTTCCCATGAGCTCGAAGGCGTACAGGTACGGGACCTGGCACTTCGCCGCGATGATGTCTCCGGCCATGCAGTAGTGCGCGCCGAAGTTGGTGTTCCCCGCCGCGATGACGCCGCGGATCAGGGAGCGGTTGGTCGCGTCGTTGAGGAACTTGACGACCTGGCGCGGGACCGCGCCGCCCTCGTTGCCGCCGCCGTACGTGGGGACCACCAGGACATAGGGGTCCCGCACGTGCAGGAAGGGCTCCGTGGGGCGGAGCGGGATCCGCGTGGCGTCGATGTCCAGCTTGTCGACGAACCGGCGGGTGTTCTCCGAGACGGAGGAGAAGTAGACCAGGGAGCTCAACGCCCCACCCCTCCTCGCCCCGGGTGGATCGTGGACCCGTGCGGCCTGGCCGCCCGGGTCACCGGGCGGCGCACGGCCGCGTCAGGCGACGGAGACCGCGGCGCGGTCGGCGAGCGCCTTGATCTGGTCCGGGCGGTAGCCCGACCAGTGGTTGCCGTCGGCCACGACGACCGGGGCCTGCAGGTGGCCGAGGGACATGACGTAGTCACGCGCGTCGGCGTCCTCCGTGATGTCCACGACCTCGTACTGCAGGCCGGCCTTGTCCATGGCGCGGTAGGTCGCGTTGCACTGGACGCAGGACGGCTTGCTGTAGACGGTGATGGTCATCGCTGTCTCCCCGGTGTGAAAGGCCTGGCTGGTACGTGCGCCCCCGCGCCCGCCCCGCATGCTGCTGGTGGTGCTGTGGTGCCGCTCTCGGGCCGCTGCGGCCGGGCCCGTCGGGCGTCTCTCGACGTCCTCGAGCCCTCCTCCAGCGGCGAGTCACGACACTACACCTAGTGGTGCGTCCGGCAAGAGACCACTAGGGCTGGTGTTACACACATGTCGTTTCCACAGGCTGTGCACCGCCGTCCCGGTGTCCGACTTCATCCACAGGCTACGGGCGACCACTGACACGCGCAGGCGTGGCCGGGCCTGCTCGAAGGCCTCTCCGTCCACAGGTATCCCCAGGTCACGCACAGGGCGACGCACATGTGGACGGGACGCACTTCACCCGCCCGCGGGGTGACGCACGTCGCCCGCGCGGACCGACGGCCAGCGCTGCGGGCACCGGCGTGTCGCCCACGCCCCGGCGTGTCGCGGCGCGTCGCCCCGCACCCGTCGCGCGAGCGGCCGCAGCGCCCGTCGCCGTCTCGCTGATACTTGCGTGGTCGCGCAGATATGCACACACTGAGATGGTGCTCCATGCCCTCTCCCACCCCGCGTACCGCCGGCTGTTCCTCGCCCAGGTCGTCGCCCTGGCCGGCACCGGCCTCGCGACCGTCGCCCTCGGGCTGCTCGCCTACGACCTGGCGGGCGCCGACGCCGGCGCAGTCCTCGGCACCGCGCTGGCGGTGAAGATGGTGGCGTACGTCGTCGTGGCCCCGCTCGCCGCCGCGGCGGTGGCCCGGCTGCCGCGCCGGCACGTCCTGGTCGGCGCCGACGCCCTGCGGCTCGTGGTCGCGCTCGGGCTGCCGTTCGTCGACCAGGCCTGGCAGGTCTACGCGCTGGTGTTCGTGCTCCAGGCCGCGTCGGCGACGTTCACGCCCACCTTCCAGTCGGTCGTGCCCGACGTGCTGCCGGACGAGGACGACTACACCGCCGCCCTGTCGCTGTCCCGGCTCGCCTACGACCTCGAGGCGGTGCTGTCGCCGGTGCTCGCCGCCGCGCTGCTGCTCCTGGTGCCGTCGTCGACGCTGTTCCTCGGGACCGCCGCGGGCTTCGCCGGGTCCGCCGCCCTCGTGCTCGCGACCGTGGTCCCCGCGCGTGGCCGGACCGCCGCCGACGACGACGACGACGGACCCGAGGCGCCGTTCGGGCACCGGGCGCGCCTCGGCACGCTGCTGCTGGTCCGGACACCCGCGCTCCGCCCCGTGCTGGCGCTCAACCTGGCCGTCGCGGCGGCGGGGGCGTTCGTGCTGGTGCAGACGGTCGTGGTCGCCCGGTCGACGTTCGGCGCGGGCGAGGGCGCGGTCGCGGTGCTGCTCGCGGTGAACGGGGCGGGCTCGATGGCCGCGGCCGTCCTGCTGCCGCGGGTGCTGCGGCGCACGCCCGAGCGACGGGTGATGCTCGGGGGCGCCGCGCTGCTGGCCGGCGCGACGGCGCTGGTGCCGCTCGCGCTCGGGGCCCCGCGGACGACCGGGCTGATCGCGCTCGGCGCGCTGTGGCTCGTGGTCGGCCTCGGCTGGTCCGCGGTCGAGACCCCGGTCGGGCGGATCGTCCGGCGCAGCGTCCCCGCCCGGGACCTGCCGGCGGCGTTCGCGGCGCAGTTCTCGCTGTCGCACGCCTGCTGGCTGGTCACCTACCCGCTGGCCGGCTGGCTCGGCGGCACCGGCGCGCTCGGCCCGGGCGGGACGGCGCTGCTGCTGGCGGTCGTGGCGGCCGGCGCCGGGACAGCGGCGGCGCTGCTGTGGCCGCGCACCCCTGACGCGCCCGGGCCGGCCGGGGCTGCGACGGCCGCGGCCGAGGAGGCGGTGCGATCATGACGGTCGTGGCCACCCCGCAGCAGCAGCGCAGCGCGCCCCCGGACGCCGACCTCGACCACGCCGTCGAGGTGCTGCGGCTGCTCGCGGACCGGACCCGGCTCGCGATCCTGGCGATGCTCGACGGCACGGAGATGTCGGTCTCGGCGATCGCCGCGGAGCTCGGGCGCCCCGGGCCTGCGGTGTCCCAGCACCTCGCGAAGCTCCGCGCGGGTCGGCTGGTGACGGCCCGCCGGGAGGGCACGACGATGTACTACGGCCAGCCGGACGAGCACGTCGCGGCGCTGGTGACCAACGTGCTGCACCACTCCGAGCACGTGCTCTACGCGACGCCGCCGCACCACCGCTGACGCCCGCCGGGGCCCCCGCGCACCGTTCGCGCGGCCCTCGCCCCTCGCGCGCGCGGGCGCGGTGAGCAGCTGTCGGCCCTCGCGCGAATCGTCACGCGCCCGCAACACGGGCCGCCACGTGCCGAAACATGTACCCGGTTCTGTATACAGACATGAGTACAGACGTCGTCCCGGGCTCGGGGCAGCCGCCGGCCGAGGCCGGCCCGGCGACCCCGGCCGGCCCCGAGGGGTCCGCCACCTCGCGCCGCGAGCGCGTCTACCTGACGATCCGCGACGAGCTGATGAGCGGCCGCGTGTCCCCGTACGAGCGGCTGACCGAGGAGCGTCTCGCCGAGCGGCACGGCGTGTCCCGGACCCCGGTCCGCGAGGCGCTGGCGCGGCTGCTGGCCGACGGGATCGTGGTGAAGCGCGAGAGCGGCCTACACCTGTACGTGCCGAGCTTCCGCGAGCTGACCGACCTGTACGAGCTCCGGATCACCCTGGAGCTCCGCGGCCTGACCCGGGCGCTCGAGGACCCGACGGTGCACCACGACCGCGCGCGGCTCGAGGGCGAGCTGGACCACTGGTACGGCTTCCGCGACGACCGCCCGGCGCCGGACGCCGGGTTCGTGAGCGAGGACGAGCGGTTCCACTTCACGCTGCTCGACTCCTCCGGCAACCCCGCGCTGACCCAGGCGCTGGCGCAGACCAACCGCCGGATCCGGTCGGTGCGGATGTACGACTACCTCACCGAGGACCGGATGGCGGCGACCATCGCCGAGCACATCGGCATCGCCGAGCTCGTGGTGCGCGACCGGCTGCCGCAGGCGCTGGAGGCGCTGCGCGCCCACGTCGGCGCCTCGCGGGAGGTCGTGATGGAGCGCGCCGCCGCCGCGCTGGAGATGACCCGCCTGATGGCCCGCGAGGAGCAGCGATGACCGCCACGACCACCACCGCCCCCGACGCCGCGCCGACGGGCGGCACCGCCCTCGACCGCGTCGGCCGCGCCTTCGCCGACCTCGCCGCCGCGGGTCGCCCGGACGTGTGGACGCTGGTCCGGGACCGCGCCGACGTCGAGGCCGAGGCGCGCGCCGTCGACGCCCGGGTCGCCGAGGGGGAGGCGCTGCCACTGGCCGGGCTGGTGCTCGCCGTCAAGGACAACATCGACGTCGCCGGCCTGCCGACCACCGCCGCGCACCCCGCGCACCAGGTGGTCGCGGCGCGGTCCGCCACCGTCGTCGACCTGCTGCGCGCCGCCGGCGCGGTCGTCCTGGGCAAGACGAACCTCGACCAGTTCGCCACCGGCCTCACCGGCAGCCGCAGCCCGTACGGCGCCGTGGCCAGCGCGGTCGCTCCCGACCGGGTGTCGGGCGGCTCGTCCTCGGGCTCGGCGGTCGCCGTCGCCCTCGGGATCGCCGACCTCGCCCTCGGCACCGACACCGCCGGCTCCGGCAGGGTGCCCGCCGCGTTCAACCGGGTCGTCGGGATCAAGCCGACGCTCGGGCTGGTGCCGAAGGACGGCGTCGTGCCGGCGTGCGCCTCCTACGACTGCGTGACCGTGCTGGCCCGCGACCTCGACCTGGCGCGCCGGGCGATGGCGGTGATGGCGGCGCCGAGCGCGCTCGATCCGTCGTCGCGCACCTGGCCGGCGGACGTCCGGCTCGCCGCGCCCGTGGCCCCCGTGGTCGCGGTGCCGCGGGACGCCGACCTCGCCGAGGTGGCCCCGGGCGTGCGGGCGGCGTTCGACGCCGCGGTCGCCCGGCTGGTCGAGGCGGGCGCGGCGACCCGGGTCGTCGACCTGACGCCGTTCCTCGCCGCCGCCCGGCTGCTGTACGGCGGCGGCCTCGTCGCCGAGCGGTACGCCGCGTTCGGCGCCTACCTCGCGGAGCACCCGGAGGGCGCCGACCCGTCCGTCGCCCGGATCGCCGCCGACGCGGGCCGGGTCACCGCGGCCGAGTACCAGGCCGCCCGGGACGAGGTGGCCGCGCTGCGGACGACCGCGCTGGCGGCGCTCGACGGCTGCGACGCCCTGCTGGTGCCGACCGCGCCGGAGCACCCGACGCTCGCCGAGGTGGCGGCCGCGCCGCTGACCACCAACGCGCGGCTCGGGGTGTTCACCAACTTCGTCAACCTGTTCGACCTGGCCGGCGTGGCGATGCCGCTCGGCCCGACCGGCGCGGGCGAGGCGGGCGTCACCGTCCTCACCCGGGCGTTCGACGACCAGGTCGCGCTCGACCTGGCGGCGCTGCTGGAGCGGGACGGACGCGCCGACGACGCCGCGTGGCGCGCGCTGCCCGCCGCCGACGCCCCGGCCCCCGCGCCGCTCGCCCCGGGCGGGGTCCCGGTCGTCGTGTTCGGCGCGCACCTCCGCGGGCAGCCGCTGCACCCCGAGCTGCTGGCGCTCGGCGCCCGCTGGGTCGGGCCGGTCCGCACCGCCCCCGACTACCGGATGCTCGCGCTGGCGACCACCCCCGCCAAGCCGCTCGTGCACGCCGTGGCCCCCGGGACCGGGGCTCCTCTGGAGGGCGAGGAGTACCTCCTCACCCCCGACGCCCTCGGCCGGCTGCTGCTGTCGATCCCGGCGCCGCTCGGCCTCGGCCGCGTGCGCACGGACGACGGCCGCGAGGTCGTCGGCTTCGTCGGCCAGCCCGGCGCCGCGCCGGACGCCACCGACGTGACCCACCTCGGCGGCTGGCGCGCGGCCCGCGCCGCCGCCCCCTT
>NZ_JAANNB010000004.1 GCF_011603975.1 Cellulomonas sp. IC4_254 | reverse complement strand
CCGACCCCCGGCCCCCGACCCGAAGGAACCCACCGGTGCCCGTCCTCGCGCTCGACACCTCCGCCGCCGCGTCCGCCGCCGTCGTCGACGACGCCGGCCGCACCCTCGCCACCCGGTCGACCGGCGAGTCCCGCCGGCACGCGGAGACCCTGACCCCGCTGCTCGACGCGGTGCTGGCCGAGGCGGGCGTCGCGCGCACCGACCTGACCGCCGTCGTGGCCGGCACCGGGCCGGCGCCGTTCACCGGCCTGCGGGTCGGCCTGGTCACCGCCCGGACGCTCGGCCTGGCGCTCGGCGTCCCGGTGCACGGGGTGTCGTCGCTCGACGCGCTGGCCCTCGCCACCGTCACGGCCGCCGCGTCCGGCGCGGGCCCGGACCCCGACGGGCGGGACGTGCTCGTGCTGACCGACGCGCGCCGCAAGGAGGTCTACTGGGCCCGGTACCGCGCGGTCGTGGGCGCCGGCACCGCGCCGTCGGTCGAGGCCGTCGAGGGCCCGTCCGTCGCGACCCCGGCCGCCGTCGCCGAGCAGGACCTGGCCGGGCTGCTGCTGGTCGGCCCGGGCACCGCGCTGTACCCGGACCTGCTGCCGCCCACCCCCGGCACCCCGGACGCCGTCGACGCCGCCGACCTCGCGCGGGTCGCGCTGGCGCGGCTCGCGGTCGGCGGGGAGGGCCTCGTGCTGCCCACCGAGCCGCTCTACCTGCGCCGCCCGGACGCCGTGCCGCCGGTCGCCGCGAAGCGGGCGCGCGCATGACCTCGCCCGCGGACGACGCGCCGCACGGGACGGCCCCGGGGGCCGCCGCCCCGGAGGCCGCCGCCCCGGAGGTCGCCGGGAGACGGGCCGCCGACGTCGTGCTCCGGCCGCTGGTCGCCGCGGACCTCGACGTGCTCGAGGACCTGGAGGAGGCGCTGTTCGGCGCCGGCGCCTGGTCCCGGACGTCCCTGGCCGAGGAGATCACGGGCCCGGGCCGGTGGTACGTCGGCGCGCAGGACCGGGCCTCGGGCGAGCTGGTCGGTTACGCGGGCCTGTGGTTCGACGGGTACGACGGCCAGGTGATGACCGTCGGCACCCGCCCCGACGTGCAGGGGCGCGGGGTCGGCCGGATGCTGCTGGACGCGCTGCTCGCGCACGCGCGCGAGCTCGGCGCCGGCGACGTGCTGCTGGAGGTGCGGGTCGACAACGAGCCGGCGCTGCGGCTGTACGAGGGCGCGGGCTTCGAGCGGTTCGGCCGGCGCAAGGGCTACTACCAGCCGGAGAACGTCGACGCCTGGACCATGCGCCGCCGCGCCTGACCGGCCGGACGCGACGAGGGCCCCGCACCGGTGTGCTCCGGTGCGGGGCCCTCGTGCGCGCGGGGCGCGGGTGTCAGAGGGAGCGCGCGACGTCCTCGAAGTCGAGGCGGCCCTGGCGCGGGTGCGAGGCCGGCATGGCGAAGCCCTCGACGTCCTCCGGCGCGCTGCCGACGTTCAGCACCATGATCGAGCGCCAGCCCGAGCCGGCCAGCAGGTCGGCGTCCAGCCCGGGGGCGTCGAAGCCGGTCATCGGCCCGACGTGCAGCCCGGCGGCGCGCAGGCCGACGATCAGGTAGCCCGCCTGCAGGAAGGCGTTGTCGCGGGACATCCGGGCGCGGACGTCCTCGACGCCCGCGAAGTTCTCGCGCGCGCCGGCCATGTGCGGGGCCAGGCGGGGCAGGTGCTCGTGGAAGTCCACGTCGGCGGCGACGACGATGCTCAGCGGCGCGCGCCGGGTCTTGGCCTTGTTGCCCTCGTTCATGTGGTCGACGAGGCGCTCGCGGCCCTCGCCCGAGCGGACGAGCAGCAGGCGCAGCGGCAGGGAGTTCATCGCGGTCGGGCCCCAGCGGACGACGTCCCAGACGGCGCGGACCTGCTCGTCCGTGACCTCGCCGTCGGTGAACGTGTTCACCGTGCGGGCGTCCCGGAACACCAGGTCCACGACCTCCTGGGGGACGCGGAGGTCGGCGGCGGACGACGGTGCGGTGTCGATGCTCATGATCGGTTGAATGCGCAACCACCCGCCGGTCATCCCGGTTGCCTGGGTGAACCGTGTCACACTCCGCGCGCCCGAGGACCGCGGCGCGCGGCCTAGACTCGGGGGCATGCCTGAAGCGCCCCTCGTCCTGGGGATCGAGACGTCCTGCGACGAGACCGGGGTCGCCCTGGTCCGCGCCCACGCCGACCGCAGCGAGCTCCTGGTCGACGCCGTCGCGTCCTCCATGGACGAGCACGCCCGGTTCGGCGGGATCATCCCGGAGATCGCCTCCCGCGCCCACCTCGAGGCGATGATCCCGACCATCGAGCGCGCGCTCGACACCGCAGGGGTCACGCTCGCGGACGTCGACGCGGTCGCCGTCACGGCAGGCCCCGGCCTGGTCGGCTCGCTCACCGTCGGCACCGCCGCGGCCAAGGCGCTGGCCTACGGCCTCGGCAAGCCGCTGTACGGCGTGAACCACGTCATCGGCCACGCGGCCGTCGACGAGCTGGTGCACGGGCTGTTCCCGGACCGGGTCATGGCGCTCGTCGTGTCCGGCGGCCACTCCAGCCTGCTGCTGATCGACGACGTCGTCACGGGCGTGCACGAGCTCGGCTCCACGCTCGACGACGCGGCGGGAGAGGCGTTCGACAAGGTCGGCCGCCTGCTCGGCCTGCCGTACCCCGGCGGCCCGCACATCGACCGGCTGGCGCGCCAGGGCGACCCGACGGCGATCCGGTTCCCGCGCGGGCTCACCGCCGCCAAGGACCAGGCGAAGCACGCGTACGACTTCTCCTTCTCCGGCCTCAAGACCGCCGTGGCCCGCTGGGTCGAGGCGCGCGAGGACGCCGGCGAGGAGATCCCGCTGGCGGACGTGTCGGCGTCGTTCGCGGCCTCGGTCGCCGACGTGCTCACCGCCAAGACGATCGCGGCCTGCCAGAAGCACGGCGTCGACACCCTGGTCGTCGGCGGCGGGTTCTCCGCGAACTCGCAGCTGCGCGACCTCGCGGCCGAGCGGTGCGCGGCGGCCGGGATCGACCTGCGGATCCCGCCGATCAAGTACTGCACGGACAACGGCGCGATGATCGCCGCCCTGGGCGCTGCGGTCGTGCGCCGCGGGCTGCCCGCGTCGGACTTCGCGATCGGCGTCGACTCGACGATGCCGCTGGAGACCGTCACGGTCTGACGCGCTCGGGTCCGCCGGCCGGCGAGGGCGTCGGCCCCGCGGGCGGCGCCCGGTGCCGCGTCAGAGCGGCCGGCCCGCCCGCATCTCGGCGACCAGCGACGCCACGACCGCGTCCAGCTCCCCCGCGTTGCGCCGGGCCACCGCCCGCTGCCGCTGGTACGACGCGCCCTTGCGCAGGATGACCCGCACGGCGTCGAGCTCGGCCGCGCAGCCGAGCCGCTCGGCGACGGGCGCCAGGTCGACCAGCAGCCGCCCGACGGCGTCGGTGACCAGCTCCTCGTCGCCCGCCGCGTTCGTGATGATGATGGCGTCCATGCCGTAGCGCGCCGAGCGCCACTTGTTCTCCTGCGCGAACCACGGCGGGATCGTGGGCAGCTCCTCGCCGCGGTCCAGCAGCGTGGAGAAGTGCTCGACCAGGCAGTGCGTCAGCGCGGCGAGCGCGGTCACCTCCAGCAGGCTGGGGGAGCCGTCGCAGATCCGGGCCTCGATCGTGCCGAACCGCGGCGACGGCCGGACGTCCCAGCGGACCTCGTCGAACGCGTCGATGACCCCGGTGTGCAGCATGTCGCCGACGTACGCCTCCAGCTGGTCCCAGCGCTCGAACTGGAACGGCAGCCCGGCGGTCGGCAGCTGCTGGAACATCAGCGCCCGGTTCGACGCGTACCCGGTGTCCTTGCCGCCCCAGAACGGGCTGGACGCGGACAGCGACTGCAGGTGCGCGAAGGTCGTGAGCAGCGCCCGGGAGATCGGCAGCACCTTGTCCCGGTCCTCGATGCCGACGTGCACGTGCACGCCGTAGATCAGCATCTGCCGGCCCCACCACTGCGTGCGGTCGATCAGGGTGGCGTACCGCTGCTTGTCGGTGACCTTCTGCTGCGCCCAGCGGGCGAACGGGTGCGTGCCCGCGCTCATCAGCTCGACGCGCAGCGGGTCGGTGACGGTGCGGACCTCGTCGATCGCGCGCTGCAGGTCGGCGCCGGCCTCGCCGACGGTGCGGCACACCCCGGACACGACCTCGACGGTGTTGAGCAGCAGCTCCTGCTTGATCGCGGGGTGCTCGGCGGCGCCGGCGGGTCGCACGGCGTCGAGCACGGTGCTGGCGACCTGGCGCAGGTCCCCGGAGTCGGCGTCGACGAGCGCGAGCTCCCACTCGATCCCGACGGTCGACCGCTCGGACCGCGCGAACGGCAGCCGGGCCGGCGTGGTCATGCGGCGGCGCCGACGGGCTCGACGAGCAGCACCTGCTGCTGGCCGGCGACGCGGGTGAGCACGATCGTCGCGGCGGTCGTGCCGCGCAGGTCCAGCTGGCGGCGCAGCTGCTCCGGGACGACGGCGGTGCCGCGCTTCTTGATCGTCAGCGACCCGACGTCGCGCTCGCGCAGGTAGGCCCGCAGCCGCTTGAGCCCGAACGGCAGGGTGTCGAGCACGCGGTAGGCCGTGGCGAACGGGGTCGCGTGCAGCGCGTCGGAGGTCACGTAGGCGATCGTGCTGTCCACGAGCCGTCCGTGCACCTCGGCGGCCACGTCCGCGACCAGGCCGGCGCGGATCACCGCACCGTCGGGCTCGTACAGGTAGCCGCCGACCGGCCCCACCTCGGCGCGGACCGGCTCGGCGGCCGCGCGCAGCAGGGCGGACCCGCCGCCCGCGCCGAGCAGCAGCGCCGACCGGCCGGGACCCTCGGGCGCGAGCGGGCCGAACCACAGCCCGAGCTCCACGACGTCGCCGTCCACCGACACCCACTGCGCCTCGGCGTCGTCCGGCAGCGCGCTGTGCGGCACCCCCGGGCCGAGCTTGAGGCCGAGGGCGGGCACGCGGTCGCGGAGCGCGAGGACGTCGTCGAGCGGCGGGGCGTAGGCGGCCGGGTCGAACACGCGGCTGCCGCCGGTGGTGCGGCGCGCGGGGTCGGCGTACACGCCGTCGACCCCCTCGGCGGCCAGGTCGACCGCGAGGCCGTCGCCGTGCCGGACCTCGGCCTCGGGGAACGCGCGCAGGTTGATCGTGGCCAGCGCGGCGGTGGTCTCGTCGGCGTCGACCGCGAGCACCCGCAGCCCGACCCCGGCGAACGCCATCGCGTCCGCGCCGAGGCCGGAGGTCAGGTCGGCGACCCGCGTGACGCCCGCGGCCGCGTACCGGCGCGCGTGCTGGGCGGCCACGACCAGCCGGGTCGCCTGCTCCAGCCCCGCGGGGGTGAACAGCATGCCGTCGGCGAACTCGCCGAGCTTGTCGTGCGCCTTCGCGCGCAGCCGGGACTGGGTGAGCGCGGCGGCCACGAGGTCCGCGTCGAAGCCGTCCCGGCGCAGCCGCTCCGACAGGGCCATCGCGTGCCGCTCGTCGTACGGGGGCAGGGCGGACAGCAGGGCCCAGCCCTCGGGGCTGAGCAGCTTGGCGAGGCCGGACGCGTCCATCCCGCGATCCTCGCACGGCGTCGCGGCCCGGCGTCCGGCGCCGCGACGGGGCCGGACGGATGTGACGCGGAGCCCGCCGACGTTGGCACTCGCCTTGACCGAGTGCTAACGGGTTCCTAGAGTGCTGATCGGCACTCTCCTCGTGGGAGTGCCAGCGCACCGCAGTTCGGCCGGCACCCGCGACGACGGCAGGACCGACGGGGCGACAACGGACATCAGGCAGCACTCACACGCGAAGGGGAGGTCCGCTGTGTCGGTCTCCATCAAGCCGCTCGAGGACCGCATCGTCGTCAAGACGCTCGAGGCGGAGCAGACGACCGCCTCCGGTCTCGTCATCCCGGACAGCGCCAAGGAGAAGCCCCAGGAGGGCGAGGTCCTGGCCGTGGGTCCGGGTCGCATCGACGACAACGGCAACCGCGTCCCGCTCGACGTGACGGTCGGTGACAAGGTCATCTACAGCAAGTACGGCGGCACCGAGGTCAAGTACGACGGCGAGGAGTACCTCATCCTCTCCGCGCGCGACATCCTGGCGGTCGTCACCAAGTGACGCCCCCCGCCGGCCCGTGCGGCCGGCGGACGCCTGACGAGGGCCCTCTCCGTGGACGGAGGGGGCCCTCGTCGCGTCCGGGGCGCGCGAGACGCACGTCGGCAGGACCGCCGCCCCGCCGCGCCGGCGCCCCTGCACCGACCCGCCGCCCGGCCGGGTGACCGTCTGTGCGCCGAGTGCCTATCCGACGCGTCGAGCGCCTACCCAGGGGATGTGCAGTCGACGCGTCGGATGTGCACTCGCGGGGCCTGCCGGGCGTGCCCGGCGTGGCCTGTGCCGCGGCGCGGGCGGCCGGACCCCGGACAGCACGACGGGGCCCCTCCGCATGCGGAGGGGCCCCGTCGCTCGTGGACGGCGACCGCGCGGTGTCGCACCGCGCTCGGTCGCCACGTTCAGGTGGCGGCCCTCAGGCCACCGGGCGGCTCGCGCCGCCGAGGCTCAGATCGCCTGGTGGGTGGTGCGGCCGGCGCGCTCGGCCAGCACGGCCGTGCGCTCGTCCTCGGACAGGCCGCCCCAGACGCCGTACGGCTCGCGGACCGCGAGGGACTGCTCGCGGCACTCGTTGATCACCGGGCAGGTGGCGCAGATGGCCTTGGCGGCCTCGGCGCGGCGGCGGCGCGCGGCGCCCCGCTCACCCTCGGGGTGGAAGAACAGGTCCTGGTCGGCGTCGCGGCACGCGCCCTCGTACTGCCACTCCCAGAGCTCCATCACGGGTCCCGGAAGGCGGGAGATCTCGGCCATGGTGGTCCTCCATCCTGCGCGGCGCGGTGACGCCGTTCTGGTGACGTGCGGGGGGCTGCCCGGCCGGCGACCGTTCCCTGGGACCGAGGTCCCTGGTGCGTCGGCTGAACTGCACTGATGAGGACAGTACAACCGCGCCAGCAGTTGTTCAAGACCGTGTCGCGAATCGGTTCAGCCCGAACCGATTCAGTCCGCTCACCAGCCCTGGCGCGATTCGCGACGCGGTTCACCCGACGACCGCCCCGATGCTGGCGCGGTCCACCCGTCCGCCGCTGGAAACCGCGCCAGATCCCCGGCACAATCGACGACGGGCCGCGGGACCGGCGGCAGGGACGAGACGGGCGAGATGCAGCACAGCGACGACGAGGGGCCGACCGGTAGCACCGGCCGCGGCTCCGGCGACGGCGCGACCGACACCGGCGAGCTTGACGGGCCGATCCTCACGGTCGCCGCCGTGGCCGCACGCCTGGGCGTCGCACCGGCGACGCTGCGCACCTGGGACCGCCGCTACGGGCTCGGCCCGTCCGAGCACACCGCGGGCGCGCACCGCCGGTACAGCACGGCCGACCTGGCCCGTCTCATGTCCATGCGCTCGCTCACGCTGGACGGCGTGCCGCCCGCCGACGCCGCGCGGCTGGCCCGCGACGGCGCGCCCGGGGCGCTCCCGGAGCCAGCGGCGCCGCCGGAGCCCGACGGCGCCCACCCCGGCCGCGCCGACCCCGGCGACCAGGACGACGACCACGCCCGCGCGGGCGACCCCGCCGCGCCCGTGCGCCACCTCAGCGCCGTCCCGGACGCCGCCACCCCCGACGTGAGCGCCGACGCCGCCCTGCGCGCCGACGCCGCCGAGGTGACCCGCCTGCTCGCGCTGCCTGCCGGCGGGGACCTGGTCCGCTGGTGGTCGGACCTCGTCGCGCCCGCCCGGGCGGGCATCGCGTCGCGCACCGTCCTGGCCCGCCCGGGCGACGAGCCGGACGCGCTGGTGTCCGCCGCGGCGCTCGCGGTGCTCCGGGACCGCTCGGGGCGCGTCCCGCGGCACCCGTCGCGCCGCCGGATCGTCCTGCTGCTCGCCGCGCCGGGTGAACCTCGGCCGCTGTCGCTGCACGTGCTCGCCGGCGCGCTGGCCGACGCGGGGGTCGACGCGCGCGTGGTCGCGGGGCCCACGGGCCGGCACCGGCTGCTCGAGATCGCGGCCATGACGTCGCCGTCGGCGGTGGTGCTGCTGAGCGAGCAGACCGCCCCCGACCTGGGACTCGTCGGCGCGGTGACGGAGGCGCACGCCGACCTGCCGGTGTTCGTGATGGTGCCGGACGAGGCCGCCGACGGCGTCCCGCTCGGCCGTCAGGTGCACCGCGTGCGGACGGTCCCGGGCCTGGTCCACGAGGTGCTGGCCGTCTCCGCCTGACACCTGGGTTCTTCCTGGACGCTAACGTCGGCCCCGATCCGGCCGATACAGGAAGGAAGCCGGATCCGCCAGGGTCCTGGCACAGGCGGAAGGCGGAGGTCGATGGCGGGCGTCGTGGTGTGCCACGGATCGACGGCGGTGCGGGAGCGCATCGTCCTGACGGCACTCGGTGTGCCCGCGCTGGCCCCGGTGCGCGCGGCGGCGTCCGTGGACGAGCTGGTCACGCTGGCCCGGCGGGTCCCGCCGACCATCGTGCTGCTCGACGCGCACCTGCCCACCCCGGGCCCCGTGGAGGCGATCCGGCGGCTGCGGGCGGTCCCGTCCCAGTCGACGGTCGTGATGCTGGCGGTGCCCGGCGACGAGATCGCGCTGGACCGGGCGATCGCGCTCGGCGCCCGCGGCTACCTGGCACCCGACGTCGGCCGCGCGGAGCTCGCCGCGGTGGCGGCGCACATCCTCGCGAGCCCGGGCATCCCCGGCGCCCCGGGCGCGGTGCCGCACGACGGCCTGGCCGTCGCGCACGGCCACGGCGCCGTCGCCAGCGCCCCGACCCCGGTCGTCGCCCGCGTGGAGCTGCCCGCGCAGGCCACCGGCCGCGACGAGGTCTCGCTGACCAAGCGCGAGGTCGAGGTCCTGGTCGGCATGAGCAACGGCCGGTCGAACGCGCAGATCGGTCAGGAGCTGTTCCTGTCCGAGGACACCATCAAGACCCACGCCCGCCGGCTGTTCCGCAAGCTCGGCGCCGCCGACCGCGCGCAGGCCGTGGCCATCGGGCTGCGCAAGGGCCTCATCCGCTGACGCGGGCCGCGCGGCCCCGGCGTCGCGCAGGTCACCCCGGGCGGCGGCCGGGTCGCTCGACGGACGGCCGTATCATCGGGGGATGACCGACCTGGGCACCCCTGGATCCGCCGCTCCCGCCGACCCGTTCGGCTTCATCGGTCTCACCTACGACGACGTCCTGCTGCTCCCGGGCGAGACGGACGTCATCCCGAGCGAGGTCGACACCACGACCCGGCTCACGCGTGAGATCTCCCTGTCGATCCCGCTCGTGTCCGCCGCGATGGACACCGTCACCGAGTCGCGCATGGCGATCGCCCTGGCCCGCCAGGGCGGCATCGGCGTGCTGCACCGCAACCTGTCGATCGAGGCGCAGGCCCACCAGGTCGACCTCGTGAAGCGCTCCGAGTCCGGCATGGTGTCCGACCCCGTGACCGTGGGCCCCGACGCGACGCTGGCCGAGCTCGACGCGCTGTGCGCCAAGTACCGCGTCTCCGGCCTGCCGGTCGTGGACGACGACCGCCGCCTGCTGGGCATCATCACCAACCGCGACCTGCGGTTCGTGCCGCCGGCCGAGTTCACCACCCGCCGGGTGCGCGACACCATGACGTCGATGCCGCTGGTCACCGGCCCGGTCGGCATCTCGAACGACGACGCCGCGGCGCTGCTCGGCAAGCACAAGGTCGAGAAGCTGCCGCTGGTCGACGCGGACGGCCGCCTGCAGGGCCTCATCACCGTCAAGGACTTCGTGAAGTCCGAGCAGTACCCGCTGGCCACGAAGGACGCGAGCGGCCGCCTGGTCGTGGCCGCGGCCGTCGGGTTCTTCGGCGACGCCTGGGACCGCGTCACCGCGCTGGTCGAGGCCGGCGTGGACGCGCTGGTCGTCGACACCGCGAACGGCCACGCCCGGCTGATGCTCGACATGGTCCGCCGGATCAAGTCCGACCCGGCCACGAAGCACGTGCAGGTCATCGGCGGCAACATCGCCACCCGCGAGGGTGCGCAGGCGCTGGTGGACGCGGGCGTGGACGCGGTCAAGGTCGGCGTCGGCCCGGGCTCGATCTGCACCACCCGCGTGGTCGCCGGTGTCGGCGTCCCGCAGGTCACGGCGGTCTACGAGGCCTCGCTGGCCGCGAAGCCCGCGGGCGTCCCGGTCATCGCGGACGGCGGCCTGCAGTACTCGGGCGACATCGCCAAGGCCCTCGTCGCCGGCGCGGACAGCGTCATGGTCGGCGGCCTCATCGCGGGCTGCGACGAGTCGCCGGGCGACCTGGTGTTCGTCAACGGCAAGCAGTTCAAGCGCTACCGCGGCATGGCGTCCCTGGGCGCGATGCAGAGCCGCGGCGACCGCCGGTCGTACTCGAAGGACCGGTACTTCCAGGGCGACCTGACCGACGACGAGATCATCACCGAGGGCATCGAGGGCCAGGTCCCGTACCGCGGCCCGCTCGCGGCGGTGGCGCACCAGCTGGTCGGCGGCCTGCACCAGTCGATGTTCTACGTCGGCGCGCGCACGATCCCGCAGCTGCAGCAGCGCGGCAAGTTCGTCCGGATCACGCCGGCGGGGCTCAAGGAGAGCCACCCGCACGACGTGCAGATGATCTCGGAGTCGCCGAACTACACGGTGCGCTGACTCGTCGTGCGCTGAGACGCGGGAAGGGGCCGGGTGCGGATCGCACCCGGCCCCTTCCGCGTCCGGCGGGGTCAGTCCCGGAACGTCTCGATCTGCGCGCCGAGCTCGACGAGCCGCTCCTGCAGCCCCTCGTAGCCGCGGGCGATGATGTCGACGTTGCGCAGCACGCTCTCGCCCTTCGCGGCCAGCATGGCCAGCAGGATGACGACGGCGGGGCGCAGCGCCGGCGGGCAGGACACCTCGGCCCCGGACCACCGGGTCGGCCCGGAGACCTGCAACCGGTGCGCGTCGAGCAGCCGCACGTCCGCGCCGAGCCGGGTGAGGTCGGTCAGGTGGATGGCCCGGCCCTCGTAGACCCAGTCGTGGATGAGCGTCGACCCGGTCGCGCACGCGGCGATCACCGCGAAGAACGGCAGGTTGTCGATGTTGAGGCCGGGGAACGGCATCGGGTGGATCTTGTCCAGCGGTGCCCGCAGGTCGCTCGGGTGCACCGTGATGTCCACCAGCCGGGTGCGGCCGTTGTGCGCGGTGTACTCCTCGGACAGCGTGTAGCGCTGGCCCATCTCGGACAGGGTCGCGAGCTCGATCTCCATGAACTCGATCGGCACCCGGCCGACCGTGATCTCGGAGCCGGTGACGATGCCGGCGGTCAGCAGGCTCATCGCCTCGACCGGGTCCTCCGACACCGCGTACTCCACGTCGGCGTCGATCTCGGCCTTGCCGTGCACGCGGAGCGTCGTCGTGCCGATGCCCTCGACGCGCACGCCCAGCAGCTCCAGGTAGAAGCACAGGTCCTGGACCATGTAGTTCGGGCTGGCGTTGCGGATGGTGGTCACGCCGGGCCGCCGGGCGGCTGCCATGAGCGCGTTCTCCGTGACGGTGTCGCCGCGCTCGGTGAGCACGATCGACAGGTTCTCGGTGCCGGGGTCGGTCACGCGGGCCAGGTAGCGGCCGCCGCTCGCGGTCACGGACAGGCCGAACGGGCGCAGCGCGATCATGTGCGGCTCGACGGTGCGGGAGCCGAGGTCGCAGCCGCCGGCGTACGGCAGCCGGAACTCGTCCTGCTGGCCCAGGAGCGGGCCGAAGAACATGATGATCGACCGGGTCCGGCGGGCGGCGTCGACGTCGATGGCCTCGAGGTCGAGGTCCTTCGGCACGACGATCTCGAGGTCCCGGCCGTCGGCCGACCAGGTGGCGCGCACGCCGACGGACCGCAGCACGTCGACGATCCGGTCGACCTCGACGATCCGCGCGACGTTCTTCAGCCGGGTGGTGCCGCGGTTGAGCAGCGAGGCGCACAGCAGGGCGACGGCGCCGTTCTTCGACGTGTTGACGTCGAGCCGGCCCGACAGCCGCTGGCCGCCGCGCACCCGCAGGTGGGTGTGCTGCGGGCCGCCGAGCGTGACGATCGGGGAGTCGAGCGCGGCGCCGATCCGGGTCAGCATGTCGAGGCTGACGTTCTGCGCGCCCTGCTCGATGCGGTGCACGGCGGACTGGCTGGTGCCGAGGAGCTCGGCGAGCTGGGTCTGCGTCAGGCCGCGGTGGCGGCGCGCGGACCGGACGAGCGAGCCCACGTGGGCCAGCTGCTCGGGGAGGGTGGGGGTGACGACAGGGATGGACGAGGTCACCGTCGGGACGGCTCCGGTCGTCGGGTTGGTCAGGGTCACGCGACGACGTTAACTCATGGATGAGATATGGGCACCAGGTGGGATGAGGAGATCGTGTGCGTGCCCCCGCCCGTGCGTGATCCCGACCTCATGTGCGGTGTTGCGGATCGCGCCGAGGGTGCAGGTCAGGCGATGAGCGTGTCCTGGATCGGGCGGCCGGCGAACCGGCGGTCCCGGGCGGGGTCGTGCCGGATCGCGACCGGCTCAGGCGTGACCGGGACCGGCAGGGCCGGCTGCGTGGCGAACCGGCCCGTGACCCGCGCGGCCAGACCACCCACCGGCGCGGGCGCGGCCGCCGCCGGCGCGCCCACCGGCGCGGCCGGGGCGGGCGACGGCGCCACGGGAACGGCCGCCGGCAGCGGCTCCAGGGGCGTGCCCGTCGCCGGCGCCCCGGCGGCGGCCGCGGCCCGCGACGCCGCGCGGCTCGGCCACGTCGACTCCGCCCCGGGCCCGGTGCGCCCGCGCTCCGAGCGCCAGGCGTTGAACGCCTCCGCCCACGCGCGGTGCGCGGTCACCTGGTAGTCGTGCAGCGAGACGAGGTCGAGGTCGCCCAGGTGCGGGAACCGGCCGACGATCCGCTCCAGCACGTCGAGCGTCGCCACCACGTCGACGTCGGCGGTGTGCAGGCTGCCGGTGTCGACCACCTGGTAGACGCCGCACAGGTCCACGAGCTTGCGCTTGCCGGACCGGTACCGGTCCTCCGCGCGGTCGAGCACGAGCGGGTCGATGACCGGGCGCAGCTCGCCGCCGAGCCGGTCCTCGACGGTCGGCAGGTCGTGCCGGCGCAGCTCGGACTCGAGCAGGCAGAGGTCGAAGGACGCGTTGTACGCCACGACCGGCACGCCCTCGCGCACGGCGTCGGCGATGGCGGTCGCGATCTCCTCCAGCGCGCCGCGCGGCTCGACCCCGTGCTCGCGGGCGTGCTCGGTGCTGATGCCGTGGATCGCGCTCGCGCCCTCGGGGATCTCGACGCCGGGGTCGACCAGCCAGGTGCGCACGTGGGTGCCGTCACGGTCCCGCCGGACGAGCGCGGCCGTCACGATGCGGTCGTGGTCCGTGTCCACGCCGGTGGTCTCGGTGTCGAACCCCAGCAGCGGCCCGTCGGTCCAGGTCATGCGTCCCTCCTCCTCCCAGCGCCGTCAGCATCGCACCGGCCACCGACGCTCCCGGGGATCCCGCGCGGCGTGTGGCCCAGCCCGGATGCGACCGGCGCCCGTCCGGGTGAGGGTGGAGGCAGACCCCGCCGACCGCGGGGGACCGCCACCGGAAGGAGTCGTCATGGCCCGCCTGACCGGCCGTACCGTCGCGTTCCTCACCAGCGCGAAGGGCATCGAGGAGCCCGAGCTCACCACGCCCTGGAAGACCGTCGCCGACGAGGGCGGCACCCCCGTCCTGGTGTCCGCCGAGGCCGGCACCGTCCGCACCGTGAACAACGACCTCGACCCGGGCGGCGAGTACCCCGTCGACCGCACGCTGGACCAGGTGTCCGCGGACGACGTCGACGCGCTCGTCATCCCGGGTGGCACCGTGAACGCCGACACCCTGCGCACCCAGGAGGGCGCGCAGGCGCTGGTCAAGGCCGTCCTCGGCGCGGGCAAGCCCGTCGCCGCGATCTGCCACGGGCCGTGGACGCTGATCGAGGCCGGCGTCGTGGACGGCGTGACGCTCACGTCGTACCCGAGCCTGGCGACCGACCTGCGCAACGCCGGCGCCACCTGGGTCGACCAGGAGGTCGTCGTCTCGCAGGCCGCCGGGTCCACCCTCATCACATCCCGGAACCCCGACGACCTGCCGGCGTTCAGCGCCGCGGTCGTGGACGCCGTCGCGGGCTGACCCGCGGCACCCACCGGGCCCCGCCGCCGTGCGGGGCGGGGCCCGCGAGGGGGCGTCCGCGCCGGTAGCCTGTCCCGGTGAGCAACGAGATCGAGATCGGCCGCGGCAAGCGGGGACGGCGCGCATTCTCCTTCGACGACGTCGCCGTCGTCCCGTCCCGGCGCACCCGGGACCCCGAGGAGGTGTCCGTCGGCTGGCAGATCGACGCGTACCACTTCGACCTGCCGGTGCTCGCGGCGCCGATGGACTCCGTGGTGAGCCCGGCGACCGCGGTGGCGCTCGGCCGCGCGGGCGGGCTGGGCGTCCTTGACCTCGAGGGCCTGTGGACCCGGTACGAGGACCCGGAGCCGCTGCTGGCGCAGATCGCCGAGCTGCCGGCCGCCGAGGCGACCGCCCGGATGCAGGAGATCTACTCCGCCCCGATCCAGCCCGACCTGATCCGCCGTCGCGTCGGCGAGGTGCGGGACGCGGGCGTGACGGTCGCCGGTGCCCTGTCGCCGCAGCGGACCCAGGAGTTCTGGAAGGACGTCGTCGACGCCGGTGTCGACCTGTTCGTCATCCGCGGCACCACCGTGTCGGCCGAGCACGTGTCCGGCCGCGCCGAGCCGCTCAACCTCAAGCGGTTCATCTACGAGCTCGACGTGCCGGTGATCGTCGGCGGCGCCTCCACCTACACCGCGGCCCTGCACCTCATGCGGACCGGCGCGGCCGGTGTGCTGGTGGGCTTCGGCGGCGGCGCGGCGCACACCACCCGTGTGTCGCTGGGCATCCACGCCCCGATGGCGACCGCCGTCGCGGACGTCGCGGCCGCCCGGCGGGACTACCTGGACGAGTCCGGCGGCCGGTACGTGCACGTCATCGCCGACGGCGGCGTCGGCCGCTCCGGCGACCTGGTCAAGGCGATCGCCTGCGGCGCGGACGCGGTCATGCTCGGCGCCGCGCTCGCCCGCGCGACCGACGCGCCCGGCGGCGGCTGGCACTGGGGCCCCGAGGCGCACCACCCGCACCTGCCGCGTGGCGAGCGGGTGCAGGTGGGCCAGGCCGGCACGCTGGAGCAGGTGCTGTTCGGCCCGGGCCACACCGCCGACGGCTCGCTCAACCTCATCGGCGCCCTGCGCCGGGCGATGGCGACCACCGGGTACTCGGACCTCAAGGAGTTCCAGCGGGTGGAGATCGTGGTCTCCCCGTACCAGCCGCGCTGACGCCGGCACCCGCGCGCGCCGAGGGCCGCGGCTCCCCGAGGGGGAGCCGCGGCCCTCGGTCGTCGCGGGGGCGAACCGGACGTGGGCGGATGCCCGTTTGGTTCGTGTTTGAGTCCGAGTCGGTTTGATTGCTTGCGTTTTGGTGTCCGTCTGCGGCATGCTGGACCGCGCAGCAGCCCAGCGCCGGGCCTCCCTCGGCGCCCGGGCCACCCTGCGAGGACCACCCGGAACCGACGGAGGCGACGTGTACGCAACGGAGCGCCAGCAGCAGATCCTGGCGGCCGCGCGGCGGGACGGGCGCGTGGACGTCGCCTCGCTCGCGGCCACCCTGGACGTGACGCCCGAGACGGTGCGCCGCGACCTGACCGTGCTGGAGCGGCACGGCCTGGTCCGCCGGGTGCACGGCGGCGCGATCCCGGTCGAGCAGCTCGGCTTCGAGCCGGGGCTCGCGCAGCGCGAGGGCCTGCTGTCGGGGGAGAAGGACCGGATCGCCAAGGCCGCGCTCGAGGAGCTGCCGGCCGGCGGCGCGATCATCCTGGACGCCGGCACCACGACGGTCCGGCTGGCCGAGCTGCTGCCGACCGACCGCGAGCTGACCGTCGTCACGCACGCGCTGCCGGTCGCCACGGTGCTCGCCACCCGCCCCGGCATCACGCTGCACCTGGTCGGCGGCACGGTCCGGGGCCGGACGCTCGCGGCCGTCGGCACCTGGGCGCTGCGCGAGCTCGCGGACATCCACGTCGACACGGCGTTCCTCGGCACCAACGGCCTGAGCGTCGAGCACGGCCTGACCACCCCCGATCTCGCGGAGGCCGCCGTGAAGCGCGCGCTCGTGACCGCGGCCCGCCGCACGGTGGTGCTCGCCGACCACACCAAGCTGGGCCGCGCGGACTTCGCGCACGTCGCACCGCTGGAGCAGGTCGACACCCTGGTCACCGACTCCGGGGTGCTGGCCGAGCTCGCGGACGAGGTGGAGGCCGCCGGCCCGCGGGTGGTGCGCGCATGACCGCCGCCCCGGCGCCCCGCGTCGTCACGCTGACCCCGAACCCGAGCCTGGACCGGGCCCTGCACCTGGAGCGCCTGGCGGTCGGCGAGGTCAACCGCGCCGCGGCCACCCACCTGCACCCCGGCGGCAAGGGCATCAACGTGTCCCGGGCGCTCGCGGCGCACGGCGTCGCGTCCCGGGCCGTCATGCCGTCCGGCGGGCCCGACGGCGCGCAGGTCGTCGCGCTGCTCGCGGCGCAGGGCGTGGACGCGCGGCCCGTGCCGGTCGCGGGGGACACCCGGTCGAACATCACGCTGACCGAGTCGAGCGGCGCGACCACCAAGATCAACGCCCCGGGCGCCGCGCTGACCCCCGACGAGGTCGCCGCCCTGCTCGCCGCCGTGGAGTCCGAGCTGGCCGGCGCGACCGCCGTCGTCGCCGCCGGCAGCCTGCCCGCCGGGCTGGGCGAGGACTTCTTCACCGCCGTCGCCGACCTCGGCGCCCGGCACGGCGTGCCGGTCGTGCTCGACACCTCGGGCGCGCCGTTCGCCGCCGCCGTCCGGCACGGCGGCCTCGCGCTGGTCAAGCCGAACGACGAGGAGCTCGCCGAGCTCGCCGGCCACGAGCTGAGCACGGTGGGGGACGTCCTGGACGCCGCCCGCGCCGTGCAGGCGCTCGGCACCGCCGCCGTCCTGGTCAGCCTGGGCGCGCACGGCGCGCTGCTGGTCGCCGACGGCGGGTCCTGGTGGGCGGGCGGCCCCGGCCTGGTGCCCGTGTCCACGGTCGGCGCGGGGGACTCGACCCTCGCCGGCTACCTCGCGGCCGACGGTGCGCCCCCGGACCGGCTGCGCCGCGCGGTCGCCTGGGGCCGCGCCGCCGTCCTGCTCCCGGGCAGCGCGGTCCCGCGCCCGTCCGACGTCCGACCCGACGAGGTCGCCCTGGTGGCCGACCCCGACCCCGCCCTCGCCCTGAAGGAGCTCTGACATGAGCCTGCCCCTGACCGCCGCCGACCTCGTCGGCGTCGACCTGGCCGCCGCCGACCGCGACGACGCGACCCGGCAGCTGATCGACCTGCTCGCCGCGGCGGGCCGGGTCACCGACGCCGAGGGGTTCCACGCCGACGTGCGGGCCCGCGAGGCGCAGATGGCCACCGGGATGCCCGGCGGCGTCGGCCTGCCGCACGCCCGCTCCGAGCACGTGACCGTGCCGAGCCTCGCCGTCGGCAAGCTGCGCGAGCCCGTCGACTGGGGCGCGCCGGACGGGCCCGCCCGCCTGGTGTTCCTCATCGCCGCGCCCGCCGGCGGCGACGCCGACCACCTGCAGATCCTGGCCGCGCTCGCCCGCCGGCTCGTGCACGAGTCGTTCCGGCAGTCGCTGCTCGACGCCCCCGACGCGGCCACCGTGGCCGAGATCGTCCAGCGAGAGGTGGTGCCGTCATGAAGTTCGTCGCCGTGTCCTCGTGCCCCACGGGGATCGCCCACACGTACATGGCCGCCGAGGCGCTCGAGCAGGCAGGCAAGGCCGCCGGCCACGAGGTGCACGTCGAGACGCAGGGTGCGGCCGGCTCCACGCCGCTCGACCCCGCGATCATCGCGGCGGCGGACGGCGTGATCTACGCCGCCGACCTCGAGGTCCAGGCCAAGGACCGGTTCGCCGGCAAGCCCTTCGTGGACGTCGGCGTCAAGAAGGCGGTGCACGACCCGAACGGCGTGCTCGCCCAGGCCGTCGCGGCGGTCGAGGCGGGCGTGCCCGCGGCCGACGCCGCCGCGGCCGGCGCCACCCCCACGGCCGCCGGGGCCCCGCGACCCGCCGTCAAGGTCGACCCGAACGCGGGCGTCGGCACCCGGATCCGGCAGTGGCTGATGACGGGCGTGTCGTACATGATCCCGTTCGTCGCCGCGGGCGGCATCCTCATCGCCCTCGGGTTCATGATCGCCCAGGCGGCCTGGCCCGGGAACGAGGGGCCGGTCGCGGTGACCGCCGTCCCCGTGCAGGACCTCATCACGTCGTTCAGCATCACCTCCGGGCAGGACTGGGCGGTGCTGCTGTACCAGACCGGCGCGGCCGCCTTCGGGTTCCTCGTGGCGGTGCTGTCCGGCTTCATCGCGTACGCCATCGCCGACCGGCCCGGCCTGGTGCCCGGCTTCGTCGGCGGCGCGATCTCCGTGGTGATCGGCGCGGGCTTCCTCGGCGGCCTGGTCACCGGGTTCGTCGGCGGCTTCCTCGCCCTGTGGATCAGCCGGTGGCGGGTGCCCAAGGGCGTGCGCGGCGTGATGCCGGTCGTGGTGACGCCGCTGCTGTCCTCGCTCATCACCGGCTTCCTCATGTTCGTGGTCATCGGCCGGCCGATCGCGAACGTCATGGACGGGCTGACGAACTGGCTCAACGGCCTGTCCGGCTCCAACCTCGTGCTCATGGGCGCGCTGCTCGGCGCGATGATGGGCTTCGACCTCGGCGGGCCGATCAACAAGGTCGCCTACACCTTCGCGGTGACCGGGCTGGCGACCGAGGGGCTGACCGGCGACGCCGTGCAGTACCGGATCATGGCGGCCGTGATGGCCGCGGGCATGGTCGCGCCGCTGGCGATGGCGCTGGCCACCGTCGTCCGCAAGGGCCTGTTCACGCACGCCGAGCGGGAGAACGGCAAGGCCGCGTGGCTGCTCGGCCTGTCGTTCATCTCGGAGGGCGCCATCCCGTTCGCCGCGGCGGACCCCTGGCGGGTCATCGTGTCGTCGATGGTCGGCTCCAGCGTCACCGGGGCGATCACGATGGCGGTCGGCTCGGGCCTGCGGGCGCCGCACGGCGGCATCTGGGTGCTCCCGCTGATCTCGAACCCGCTGGGGTTCCTGCTGGCGGTCGCGGTCGGCACGGTGATCACCGCGGGCGTCGTGGTCGTGCTCAAGGGCCTGCGACCGAGCCCGCTGGTCGAGGCCGAGCGGGAGGCGGACGCCGCCGCCGCGGCGACCACGCCGGCCGCCGCCCAGCCCGCCGTCGCCTGACGGCATCCTGGTCCCCGGGCCCGTCGCGGCCCGGGGACGCAGGGGCGGGACCTCCGCCCCTTCCCAGACCGATCTCGACGGGGAGACGCTCAGGCCATGACCGACACGCGAACCGAGACGACCGCACCGCCCGCCGCCGGGACCGTGCTGCAGGGGGTGGGCGTCGGCCGGCGCGTCGCCGTGGGGCCGGTGGTGCGGGTGCGGCCCGCGCCGGCCGTCCCGGGCGACGCCCCGGTGCTCCGCGACGGCGCCCCGGTGCCGGCCGACGAGCTGCCCGACGCCGTGACCGCCGCGTTCGCCGCCGTGGGGGACGGGCTGCGCGACCAGGCCGGCCGCGCGACCGGCACGGTGGCCGAGGTGCTGGGCGCGACGGCGATGATGGCCGACGACCCGGCGCTGCGGGACCAGGTGCTCGGCCGCGTCCGGGGCGGCGAGCCGCCGGTCGCGGCGATCGACGCCGTGGTCGGCACGTTCGCCGCGATGTTCGAGCAGGCCGGCGGCTACCTGGCCGAGCGGGTCACCGACCTGCGCAGCGTGCGCGACCGGGTCGTCTCCCGGCTCGCCGGGCTGCCCGCGCCGGGCGTCCCCGAGCTCCGCGAGCCGTCGGTGGTCGTCGCGACCGACCTCGCGCCCGCCGACACCGCCGCCCTCGACCTGGAGCGCGTGCTGGCGCTCGTCACCGAGGAGGGCGGTCCCACCGGGCACACCGCGATCATCGCCGGGCAGAACGGCATCCCGTGCGTCGTGCGCACCACCGGCGCCTCGGCGCTCGCGGACGGGGTCGTGGTGGGCGTCGACGCCGCCGCGGGCACCGTCCTGGTCGAGCCGTCCGCCGACGACCGCACCGCCCTGGAGTCGCGTGCCGCCGCCGAGCGCGCCCTGGAGTCCGACACCGACCCGGGCGGCACCGCGGACGGGCACCGGGTGCAGCTGCTCGCCAACATCGGCACCGCCGAGGACGCCGAGAAGCTCGTGGGCGCCGCCGTCGAGGGCGTCGGGCTGTTCCGCACCGAGGTGCTGTTCCTCGGCCGGCAGCAGGCGCCGACCGTCGACGAGCAGGCCACCGCGTACGCGCGGGTGCTGCGCGCGCTCGGCCCGGACCGCAAGGTCGTCGTCCGGACCCTCGACGCGGGCGCCGACAAGCCGCTCGCGTTCGCGAACCTGCACGCCGAGGAGAACCCCGCGCTCGGCGTCCGCGGCTACCGCCTGGTCCGGTCCGCGCCCGCGCTGCTGACCGACCAGCTCACCGCGCTGGCCCGGGCGGGCGAGGAGACCGGCACCCAGCCCTGGGTGATGGCCCCGATGATCGCCACCCCGGCCGAGTCCCGGGCGTTCGCCGAGGCCGTGCACGCGGCCGGCCTGCGCACCGCCGGGGTCATGGTCGAGGTGCCCGCCGCCGCGCTCCGCGCCGCCGCGGTGCTCGACGAGGTCGACTTCGTCTCGCTCGGCACCAACGACCTCGCGCAGTACACGATGGCCGCCGACCGGCTGCGCGGCGAGCTCGTGGACCTGCTCGACGCGTGGCAGCCCGCCGTCCTCGAGCTCGTCGCCGCGACCGCACGGGCCGGGGCGGCGAAGGACCGGCCGGTGGGCGTGTGCGGCGAGTCCGCGTCCGACCCGCTGATGGCCCTGGTGCTGACCGGGCTCGGGGTCACCAGCCTGTCGATGTCGCCGGCCGCGCTGCCCGCGGTGCGGTTCGCGCTGCGGCGGCACACCCTCGAGGCGTGCCGGGCGATGGCGGACGCCGCGCTGGCCGCGGCGGACCCGGCCGCGGGGCGCGCAGCCGTGGCGGGGCTGCTGGACCCGGAGGCGCGGGTGACGCTCGGGGTGTGAGGCGGGTGCCGCGCCCGGCGCGGGTGCGTCCCGGCGGCGGTCCTAGACCGGTGCCGCCGCGTGCCGCCGCGTCCGGGCCGGCGTCTCGCCCACGACGGCCCGGTACCGGCGCGTGAAGTGCGCCTGGTCCGTGTACCCGAGGTCCGCGGCGAGACCGGCGAGGTCGGTCGCGGGGTCGGCGAACAGCGCCGTGGCCGCCGCCTGCAGCCGGCGGCACTCGATGAGCCACTTCGGCGTCAGCCCGGTGTGCTGCCGCACCACCCGGCTCAGGGTGCGCGTCGTCGTCCCGAGCAGGTCGGCCAGGTCGGCGACCCGCAGCACGTCGGCGCGCTCCTCGGCGACCCGGCACGCCGCGTTCGCCAGCCGCCCCGCGTCGTCCACCCGGGCGGCGACCGGGGCGAGCCACGTGCGGAGCAGCGCGGCCACCGCGGCGTCCGCCGCGTCCGGGGCCTGGGCCATCGCGGCGGCGACCGCGCGGAGCGGCGCGCCCGGCAGCGGCTCCCCACGCCCGACCAGGCGGGTCGGCTCCGTCGCGGTGAGCAGCCGGCCGGCGGCGGGCCGGAGCAGCACGCCCACGACCCAGGACCGGCCGGTCAGGTCCTGGGTGGTGAGCACCCGGGAGGGGCCGTGCAGGGTCGCGCCCGCCGGCTGGAGGACGGCGTTCGCGGCGGGGTAGGTGAGCACCCGCTGCTGCCGGACCACGCCGGGCGGGACGTCCCACCGCGCGACCCAGACGTGCCGCACGAGGTCGTCCAGGTCCGCGCCGAGGACGAACCGGGAGAACGCCACCTCGGGGTCGCCCGGGTTGAGGTGCCCCGCCGACTCGACCACGCGCCGCCTCCCGTGTCCCGTTCGTACAAGACCCGTCGCCGCGACCGGGCGACGCTCGGACCATGACCGACAGCACCGCACCCGCACCGACCCCCGGCACCGCGCCCGCCACCGGCGCGCACACCACCGACGGCGTCCCGCACGGCGTCACGTCGCTGACCCCGCACCTCGTCGTCCACCCGGCCGCCGAGGCCATCGGATTCTACGAGCGGGTGCTCCGCGCCCGGGTCGTCGACGTGGTCCGGATGGGCGACCTGGTCGGCGAGGCGGCGCTCGACCTCGGCGACGGCCGGTTCACGCTGAGCGACCCGATGCCCGCCTACGGCATCACCGCCCCCGACCCCGGGGCCGCGACCTACTCGCTCGCCGTGCACGTCCCGGACGTCGACGCGACCGTCGAGCGGGCGGTCGCCGCCGGCGCCACCCTGCGCGAGCCGGTGTCGACGTTCGTGTCCGGCGACCGGTACGGCTCGGTCGTCGACCCGTTCGGCGTGCGGTGGACCGTCATGACCCGGGTCGAGGACCTGTCGCCCGAGGAGTCGGCGCGCCGGGTCGCGGCGTGGGCGGCGGAGCAGGCGGGCCAGGGCTGAGAGGGCGGCGCGGGGCCGGGCCCCGGCCGGGCCGGGCGCGTAGCCTGGCCGCATGGTGCCCGAGCACGGCGTCCTGGACCCGGAGACCGACCCCCTCGCCACGTACGTCCTCGAGCCGGACGACCTGCGCGACCTGGCGGACCGGGTCGTGAGCTCGCCCGCCGCCGGGACGCGCACCCACCACGCCCCGTGGACCGGGGCGCCGCTGGCGACCCTCCCGCAGTCGACCCCGGAGGACGTCGCCCGGGCGGCGCGCGCGGCGCGGGCGGCGCAGCGCCGGTGGGCCGCGGTGCCCGCCCGGGACCGCGCGCGGCTGCTGCTGCGCGTGCACGACCTGCTGCTGCAGCGGCAGAGCGACGTCCTCGACCTCGTCCAGCTCGAGAACGGCAAGGCGCGGGGCGCCGCCTACGAGGAGGTCGTCGACATCGCCCTCCTGGCGCGGCACCTCGGCCGCGTCGCGCCCCGGTACCTCGCGCCGGAGCGGCGCCCGGGGCTGGTGCCGGGCCTGACCGCGGTCCGGGTCCGGCACGACCCCCTCGGCGTCGTCGGGGTCGTCGCGCCGTGGAACTACCCGCTGAGCCTGACGCTCGGCGACGTGCTCCCGGCGCTCGCGGCCGGCGACGCCGTGCTGCTCCGCCCGGACCCGCAGACGCCGCTGACCGCGCTGTGGGCGGTCGAGCTGCTCGAGGACGCCGGGATGCCCCGCGGGCTGGTGCAGGTCGTGCTGGGCGACGGCCCGACCGTCGGCTCCGCAGTCGTCGACCACGTGGACCACGTCGTCTTCACCGGGTCGACCGCGACCGGGCGGGTCGTCGCCGCGCGGGCGGCGGAGCGGCTCGTGCCGAGCACGCTCGAGCTCGGCGGCAAGAACGCGATGTACGTCGCCGAGGACGTCGACGTCGAGGCGGCCGCGGAGGGCGCGGTGCGCGCCTGCTTCGGCGGCACCGGGCAGCTCTGCATGTCCGTCGAGCGGCTCTACGTGCACCGGGACGTGTACGACGCCTTCGCCGAGGCGTTCGCGCGCCGGACCCGGGCGCTCCGGGTCGGCACCGGCCTGGACCACCGGTCCGACGTCGGCTCGCTCACCTCTGCCGAGCAGCTGGCCCGCGTCGTCGAGCACGTCGAGGACGCGCTGTCCGGCGGCGCCCGCGTGCTGGCGGGCGGGGTGCACCGCGCGGACCTCGGCCCGTACGTCTACGAGCCGACGGTCCTCGAGGGCGTCGGGCCGCACGCCCGCGCGTTCCGGGAGGAGACGTTCGGGCCGGTCGTCGCCCTGTCCCCGGTCGCCTCGGACGACGAGGCGGTCGCCGCGATGAACGACTCGGCGTACGCGCTGAACGCCTCGGTGTGGACCCGGTCCACGCGGCGCGGCGCGGCGCTCGCGGCCCGGCTGCGGGCCGGCAGCGTGAACGTCAACGACGGCTACCAGGCGTCCTGGGGCTCGGTCGCGGCACCGCAGGGCGGCCGCGGGGCGTCGGGCTGGGGGCACCGGCACGGGCGCGAGGGCCTGCTCGCGCTCACCGCGACCCGGACCGTCGCGGTCCAGCGCGGCGTGCACGGCGTCCGCGTCGGCGGCCGCACCGTCCTGCCGCCCGTCGGGCCGGGGCGGCTGCTGGCCGGCGACCCCGAGCGGTGGACCGGCACGGTGACGGCGGTGCTGCGCGCGGCGCGGGCGGCGCGGGTGCGCTGACCCGGGCGGCGCGGGTGCGCTGACGCGCGGGGCGGCGGTGAGCGCTGCCCACGGCAGGGCCCGGCGGTCCGCACCGGGCCGGACGCGGCAGTGCCCTTCCACTCAGGGTGGCGCGGCTGACCACCACTCACCGGCGCGGCTCTGTCCGGGTTTGACCACCCGGTGACGCCCGCGCGCCGGACTGAGTGGCGTGCCGGATCGGTAGGAATTCCGGTGTCGGCACTCCGTATCGCGGGGCGCCCACCCGGAGTAGACGCCGGGCCGCTGAGCGGCCTGCCCGCGTCGCACCGGCCGACCGACGCGCTGCCAGGAGGGTCACGGCCCGCATGATCGAGATGCTCGACGACCTCGCGGCGTCGCCGCACCTGCCCGTGGTGGCGGTGGCGGTGGCCGTCCTGGGTCTCGTCCTGGCGCTCCTCCTGGCCGCGCAGGTGGCCCGGCTGGCACGCCGGCTGCGCGGGGTCGAGGACCGGCGCGACGCCGAGGTCCCCGCGGCGGGGACCGGGCGGTCCGGTGCCGGCACCCGCGGGCAGGCGGGCGTCGCGGACGAGCCGGCCCCCGTCGACGAGCCGACCCCGACGACCGCGCCCACGCCGGTCGCGGACGCCCCCGGGGACGGGGCCGGCGCGGCCCCGGTGCTGGCCGAGATCGGCGCGATGCGCGAGGTCGGCCTGCTCGGCCGCCAGCTGGAGCTGCTGGACGAGCTGGAGCGCCGGGAGGAGGACCCCGAGGTGCTCGGGGTGCTGTTCCAGCTGGACAACCTCACCGTGCGGCTGCGGCGGAACGCCGAGTCCGTGATCGTCCTGTCCCGCGGCGTGACCGGCCGCCGCGCGCGCGAGCCGCTGTCGCTCTCCGACACGGCGCGCACGGCCTGCGCGCAGATCGAGGCCTACGACCGGGTGACGGTGGCGGCCGGGGCGGACCCGATGCTGCAGGCGTCGGCGGTGGTCCCGGTCGCACACCTCCTGGCGGAGCTCCTGGAGAACGCCACCCGGTTCTCGGAGCCCGGCTCGGCGGTCGACGTGCGGGTCGACCTCGACGAGCAGGACGCCGTCGTCTCGATCACCGACACGGGGCTCGGGATGGACCCCGAGACGCTCGACGAGGCGCGTCGCCGGCTCACCTCCTCGGCGATCCCGCCGGGTGGACGGATCGGGCTCGTGGTCGTCGGGCGCCTGGCGCAGCGGCTGGGCGTCGAGGTCGACCTGGTCCCGGGCGCGCCGGGCACCACCGCGGTCGTCCGGGTCCCGGCCCGGCTGCTGGCCGCGAGCTCCGCGGCGGACACCGCGTCCACCGGGTCGGCGCGACCCGACGCGCCCGTCGTGACGGACTCGATCCCGCTGCCCCTGGCGCCGTCGGTGCCCGAGGCCGAGAGCACCCCGTCGGCCGCCGCGGACGCCGGCTCGCTGCCGCGGCGGTCCCGAGGCGCCGCGCCGGGCGCCGTCCTCGACGGCCCCGACCCCGCTGCGGGCCACGGCGACGCGCCGGCCTGGCCCGTCGCGACCCCGGCCGAGCCGCCCGCCGCGCCCGCCGTGCTGCCGGGACGGTTCGGCGACGCCGCGCCCGCCTGGCCGCCGCTCGACGGCGGCACCGGGACGGACGCCGCGCCGGCGCCGGGCTTCGGTCCGGCGCATGCCGCCGGCCCGGTCTCGGGTGTCGGGTCGACCACCGACGACGGTGGGGAATTCCTGCCCGAGCCCGCCGGCCCGCCGACGGAGCGCCTCCTACCCGTCCCCGCACCGGTCGAGGGCTTCGCGCCCGCGGAGGGTTTCGCGCCCGCGGAGGGTGTGGCGCCTGCGGAGGGTTTCGCGCCTGCGGAGGGTTTCGCGCCCGCCGAGGGCTTCGCGCCGGTCGAGAGCTTCGCGCCGGCGCCCGCGGAGGACCCCACGTCCGCGCCGGGGCGGTTCGCCTCTCCCGCCGTGCCCTCACCCGCGGCGGCCGGCGACGACTGGTTCGTGCCCGCCCCGGCGGCCTCGGAGACGTACGCCGAGCCCGGCCTGCGGGACGAGGTGCTGGCCGAGCTCGGGCGGCTCTCCTCCTACCGGCCGACGGCCGCGCAACCCGCGGGCTCGGCCACCCTCGAGCGGCGCACGCCGACCGTGGTGGCCGAACCGCTCACCGCGAACCGCGGACCGACCGACCGCGACGCCACCGCCGTGCGCAGCAGGTTCTCGGCCTTCCGCTCCGCCACGGGCCGCGGCCGGACGGGCCGCGGATGAGCCCCACGACTGCGCCCGTCACCAGCCCCCGACCCGAGGGAGATCCCGTGTCCGCTCCAACCCGGCCGCCGACGTCGTTCGGCTGGCTGCTCGACAGCACCGTCCGCGGCGTCGCCGGCGTGCGGCTGGGCATCCTCGTCTCGAGCGACGGCCTGCTCATGGCGGTCTCGTCCGGCCTGGACCGCACCACGGGCGACCAGCTCGCCGCGGTGGTCTCCGGCATCTCCGGCCTGGCACGCGGCGCGGCCCGGATGATCGGCGGGCAGTCGGTCAACCAGGCGGTGATCGACTACGACGCCGGCTTCCTGGTCCTCATGACCGTCTCCGACGGGTCCATCCTCGCCTTCGCCGCCGACGTGACGGCCGACGTGGGGTCGGTGGGCTACGAGATGGCGCTGCTCGCCGAGGGCGCGGAGTCGGCGCTGACCCCCCAGCTCGTCGCCGAGATGCGCCGGAGCCTGCCGACGGACGGAGCGACCCGTGCGACCGGGTGACGGCGGCGTCTCCGAGCTCCGCCCCTACGTCATCACGCGCGGCCGGGTGGCGGCCGAGGGCCTCGCCTTCGACACCCTGCTGGCGGCGGTGCCGGACGCCGCCGAGACCGGGTCCCGGGAGGGGCGCCGCATCCTCGACCTGCTCGGTGACGGCTACCTGACCGTGGCGGAGGTCGCCGCGACCCTGCGGGTCCCGCTGGGGACCGCCCAGGTCGTCTCGGCCGACCTGGCCGCGCTCGGCGCGGTCCGCCTGTTCGGCCCCTCCGGCGGCTCGCGGGGCGCGCACGTCGACGACCGCGACCGCACGTTGGCTCTCCTCGGGAGTGTGATCGATGGAATCGGCGAGCTCTGACCCGGCCGTGCGCGCGCACGGCGGCACCCACGCCGCCGTCGACGTCGCGCCGGTCGTCGTCAAGGTCGTGGTGGCCGGCGGGTTCTCCGTCGGCAAGACCACCTTCATCGGCTCGATCTCCGAGATCGAGCCCCTGTCCACCGAGGCCGCGATGACCGAGCACTCGCTCGGCGTCGACGACGCCGGCAGCCGCAGCGCCCACAAGGTGTCCACGACGGTGGCGATGGACTTCGGGCGCATCGCGCTGCCCGGCTCCCTGTGGCTGTACCTGTTCGGCACCCCGGGCCAGGACCGGTTCCTGTTCATGTGGGACGACCTCGCCCGCGGGGCCGTGGGGGCCGTCGTCCTGGTCGACACCGACCGCCTCGACCAGTGCTTCTCCGCCATCAGCTACTTCGAGTCGCGCGGCGTGCCGTTCGTGGTCGCCGTGAACTGCTTCGACGGCGTCGCCCGGCACGAGCTGGACGAGATCCGCGAGGCGCTCGCGGTGCCCGCCGAGGTGCCGGTGCTCTACACCGACGCCCGGTCGCGGGAGGCCACGAAGGAGACGCTGGTCCGGCTCGTCCGGCACGCGATGGATCGGATCCGGCGTGCCGGTTGACCGCGTCGCGGCGACGGGTGCCGTGCGCACCGTGGCCCCGGACGAGCTGTTCTTCTCCGTGACGGACCGCAAGGGCGTCATCACGGCGGCGAACTCGGTGTTCGAGCGGCTGTCCCGGTTCGCCCGGACGGACCTGATCGGGGCGCCGCACAACGTCATCCGGCACCCCGAGATGCCGGGCGGCGCGTTCCGGCTGATGTGGGACACGCTGCTGGCGGGTCGTCCGTTCGCCGCGTACGTGCGCAACCTGGCCAAGGACGGCGCGTCCTACGACGTCTTCGCGACGGTGACGCCGCTCGGGGACGGGTTCCTGTCGGTGCGCAGCGCGCCGATGGCCGCCCCGCTCCGGGACGCCGCCTTCGGCCTGTACGCCGGGACGCTGCCGCGCGAGCGCGCGTGCCGCGCCGAGGGCGGGTCGGCGGCCCGGGCGGCGGCCGCCGGGGCCGAGGACCTCGCGGCACGGCTGGGGACGGCCGGGTACGCGAGCTACGAGGAGTTCATGTTCACCGCGCTGCCCGCGGAGGTCGTCTCCCGGGTCGCCGCGTCCGCCCCGTCCGCGGGCCGGGAGGCGCCCGGCGCCGTCGGCGAGGTGCTCGCCGCCGCGTTCGACGTGAGCGCCGGTCTCGCCGACGCGCTCGGGCGGCTGGACGCGCTCAAGGAGCTCGTGGACGACCTCCAGATCGCGTCCGAGGGCGCCAGGATCACGGCCGACGACCTCGGCGCGGCCACCTCGGCCGCCGGGCGCGCGTCGAGCCACGTCGCCGGGACCGCGCCCGTCCTCGCGCGGACGTCGGCGGCCATGGACCGGCTGGCCGCCGAGCTGGCCGGCAGCCTGGCGGGCCTGGCCGAGGCGCTCGCGACCGTCCGCCTGACCGTGATGGAGCAGCGGTTCCGGATCGCGCTCGCCCGCCAGCACAGCGACGTGGTCGTCGCGTTCGCCGACGAGGTCATCTCCGGCGGCACGACCGCCGACGACCTCGCGCACGTGGTGCCGCTGTGCCGGGCGCTGCAGGAGGACCTCGACGCCCTCACGGCCTCAGGCGAGCGGAGCGCGCGACAGCTCGCCGCCGTCCGGGACGAGGTCGAGGCCACCCGGGGCCGGCTGGAGCAGTTCCGCACCTTCCTCAGCACCTGGCGGCTCCAGGTGCCCCGGTACGGCGTGACCCAGCAGCTGGGTCCGCACGTCGGGCCGATCGACGACCTCCTGGCGCGCGGGCACGGACGGATCGCCGCGCTGCGCCGGCTCGCCGAGCAGTGCGTCGCGCAGGCGGCCCCCGTCGACGCGGCCGCGCTCGTCGGTCCGCTGTGGCGCCTGACCGACCTGGTGGCCACCCTGCGCACCGACACCGACGGCGCCGAGCCGGCCGGGTCCGTCGAGCCGAGCGAGGCCGCGTCATGAGCCTGCTCGCCGACGCCCTCGTCGCCCGCGGCCTGGTGGACGGCCCCGCGCTCGAGCGCGCCCTCGCGCGGCGGGAGGAGAGCGGCCGGTCGCTGGTCCAGGCCCTCCTCGACGAGCGGGCGGTCAGCGAGCCCGTGCTGCTCGCCGCGCTCGCGGAGCAGGCCGGGCTGGACTTCCTCGACCTGGACGAGCACCCGATCGACCCCGGGGTCGTCCAGCTGCTGCCCGAGCAGCTGTGCCGGCGGCACGCGATCCTCCCCGTCGGGCGCCGGGGCGACGCCGTGCTGCTCGCGACCGCGGACCCGGGCAACGTGGTCGCGCTCGACGACGCCAAGGCGCTGCTGGGCGTGCCGGTCGTGCCCGTCCTCGCCACGCCCAGCTCTCTGACCTCCGCCATGAACCGCCACCTGCGCTCCGACTCGGAGATCGCGGGCATCGGCCGCTCCCTCGGCGCGGCGGCCCACGACGACGGGGAGGTCGACCTCTCGCAGGTCGGCGACTCCGTGACCGCGGACAGCCCGGTCGTGCGGTACGTCGACCTGCTGGTGACCCAGGCGATCACCGACCGGGCGTCGGACATCCACATCGAGCCGACCGAGCACGACCTGCGCGTGCGCTACCGGATCGACGGCGTGCTGCACGAGACCCAGCGCTCGCCCAAGCAGATCCAGGCCGGCGTCATCTCGCGCGTCAAGATCATGTCGGACATCGACATCGCGGAGAAGCGCAAGCCGCAGGACGGCCGGATGTCCGTCACGCACGAGGGCACGAAGGTCGACCTCCGCGTCGCCACGCTGCCGACCGTGTGGGGCGAGAAGATCGTCATGCGGATCCTGGACAACTCGACGGCCTCGCTCGACCTGACGGACCTGTCGTTCCTCGACCACAACCTCGAGACCTACCGTGCGGCGTACACCAAGCCGTACGGCATGCTCCTGGTCACCGGTCCGACCGGCTCCGGCAAGTCGACCACGCTCTACGCGACCCTGAACGCGGTCTCCAAGCCGGAGATCAACGTCATCACCGTCGAGGACCCGGTCGAGTACCGGCTGCCCGGCATCAACCAGGTCCAGGTCAACGCCAAGGCGGGCCTGACGTTCGCCAGCGCGCTCCGGTCCATCCTGCGCTCGGACCCCGACGTCGTGCTGCTCGGTGAGATCCGCGACCACGAGACCGCGCAGATCGCGATCGAGGCCTCGCTGACCGGCCACCTCGTGCTGTCGACCCTGCACACCAACGACGCCCCGTCGGCGGTCACCCGGCTCATCGAGATGGGCATCGAGCCGTACCTCGTGGGCTCCGCGCTGGACTGCGTGGTCGCCCAGCGGCTCGCGCGCAAGCTCTGCGAGCGGTGCGCGGAGCCCTACGCGCCCACCCCGCAGGAGCTCCTCGGCGCGCGGTTCCCGTGGCTGGAGGGCGAGCCCGTGCCCGAGCTGCGGCGACCCGTCGGCTGCGTGGCGTGCTCGGGGACCGGGTACCGCGGCCGCCTCGCGCTGCACGAGGTCATGTCCGTGACCGACGAGATCGAGCAGCAGGCCGTGGCCGGCGCCCCGGCGACCGACATCGGCCGCACCGCGCTCAAGCAGGGGATGGTCACGCTGCGCGACGACGGCTGGCAGAAGGTGGCGGCGGGACGCACGTCCCTCGAGGAGATCCTCCGGGTGGTGGCATGAGCGCGCAGCCCTTCGACCTGGACGAGCTGCTCCGGCAGGCGGTGACCGCGCGGGCGTCCGACGTGCACCTGCACGCCGGCCTGCCGCCCGCGTACCGCATCGACGGCCACATGACGCCCGTCCCGGGCTGGCCCGTCCTGACGGACGAGATGCTCGCCGTCACGCTCCCGCGGATCCTCAAGGACCACCAGCGCGAGCGGTTCGCGCAGGACATGGAGCTGGACCTGTCGTACACCCTCGACACCGGCTCCGGCTTCCGCGTGAACTACTACCACCAGCGCGACGGCCTCGGCGCGGCGTTCCGGCTCATCCCGTCCGTCATCAAGCCGCTGCACGAGCTCGGCGTGCCCGGGAGCGTGGCGCAGTTCGCCGGCCTGCCGCGCGGGCTGGTCCTGGTCACCGGACCGACGGGATCCGGCAAGTCGACCACGCTGGCGTCGATCATCGACCTCGCCAACAGCAGCCGGGCCGACCACATCATCCTCATCGAGGACCCGATCGAGTTCCTGCACACCTCGCGGCGCTGCATCGTCACGCAGCGCGAGGTCGGCACCAGCACCCACTCCTTCTACGCCGCGCTCGTGCGCGCGCTCCGCCAGGACCCGGACATCATCGTGATCGGTGAGATGCGCGACGCCGAGACGATGGGCATCGCCCTGCGGGCGGCCGAGACCGGGCACCTCGTGTTCGGCACCCTGCACACCCAGGACGCGGCGTCGAGCATCCACCGGATCGTCGACGAGTTCCCCGCCGAGCAGCAGACCCAGATCCGCACCCAGCTCGGCGCGGCCCTGCAGGGCGTGGTGTCGCAGACGCTGTGCAAGCGGCAGGACGGACCCGGCCGGGCGGTCGCGACGGAGGTGCTGGTGGCGACGCCGCCCGTTCGCGCCCTCGTCCGGGACGGGCGGCTGCACCAGCTCTACTCGGTCCTGCACTCGGGCGCCGACCAGGGCATGCACACCCTCGACCAGAGCCTCGCGGACCTCGTGCGCCGCGGTGAGATCTCGTTCGAGGAGGGGCTGGCCAAGGCCCGCCAGGTCGACCAGTACGCGCAGATGTGCGGCCGCACCGCCCGCATGATCCAGGGCGAGTCGGCGCTCCGCTCCGGGCACGGGCCGGGGTGAGCGCATCGTGAGCATGCAGACCTTCGAGTACACGGTCCTCGGGAAGAACGGCAAGCCCGTCTCCGGCCGGATCGAGGCGCCGGACCAGGACACCGTGGCCGCCCGGCTGCGGGAGCTCGGGCTCAACGCGACCACGATCGAGCCGGTCGAGTCCTCCGGGCTGAACCGGGAGATCAGCTTCGGCAGGAAGGGTGCCAAGCCGAAGGAGGTCGCGGTCGCCGTCCGGCAGCTCGCCACGATGGTGAACGCCGGCCTGGCGCTGCCGCGCGCGCTCTCCGTGCTGTCGTCGCAGACCGAGGGCAGCGGGCTGGGCGACGTCCTCAAGGCCGTGGAGCAGGACGTCTCCGAGGGCGAGGCGCTGTCGTTCGCGCTGGCCAAGCACCCGCGGGTGTTCAGCCCGGTCACCCTGGCGATGGTCCGGGCGGGGGAGGACGGCGGGTTCCTCGACGAGGTGCTGCTCGCCGTCGCGACGACCCTGGAGAAGGAGATCGCGCTCAAACGGGCCGTCGTCGGGGCGATGACCTACCCGGTCGTCGTGGTGTGCCTCGCGGTCGGCGCGGTCGCGGCGATGCTGCTCTTCGTCGTCCCGATCTTCCAGGAGCAGTTCGAGGGGCTCGGACAGGAGCTCCCGCTGCCCACCCAGATGCTCATCGGGCTCGCCGACATCATGAAGGTCGCGATCGGGCCGCTGGTGCTCGCGATCGTCGGCGGCACCTGGTGGTGGCGCAAGCACCGCAACGACGAGGCCGTCCGGCGGCGGGTCGACCCGGTCAAGCTCAAGGTGCCGATCTTCGGCTCGCTCATGAGCAAGATCGCGCTGTCCCGGTTCAGCGGCAACCTCGCGACCATGTCCCGGGTGGGTGTCCCGGTCGTGCCCGCCCTCGCCACGGTGGGCGCCACCAGCGGCAACGTCGTCGTCGAGGACGCCGTGGGCCGCGTCCGCGAGGGCGTCCAGGGCGGCACCGCACTGGGCGAGGCGCTCGAGGGCGAGGACATCTTCCCGCCGATGCTCCGGCAGATGGTGGCCGTCGGCGAGGACTCCGGCGCGCTGGACACGATGCTCGCCAAGGTGTCCGGGTTCTACGACCAGGAGGTCGAGACCGCGACCGCCTCGCTGACCAGCGTGCTGGAGCCGCTGCTCATCGTCGTGATCGGCGTCATCGTCGGCGGGATGCTCATCGCCCTCTACATGCCCATCTTCTCGATCGCGGACGCCGTGCAGTGACGCGCGCCTAGGGGCCTCACCACACGTGGGCCGCCGACCGGCAGGCGGCCCTCACCCGGGGGACTGACAGCCGGCACCTGAAGAAGAACACCGAACCAAGGAGCACCACCATGCTGCGCCGCATCACCGAGGCGAAGGAACGCAAGGACGAGGGCTTCTCCCTCGTCGAGCTCCTCGTCGTCATCATCATCATCATCGGCATCCTGGCCGCGATCGCGATCCCGCTGTTCCTCAACCAGCGGGCCAAGGCGGCCGACACGGCGGCCAAGGCCGACGTCTCCAAGATCGGCAAGGAGGTCGCGACGCTGTTCGTGGACGCCACGGACCTCGGGACGGTGAACATCACCACCACCGGCACCGGAGCCAACGAGGCCTACGAGCTGGCGTGGGGCCCGGCGGGCGACCGACAGACGCAGAACCTCGGTGGTGTGTCCGACGGGGTCGCGGTCACCACCACCACGCTCGCGGCGGACCCGGACAGCACGCTCACCGACATCGGCCGTGAGAACTGGTGCGTGGCCGTCGAGCACGAGGGTGGCCAGATCGGCCAGTGGCAGTACACCGCCAACGGCGGCCTCGGCGAGGGCGACTGCAGCTGACGCAGGGGGACCGACCCGGGTGGGGCCGCGATGCGTGCGGCCCCACCCGGCTGGCCCACCGTATCGAGGGACGGATACGGGTGCGGGCCGGGGGATGGGGGCCACGGGGGCCACCCGACCTAGGAGAACCGCAGCGTGCCCACCCCCTCGGCCCTCACGGCGTCGTCCCGCGACGACGGCTTCACCCTCGTCGAGCTGCTCGTCGTCATCGTGGTCATCGCGATCCTGGCCGGGATCGCGGTCCCGCTGTTCCTCAACCACCGCGCCGCGGCGCACGACGCCGCCGCCAAGGCGGACCTGCGGCGGCTGGCGATGGAGCTCGACACCTTCTTCCAGTCGGGGTCGCGGTTCCACCACGTCAACTGGCTCCAGCTCACGGTGGAGGAGGTCCCGGGCACGACCGGCCAGCGCTACGTGCTCGGGGACCTCCACGGCGGCGCGAGCACGGCGGGGATCTCTCTCCCGGACCTCCCGCTGGACCTGGGCCCCGTCTCCGACGGGGTCACGCTGCAGGGGGACGAGCACGGCGCCTGGGACCTGTACCAGTCGATCTCGACGCACGACGGCTCCCTGGGCCGGGACGACACGTGGGCCATCAACTACTGCCTGGGCGTCAGCCACCCGGACGGCCGGGTGGGCGACTGGATGTACACGCCGCGCGGCGGGCTCACCGGCGGCCGGTGCGACGACACCGCGCCCTGATCGTCGCCCCGCCCATGCCACCGACACAGCACCCCCAGCCGAGAGGAGCGCGACCTGTGCGCCGTCACGTCCGAGCGACCCTCGCGGCGGGAGACCGCACCGTCGACCGGTCCGAGCGCCGCGACGCCGGCATGACGATGATCGAGGTCGTCGTCGCCGCGGTGCTCCTGGGTGTCATGGCCGCCGTCTGCACCGCCGCGCTCCTCCAGGGCCAGTCCACGACGGTGACCAACCGGTCGCGCGTGGTGGCCGCGCACCTCGCGGCGCGCGAGGTCGACCTCGTCCGGGAGCGGCTCGCGGCCTCGTCGGTGGCCGCGCAGGCGCTGGTGGCCGAGGGCGTCGTGACGAACGCGCACCCGGTCACCGAGGGCCGCGACCCCGGTGACCCGGATGGGTACCGGGTCGACGGCATGCGGTACACGGTCGAGCGGGCGGCCCGCGCGCGCGTCCTGGGCAGCACCTCCGCCTGCGAGGGCGGCAGCACCTACGCCACCAAGCTCGCCACCGAGGTCGAGGTCACGGTCACCTGGGAGGGCATGGGCACGGCCCGGCCGCACGTCCTGCGCCAGCTGTTCGCCCCGCACAAGTCGCTCGCGCCCCGGGCCGACCTCGGGCTGATCGCGGTCGCGGTCGGCGACGACCGTCACGCGCCCGTTCCGGGTGTCGTCGCCCGGGCGGTCACCGCCGCGGGCGCGGTGGTCGCCACCGCGACCACCGACTCGTCGGGCTGCGCGGTGCTGGCGGTGCCGGCCGACGAGGTCGGCACCCGGTACGACGTCAGCCTCAGGTCGCCGGGTGCGGCGGTCCACCTCGATCAGGCGAACGACCCCGAGCCGGTCCAGGCCGTGTTCGGCGTGCGGTCGTCCGAGCTCTCCCGGACGTCGTTCGTCTACGCCCGCGCGGGCACGCTGGTGGTGCACCTGGCGGGCGGCGACGCGGACAGCCGGATCACGCTGCAGCGCCCGGACGGCCTGCTGACGGCGTTGGAGCCCGACTCGGACGAGGTCGCCGGCCCGGAGGGGACGCGGTTCACTGCGACGCTGTGGCCCGGCTGGTGGGGGGTGCACCCCTCCCCGCCGGAGGAGGTGGACCCGACCTCCGAGTACGCCACCGTCATGCTCTCCGCCGGCGGCACGACCACCCTGCACCTGGAGGCCGCCGGCAGCACCGGCCCGACGCCGGAGGCGGGCCCGTGACCGCCCGACCGGCCCCGGCGGCGCGCCGCCCTCGCGCCACCCGGGCCCGGACGGGCGACGACACCGGGATGACCCTGTCGGAGCTGGTCGTCGTGATGATGATCGGCTCGGTGGTGTTCGCCCTCGTCGCCGCGCTCACCATCGGGCTGACCCAGGGGAACGCGCACAACCTCGCCCGGCAGGGGCAGGTCGACCAGGCCCTGTCCGCCATGCGGTGGTTGTCACGCAGCCTGGGCCAGGCGGTGACCCCCGGCACGCTCTCCCAGGCGATGGCGGGCGAGGCTGCGGTGCTCGAGGCGAGCGGGACCGAGCTGGTCTTCTACTCGAACATCGACAACCCGAGCAGCGACACCGGGGAGGCCACCGGTCCCACGCGCGTGACCGTGCGCCTGGGCGACGACGGCGTGCTGCGGCGGATCACCCAGCGCCCCGACCCGACGTCGACGACGACCGCCTGGAGCTACGACTGCCCGCCGACGGCGTGCCCAGCGCTGCACGAGGACCTGGTGATCGCCCGGGACGTGCAGGCCCCCGTGTTCCGCTACGTCGCCCGCGGCGGCGCGGCCCTGCCGGCGGACGGCGACGACCGCGCGCTGACCCCGGCCGAGGCGGCGGCGATCGACGCGGTCGAGGTGACGGTCGTGGTCGCGTCGGGGGACGCGTCGGCGCCCGCCGGCCCGACCACGGTGCTGCGGCGGATCTCCCTCGACACCTGGAGCCGGCTGTGACGACCTTCCCGACCCTGCGCACCCTGCGCCGGCGGTGCGGCGGGACGACGGACCGCGGCGCTGCGATCGTCGCCGTCCTGGGCGCGCTGGTGCTCGTCTCGGCGCTCCTGCTCGCCTCGCTGTCCTACCTGCAGCACAGCGTCCGGTCCTCCCGCTACGAGCAGGACGACACCGCGGCCGAGGCGGCCGCGCAGTCCGGGATCCAGGACTTCCTGACGCGGCTCCGGCTGGACGGCGACTACGTGGACCACGCCGACCCGCTGAGCGGCGACCCGGAGAACTACTGCACCAACCCGGCGGTGGCCGGCCCGGACGTGGTGCTGCCGGTGCTCGACGACGGCAGCCGCGTCTGCACGAACCTGTCCGGGACCACCCCGCGCGGCTGGGTGTCGGTGGCGACCGGCGCGGCGACGACCGGCGAGGAGCCGGCCTACCACTACCGCCTCCTGCGGTACGACAGCGTGCAGCGCGACCTGCTGCTCGAGTCCGTGGGCCGCGCGAACGGCGTGCACCGCACGGTGCAGACCCGGATCGCGCACCCGTCGGCGACCGACTACCTCTACTTCACCGACTACGAGCTGACGGACCCGACCCAGTACCCGGAGAACGACGCCTACCCGGGCGAGCAGACCACCTCGGCGGCCTGCGGGGCGCTCGGGCACGGGGCCGACGAGCTGACCTACGCGTGGGACGACGTCGGCCTCGCCGCCCACCCACGGGTCTACGGCTACCTCGCGCCGGGCTCGGCGATCGCCTTCCCGCAGACCCTGGAGTGCCGCAGCCCGATGTTCCAGGACGGCGACGTCGTCGAGGGGCGCGTGCACTCCAACGACACCATCCGCGCCTGGGACGACGTGGGTGGCCCGGCGGTGTTCAAGGGTCAGGTCTCGACGGCGGACCCGCGGTGCACGCTGGCCGACCCGACCGACTCGAGCACGTGGGTGGAGTGCCTGCACCCGACGCACCGGGACGCGGTCCTCGAGGTGCCGCCGGTCGCCGTACCGGCGCCGCTCGCCATGCCGCCGATCACGGACATGGCGGCGGAGGCGGAGCGGGCGGGCTGCCGCTACGCCGGCGCGACCCGGATCGTCGCGCACGCCGACGGCACGATGACGGTGTGGAGCAAGGACACCACCGCGGACCTGGCCCGGGCGGGCTGCGGGACGCCCGGCCCGACCCCGGGCGGGCTGGGCAGCGCGGAGGGCGCGACCGTCGCCGTCCCCGCCGAGGGGCTCGTCTACGTGATGGACGCCGCGACGGCCGCCGGTCGGGAGCTGTACGCCGGTGAGCTCGGCGGCCCGGCCGGGCGCGAGCTCCCGCTGGGCGACTACACCGGGCAGGCCCCGGTCAACGGCACCAGCACCTACAGCTCCGACGTCAGCTTCCAGTCGGCGCAGAAGCACACCGGGCTGGGGAACCTGTACCTGGAGGGGGTCGTCCGGGGCAGCGCCACCTTCGCGGCGGCCCGAGGTGTGGTGCTCACCGGGGACCTGCTGCTCGCCGACGGCGAGCACGGCGGGCACGCCCTCGGGGTGGTCGCGGGCCAGTCGATCGAGTACATCCGGCCGGCCCTCCGCCTGATGCGGGGCACGAACGTGGCGGGCGAGTGGGTGTGGCGCCCGTCGCCGGGCGCCGTCGCGACCCCGGTGACGGGGTGGCCGACCCGGTACGCGCTGCCCGCGACCGGCGTCGTGGAGCCCGCGACCGGCCTCAACGTCCAGGCCTCCCTGATGGCCCTCGACGGCAGCATCCGGCTGCAGGCGAACCAGCTCACCGGTGCACTCGGCGACCTCCGGGTGTTCGGCGCCATGGCCCAGCGGTTCCGGGGTGCCATCGGCACCCTGCCCACCGCGACCGAGCCGCTCCGGGGCTACCTCAAGGACTACCGGTACGACAGCCGCCTGGACCACGGGCTGCGCCCGCCGTACTTCCCCGCGTTCGGGGACGTGACCTGGACCGTCATCTGGACCGAGGAGCACGCGACCGAGGCGGCGGTCCGCGCCCCGTGACCGGTCACCCGCTCGACCCCCCGAACCGACGAGAGGACATGGCATGAGCAAGACCCGCGTGGTCGGGCTCGACCTCGGCAGCCGCTGCGTGCGTGCCGCCGAGGTGGAGATCCACACCGGCGGAGGCGCCGGGCCGCGAGTGCGGCTGCTGCGCGTCGGCGAGCAGCCGGTCGACGCCGCCGCGATGCGCGACGGCGAGGTGGTCCGGCCGGCGGCGGTGACCTCGGCGCTGCGCACGCTGTGGCGGTCCGAGCGCTTCGGCTGCAAGGACGTCGTCCTCGGCGTCGGCAACCAGCGGGTGTTCGTCCGGGACCTCGCGGTCCCGCCCGCCCCGCTCGACCAGATCCGCGCGTCCCTGCGGTTCGGGCCGGTGCAGGACCTGCTGCCGGTGCGCGTGGAGGACTGCCTGCTGGACTTCCACCCGGTGGGGGACGCGGGGGAGGACGGGCAGGTCCGGGGCATGCTCGTCGCGGTCCCGGAGGAGACCGTGGAGGCGAACACCGCCGCGGTCGCCGCCGCCGGGCTGCGCACGGTGCGCGTCGACCTGAACGCGTTCGGGCTGCTGCGTGCGCTGATCCACGGCGCGCTGCGCGAGGAGGTCGTCGGGATCGTCGACCTCGGCGCGGCGATCACCGACGTCGTCGTCGCGGACCGCGGCCTGCTGCGGATGTACCGCACCCTGCCCACGGGCTCCGCCGACCTGACCTCGGCGGTCCGGGAGGCGCTCGGCGTCCCGGAGCAGCGGGCGGAGGAGATCAAGCGCACCGTCGGCGTGGTGGACCCCGCCACGGTCCCGCCCGACGTCGCCCCGGCGGCGAGCGTGCTGGTCCGGCGCGCCCAGGGTCTCGCCGAGTCCCTCCGGTCGAGCTTCGCCTACTACGCCACGTCCGCGGGGCGCCCGGTGGACCGGATGCTCCTGGTCGGGCGAGGGTCCCGGATCCCGGGTCTCGGGCAGTTCCTGGCCACCACGCTCGGCCTGCCCGCCGCGTTCGGCACCCTGGACAGCGGGCTGACGGTCGCCCGGGGCGTCTCCCGGGACCGGCTCGCGGGCGACCTCGGCGCCGTCGTGCCGCTCGCGGTCGGGCTCGCCGAGGGGGTGGCCGCGTGAGCCGCGCGAGCAGCCCGCCGGCCGTCGCCGCGGCCTCGCCCGACCACCAGGGCGTGAACCTGCTGCCCGCGTCCGTGTACGCGGCGCAGGACGCGCGGCGGCTGCGGCGCCGGCTCGTGGGAGGGCTCGTCGCCCTCGTGGTCCTGCTCGCCGCCGGCCACACCTGGCTGCTCGGCCTGGAGCGCGAGGCGCAGGGCGAGCTCCGGCTCGCCCAGGACGAGACCTCCCGGCTGCAGGCCGAGCGGGAGCGGTTCGCGGAGGCGGCCGAGGTGCGGGACGCCCTCACCCGGGCCGTCCAGGCGCGCACGCTGGGGATGGGCTACGAGGTCCGCTGGGTGGACCTGATCCGCCAGATCGAGGCCGTCGCACCACCGGGCGCCGTGATCACCTCGTTCTCCGCGGGCGGGTCCAACCCCACGGAGCGGACCGTGGCCGTCGCCCCCGACCCGCTGGGCACCGACGGGGTCGCGGCCATCGCGTTCGAGGTGGCCTCGGACACGCTGCCGGACACCGCGGCCTGGCTGGAGGCGCTCGAGGCGATCCCCGGGCTGATGGACGCACGGTTCAGCTCGGCGCGGCTCGCCGACCTGGACGGCGTGAGCTCCTACACCGTCACCTCCACCGTCCAGGTCAACGTGCACGGCCTGTCCGGCGTGCATCTGCCCGACGAGGGAGGTGCCGCGTGAAGGCGCAGAACCCGGTCTGGATCGGCGGCACGGTGCTGCTCGCCCTGGCGCTCGCCGCCGGGGCCTGGCTGCTGCTGTACTCGCCGCTGCTGGACACGGTCGACGAGGCGCGGGCCGACCGGGACGCCACCGAGGAGCGCAACGACCTGCTCCGGGTGCAGGTGGCGGCGCTCGCGGCCGAGTTCGACCGGCTGGACGAGCGCCGCGCCGAGCTCGCCGCCCTCCGCACCCAGTTCCCGACGGAGGTCGAGCTCCCCGAGCTCACCCGGGGCCTGGCCGCCATGGCCGAGGCGACCGGGGCGACGGTGACCAGCGTGTCCGTCGGCACGGCGCAGCTGCTGGGCGATCCGCCCGAGCTCCCCCCGGCTCCCGACGGCACCGAGGCGCCGGTCCTGCCCGCGCCGCCCGCGGGGCTGCACGCGGTGCCGATCTCGCTCACCGTCGAGGGCACCTTCGAGCAGGCGCAGGAGTACGCCAGCGCGCTCCAGGGCGAGCAGCAGCGGCTGTTCCTGCTCAGCTACCTGACCTGGACCTCCGCAGACGAGGAGGGCCGCGAGCGGTTCTCCATCGGCGGGCACACCTACGTGCTCGCGCCCGACACCGACGACACCGACGACACCGACGACACCGACGACACCGACGACACCGACGACACCGACGAAAGGTGATGTGACATGGCACGACGACGAGGGGGAGTGCGCCTGGTGGGCGCGCTGCTGTGCACGGGGGCGCTCCTGGCGACCGCGAGCGGGCCGGTGACGGCGGCCGACGTGAGTCGTCAGGGGCAGGGGGCCTCGGCCTTGCAGGGGGACGTCCTGCGTCCGCTGGACGACGTCCTGGACCCGCCGGTGCAGGTGCGGATGGACAACGGCGCGAACAACCGCACCGTCGACAGCGCCATCCAGCGCGGCGTCGACAGCAACGTGTACGTCTGGGGCCGCACCGGTCGCGGCATCGACGGCGTCTACTCCGCCGACACCATCGGCCCGCGGGACCGGGAGTGGCCGCGCCAGGTCGAGGGCCTGCCCGAGGGGAACATCCGGGCCGTGACGGCGGGCATCTACAACTTCAACGCCCTCGACTACGACGGGCACGTGTGGGGCTGGGGCGCGTACTCCGCGGCGCGCGACGGGACCGACAGCGTCCAGGACCGGGACGGCCGGCTGGGCTGCATCGGCATGTCGGTGCAGCCCGAGCGGCTGCGCGTCGGCAGCGCCTGGAACGGCTCCGGCGAGCTGCTCAGCGGGGTGCAGCAGATCAGCAGCACGGAGATGGCCGGAGCGGCGCTGACCGGCGACGGGTCGGTCTACCGGTGGGGCCGCGCGGAGTACGGCGGCAACCCCGGTGTCGGCGACGGCTGCTCGAAGAACCCGGTGGGCGCCCAGAAGGTCGAGGGCCTGCCCGACCCGAGCATCCCGGGCAACCGCCCGGTGTACCTCAAGGGCGGGTACAAGACGTTCTGGGTCCTCCTGGAGAACGGGGACGTCTACTACTGGGGCGGCGCCAGCACCTACGAGCGGCCCCGCACGCCGGAGGGCGGCACGGGTGACGCGACCGGGACGCAGCACGTCGCGCAGCGCTCGACGGTGCTCAACGACTGGAACCGCACGAACAGCCCCGGCGCGTACATCGTCCAGCTGGACTCGGGCATCAACCTCGGCGGCGCGCTGCTGTCCGACGGCCGGGTCCTCACCTGGGGCACGAACGCCGGCCGGGTCGGCGGGCGGCTGCCGGACGACAGCAAGGCGGCGACGCTGCGCGCGGCGCGGGCACCCGGCGTGCTCCCGAACGTGTCGGGCGTCGTGGCGCTGCAGTACACCTTCACCGGCGCCGCGATGATCACCTCGGACGGCGCTCTCTACGGCTACGGTGACGACTCGTACGAGTGCTTCCCGAAGTGGCCCGGGAAGGCGACCTTCTGCGGCGGCGCCTCCTACGAGACGGTCCCCGGGCTGCTCGACACCGGCGTGGTGTCGTTCTCGGTCGGGCAGGGGCACATCCGCTGGACCAAGCAGGTCGCCGACTCCACCACGTCCTCGGGCCTCGGCTACGAGACCTGGGGCCAGGGGTACAACCCCCGGGGCGCGATCGGGCACCCGGTCGGCACCGTGAAGACGAAGCGGCTGGTCGAGTTCCAGACCGCCAAGAAGGAGCCGTGCACCGAGTCGCGGTGCGACCTGGAGGCCCTGCTGCAGGGCAGGTGATCCGAGGCGGCTGAGCGCGCGCCCGTCCCCGGCCGGGGGCGGGCGCGCCGTGCGTGCGACCCGGCGCGCCCGTCAGGCCGTGTGGTGCAGCGCGGCGGCCGCGCCCGTGGCCGACCCGGTCGCGCCCGGCTCCGTCGGCTGCTCGGGCAGCTCCCGGTCGAACACGACCCGGTTCCGCCCGAGCCGCTTGGCCCGGTACAGCGCCGCGTCGGCGCGCGCCACGAGGCCGGCGGCGGGCTCGTCGGGCTCGGCCATGGCGCCGCCGAAGCTCATCGTGACGTGCAGGTCCGGGGACAGCTCGTGCCAGGGGAAGCCCTCGATGGTGGTGCGGATCCGCTCGCAGACAGCCTGCGCCTGCTCCTGGGGCGAGTCCAGCAGGACGAGGGTGAACTCCTCGCCGCCGACGCGCGCGACGACGTCCCCGACGCGCACGGCGCCGATCATGATCTGCGCGACCCGGCGCAGCACCTCGTCGCCGACGGGGTGCGAGTGCTGGTCGTTGACCGACTTGAACAGGTCGAGGTCGGCGACGACGTAGGCGAGGTCGGCCTCGTGGCCGAGCCGGGCGGTGACGATGGCGTCGAGCCCGCGGCGGTTGAGCAGCCCGGTGAGCGCGTCGTGCGCCGCGTCGTGCCGAAGGGACTCGTTGAGCGCGGCGAGCTCGGCGGCGCGCTTGCGGGCCTGGTCCCGGCCCTGCCGGACGCGCTCGATGTCGAGCTGGGCGTTCACGACGATGCCGCGGCGCTCCGCGGCCTGGTCGCGCTGGGCCATGACGGCCTCGTGGTACTCCCGGTGGGTCTGCAGCGCGGCGCGCAGGTCGCCGGCGTCCTCGTGCACCTGGACGAGCTCGAGCAGGACGTCGGCGCGCTCCATCGGGCGCAGCGACTGCTCGGTGAGCAGCAGGCCGGTCGTGAGCGTCGCGCGGGCGCCGGCGTAGTCGCCGCGGAGCCGGCGGAGCCGGCCGTGCGCGGCGTGGTACCGGATGGTCAGGTAGCGCGCGGCGACGCGGGGGAGCGCCGTCTCGGCGTCCGCGAGGGCCGCCTCGGCGGCGTCGAGGTCGCCCAGCGCCATCTGCGCGCGGGCCAGCCGGACCTGCGCCTCCGCGGCCATCCGGGGGTTGCCCGTCGAGCCGCCGTCCGCGTCCGGGACCCCGCGCGCGGCCTCGAGGCCCTCGGTGGCCTGGCGGACCGCCCGCTCGGCGAGCGCCCGGGAGCGGACGGGGTCGGTGCCCGCCAGCGCCTCGCTCTCGTCCGTGTCGAGCTTGGCGAGGCCGGTGAGCGTCGCGCAGGTGCCGTCCGGCCGGTCGAGCTCGGGCCACAGGCGCGCGGCCTCGTCGAGGAGCTCGCGGGCCTTGTCCGGGAACCGGCCCATCGAGATGTAGGTGTCGGCGAGGTTGTTGAGCGCCGCGGCGAGGCCGCCGGTGTCGTGCAGCTCGCGCCGGATCGTCAGGGACCGGTCGAGCAGCTCGAGCGCCGACAGGTTGTCGCCGAACCCGTTGTAGACGGCCGCGAGGCCTTGCAGCAGCCGGCCCTCCCAGGCGCGCAGCCCGTGGGTCGTCGCGAGGTGGAGCGCGCGCTCCATGGCGGCCAGCGCGGGGACGTCCTCGCCGAGGAGGTGGTGCGCCCAGCCGCTGTTGTACTCGAGCTCGATCTCCACGGGCACGACGCGCTCGGCGCGCGCCTCCGCGATGAGGGCGGGGACGGCGGCCACGCACAGCGCGGGGGCCGCGTCGCACAGCCGGTCGACGCGCGCCAGCTCCGAGCGCCAGTAGGACGCTCGGGCCTCCTGCTGCGTCGTCCAGGCACTCGTCACGTGCGTCGTATCGGTCGGGGGGCGGGGGACCTGGAGGTATCGCGCGGGTGAACTCCGTGCAGCCGGACGGGTGGCTGCGGGGCGGATCCGGGCGACCTACGTCAGCAGCCCCAGGTACCAGTCCGCGACCGGCCCGCCGGCGGCGATCCCGAGCAGCGCGCCGGCCAGCATCCACGGCCCGAACGGGATGCCCGTGCCGCGGCGCGCGCGCCCGGTGGCCAGCAGCGCGAGGGCGAGCACGCCGCCGAGCAGGAAGGCCGCGAAGGCGCCGACGGCGAGCGCGTCCCAGCCGAACCAGGCCAGGAACATCCCGAGCACCCCGGCGAGCTTGACGTCCCCCAGCCCCATCCCGCCGCGGTACGCGAGGGCGATGACCAGGTAGAGCAGGAGCAGCCCGGCCCCGCCCGCCGCCGCGCGCGCCAGGGCGCCCCACGCGGGCTCGCCGCCGGGGTTCGCCGACGCGAGGACCAGGAGCGCGGCGCCCACGGGGTAGGCGGGGAGCACGATCGCGTCGGGCAGCCGGTGAACGTCGAGGTCGATGAGCGTCAGCGCCACGGCGACGGCGACCAGGTACAGCAGGGCGGGCAGCGCCCAGGACGGCCCGAGCAGCGCCGCGGCGCCCGCGAACAGGGCGGCCGTCACGGCCTCGACCAGCGGGTAGCGGGTGCTGATCGCGGCGCCGCAGTCCCGGCAGCGGCCGCGGAGCAGCACCCAGGACAGCAGCGGGACGTTGTCCCGGGCGCGGATCCGGTGCCCGCAGCGGGGGCACGCGCTCCCCGGCACGACGGACTGGTCGCGGGGCACGCGCCAGACGACGACGTTGAGGAAGGAGCCGACCGCGAGCCCGAGCACGGCGGCGGCGGTGACGAGGGCGGCGAGCGGCAGCACCCCGCGATCATCACCGCCCCGCACCACCTACCCAACGCCACGGGCCCCGCACCGGTGGTCCGGTGCGGGGCCCGTGGGAGGTGTCGGCGTCAGCCGATCGCGGCGACGGACTGCCGGGCGATCTCCAGCTCCTCGTTCGTCGGGATCACCAGCACGGTGACCTCGGCGCCGTCGGGGGAGATGACCGTCGGCTCCTTGATGCGGCCGGCGTTGCGCTCCGGGTCGACCTGGATGCCGAGGCGCTCGAGGCCCGCCAGGGCGTTGAGCCGGACGATGTCGTCGTTCTCGCCGATGCCGGCGGTGAAGGTGATGACGTCGACGCGACCGAGCTCGGCGTAGTACTTGCCGACGTAGCCCTTGATGCGGTGGTAGTAGACGTCGAGGGCGGTCTTCACGCGCTCGTCGCCCTGCGCCGCGGCGTCGTGCACGTCGCGCATGTCGGTGTAGCCGGACAGGCCGAGCATGCCCGACCTGCGGTTGAGCAGCTCGTCGAGCTGGTCGATCGTGTAGCCGCCGACCCGCGCGAGGTGGAACAGCACGGCCGGGTCGATGTCGCCGGACCGGGTACCCATGACCAGGCCCTCCAGCGGCGTGAGACCCATCGAGGTGTCGATGCACGCGCCGCCGCGGACGGCCGACGCGGAGGCGCCGTTGCCGAGGTGCAGCACGATGGTGTTGAGCTCCTCGAGCGGCTTGCCGAGGAACTCGGCGGTCGCGCGGGACACGTACAGGTGCGAGGTGCCGTGGGCGCCGTACCGGCGGATCTTGAACTCCTTCGCGACCTCCTGGTCGATCGCGTAGGTGTACGCGGCCGGCGGCATGGTGCGGTGGAACGCGGTGTCGAAGATCGCGACGTGCGGGATGTTCGGGAAGGCGTGCCGCGCGGCCTCGATGCCCGCGACGTTCGCCGGGTTGTGCAGCGGGGCGAGCGGGGACAGCTCGTCGATCTGCGCGAGGACCGCGTCGTCGATCACGGCCGGGCCGTCGAAGACGTCGCCGCCCTGGACGACGCGGTGGCCGACGGCGGTGAGGTCCTCCTCGCGGAGCTGCGGGCCCTGCTCCTCGAACAGGCCGAGGACGAGGCGCATGCCGGTCTCGTGGTCCGGGACGGGCTGCTCGAGCACGGTGGTGCCGTTCGGGCCCTCGTGCTTGACCTTGCCGACCTCGAGGCCGATGCGCTCCACGATGCCGGAGGCGAGCGCGTCGCCGGAGGTGGCGTCGACCAGCTGGTACTTGATGGACGAGGAGCCGGAGTTGATGACGAGGACGTGGTTCACTTCGAGCCTTCCGGGGTCGCGCCCATGGCCTGGGCCTGGATCGCCGTGATGGCGACGGTGTTGACGATGTCCTGCACCAGGGCGCCCCGGGACAGGTCGTTGACGGGCTTGCGCAGGCCCTGGAGCACCGGGCCGACCGCCACGGCGCCGGCGGAGCGCTGCACGGCCTTGTAGGTGTTGTTGCCGGTGTTCAGGTCCGGGAAGACGAAGACGGTGGCGCGGCCGGCGACGGCCGAGTCGGGCATCTTGGTCTGGGCGACCGAGGCGTCGACGGCGGCGTCGTACTGGATCGGGCCCTCGACGCTCAGGTCGGGACGGCGCTCGCGCACCAGCTCGGTGGCGGTGCGGACCTTGTCCACGTCGGCGCCCGAGCCGGACGACCCGGTGGAGTAGGACAGCATCGCGATGCGCGGCTCGATGCCGAACTGCGCGGCGGTCTCCGCCGAGGAGATCGCGATGTCCGCGAGCTGCTCGGCGGTCGGGTCCGGGTTCACGGCGCAGTCGCCGTAGACCAGGACGCGGTCCTCGAGGCACATGAGGAACACCGAGGACACCACGGAGGTGCCCGGGGTGGTCTTGATGATCTCGAACGACGGCTTGATGGTGTGCGCGGTGGTGTGCGCGGCGCCGGAGACCATGCCGTCCGCCAGGCCGAGCTGCACCATCATCGTGCCGAAGTAGGACACCGAGGACACGATCTCGCGGGCCCGCTCGACGGTCATGCCCTTGTGCTTGCGCAGCTCGGTATACTCGGCGGCGAACCGCTCGAGCAGCCGGCCGGCCTTCGGGTCGATGACCGTCGCGGCCGACAGGTCCAGGCCGAGCTCGGTGGCGCGGGTCCGGATGGCCGCCTCGTCGCCGAGGATCGTCAGGTCGGCGACCTCGCGCTGCAGCAGGGTGGAGGCGGCGCGCAGGATGCGGTCGTCGTTGCCCTCGGGCAGCACGACGTGCTTGCGGTCGGACCGGGCCCGGTCGAGCAGCTCGTACTCGAACATGAGCGGCGTGACGACCTCGGGGGCCGGCACCTCGAGGGCGGCCAGCGCCTCCTCGGCGTCGGTGTGCTTCTCGAACAGCGCGAGGGCGGTGTCGACCTTGCGCTGCGAGTCGGCGGACAGCCGGCCGCGGGTGCCGGCGGCGGCGGACGCGGAGGCGAACGTGCCGAGCTCGGTGCGGATGATCGGCAGCCGGCTGTGCAGGCCGTCGACCAGGCGGGACACGGTGGCCGGGGGCTCGAAGCCGCCGTTGAGGATGATGCCGGACAGCGACGGGAAGCCGTCGGCGGCGTGCGCCATCAGCAGGCCGAGCAGGATGTCCGACCGGTCGCCGGGGACGATCACGACGACGCCGTCGGACAGCCGCTCCAGCAGGTGCTCGATGGACATGGCGCCGACCAGGACGTCGGTGGCCTCGCGGGGCAGCAGCTCGGCGTCGCCGCCGACGAGGGTGCCGTCGACCGACTCCATGAGCTGGCGGACGGTCGGCGCGACGAGGAACGGCTCCTCGGGCAGCGCCCACGCGGTGGCGCGGGTGGACAGCTCGGACCGGATCGCGTCGAGGTTCTCCGGGTCGCACCGGTTGGCGACGATCGCGACGACCTGCGCGTGCCCGGCCTCGAGCTCGGCGGCGGCGACCTCGGCGACCTGGCGGACCTCCTCGGGGGAGCGGCCCTGGCCCTTGACGCACAGCAGCACCGGCGCGCCGAGGTTGGCCGCGATCCGGGCGTTGAAGCCGAGCTCGGCCGGGCCGGCGATGTCGGTGTAGTCCGTGCCGACGACGACGACCACGTCGCAGTCGCGGGCGACCGCGTGGTAGCGCTGCACGATGGTGGCGAGCGCGGCCTCGGGGTCGTGGTGCACGGCCTCGTAGGTGGTGCCGATGCAGTCCTCGTAGGACAGGTCGACGCCGTCGTGGGCGAGCAGCAGCTCCAGCACGTAGTCGCGGGTCTCGGTCGAGCGCGCGATCGGCCGGAACACGCCGACCCTCTGCACGGTGCGGGTCAGCAGGTCGACCAGACCGAGGGCGACGGTCGACTTGCCGGTGTCCCCCTCCGGGGACGTGACGTAGATGCTGCGGGCCACGGGTGGGCTTCTTCCTCGTCGGCTGGGCCGGGGTCGCCGGCCGTCAGGTGGTGGGATGAATTCTGCCGGACATCCGGCGCCGGATCGCACCGGAGCCCGGGTGACGCGGGCCACCCGGGCACCCTCCACGCCGCCTGGTGGTCGACCCGTGTGACCTAGGTCCCAGAAGGCCGATGGCCCGCACCGGTGCGGTGCGGGCCATCGGCCGCGTCGGGACTACTCGTTGTCGCCGCCCGTCGCGAGGGTGGCGGTGGACTGCTGGGGGCCGCCCTCCTCGGTGCCGGTCTCGCCGGCGTCCGGCCACACCCAGTCGCGCACCTCGGGGAGGTCCTCCCCGTGCGCCCGGGTGTAGTCGTGCGCCCGGAGCCGGGCGTCGACCATGCGCTGGCGCAGGCCCGCGTACTTCGAGCCGAGCGACGGCACCTGGTCGATGACGTCGATCACCAGGTGGTACCGGTCGAGGTCGTTGAGCATGACCATGTCGAACGGCGTGGTGGTCGTGCCCTCCTCCTTGTACCCCCGCACGTGCAGGTTCTTGTGCCCCTTGCGGCGGTACGTCAGGCGGTGGATCAGCCACGGGTAGCCGTGGTACGCGAACACGATCGGCTTGTCGGTCGTGAACAGCGTGTTGAAGTCGCGGTCCGACAGGCCGTGCGGGTGCTCCCGCTCGTCCTGCAGGCGCATGAGGTCGACGACGTTGACCACGCGGACCTTGAGGTCGGGCAGCTCCTCGCGCAGGATGTGCGCCGCCGCCAGCACCTCCAGGGTCGGCACGTCGCCGGCGCAGCCGAGGACCACGTCCGGGTCCTCGCCCTCGACCTCGGTGCCCGCCCACTCCCAGATGCCCAGGCCGCGGGTGCAGTGCGCCACGGCCTCGTCCATCGACAGGAAGTTCGGCGCGGGCTGCTTGCCGGACACCACGACGTTGACGTACTGCCGGCTGCGCAGGCAGTGGTCGTACGTCGACAGCAGGGTGTTCGCGTCCGGCGGCAGGTACACCCGGACGATCTCGGCCTTCTTGTTGACCACGTGGTCGATGAAGCCCGGGTCCTGGTGGCTGAAGCCGTTGTGGTCCTGGCGCCACACGTGGCTGGACAGCAGGTAGTTCAGCGACGCGATCGGCCGGCGCCACGGGATGTGGTTCGTGACCTTCAGCCACTTGGCGTGCTGGTTGAACATCGAGTCGACGATGTGGATGAAGGCCTCGTAGCTGGTGATCAGGCCGTGCCGGCCCGTCAGCAGGTAGCCCTCGAGCCAGCCCTGGCACTGGTGCTCGGACAGCATCTCGACGACGCGGCCCATCCGGGCGAGGTGGTCGTCGACGTCCGTCGGCAGGTACTCGGCGTTCCACTGCTTGTTGGTCACGTCGAACACGGCCTGCAGGCGGTTGGACGCCGTCTCGTCCGGGCCGAAGATCCGGAAGTTGTCCGGGTTCCGGCGGATGACCTCGGTGAGGTACTTGCCGAGCTCGCGCGTCGCCTCGGAGATCGAGCCGCCGGGCACCGGCACCTCGACCGCGAAGTCGCGGAAGTCGGGGAGCCGCAGGTCCTTGAGCAGCAGCCCGCCGTTGGCGTGCGGGTTGTCGCTCATCCGCAGCGTGCCGCCGGGGGACAGGGCCGTGATGTCGGCCTTGACCGAGCCGTCCGCCTCGAACAGCTCCTCCGGGCGGTACGACTGCAGCCAGCCCTCGAGCACCTGCAGGTGCTCGTCGGTGTCGCGGGCGCTGGCCAGCGGGACCTGGTGCGAGCGCCAGGAGTTCTCGACCTGCTTGTCGTCGATGACCGGCGGGCAGGTCCAGCCCTTCGGGGTCTTGAAGACGATCATCGGCCAGGCCGGGCGGGACTCGTCGCCCGCGGCGGCGCGCGCCTTGATCTCGGCGATCTCGTCCAGCACGACGTCCAGCAGCTCGGCGAACCGGGCGTGCACGGCCGCGTGGTCCTCGCCGTCGAAGCCGCCGACGAACAGGTGCGGCTTGTGGCCGTACCCGCGCATCAGGTCGAGCAGCTCCTCCTCCGGGATGCGCGCCAGGACGGTCGGGTTCGCGATCTTGTACCCGTTGAGGTGCAGGATCGGCAGCACGACGCCGTCCTTGGCCGGGTCGATGAACTTGTTCGAGTGCCAGGACGTCGCCAGCGGGCCGGTCTCGGCCTCGCCGTCGCCGACGACCGCCGCGACCAGCAGGTCCGGGTTGTCGAACGCCGCGCCGTACGCGTGCGACAGGGCGTAGCCCAGCTCCCCGCCCTCGTGGATCGACCCGGGGGTCTCCGGGGCCACGTGGCTCGGGATGCCGCCCGGGAACGAGAACTGGCGGAACAGGCGGCGCACGCCCTCCTCGTCCGGCGTGATGTCCGAGTAGACCTCGGAGTACGTGCCGTCCAGGTAGGCGCTGGCGACCAGGCCCGGACCGCCGTGGCCGGGGCCGGTCAGGTAGAGCGTCGACTGCTGGCGCTCCGCGATCACGCGGTTCAGGTGCGCGTACAGGAAGTTCAGACCCGGCGTCGTGCCCCAGTGACCGAGCAGCCGCGGCTTCACGTGGTCCTTGGTCAGCGGCTCGCGCAGCAGCGGGTTGGCCAGCAGGTAGATCTGCCCGACCGACAGGTAGTTGGCCGTCCGCCACCAGGCGTCGATCCGTCGGAGCGTCTCGTCCGACACCGGCTGGCCGGAACCGGCCCGCCAGGTCTCGGACCTCGACGTCGTCGTAGTCATGCTCTCTCCCCGTTTCGCAGAACCACGGATGTGCCGTGGACCCGGTCGAGCACCTCCGCCGGGTCCCTCCAGCCTTGCGGCGTGTGACGTCGCGAGCCGGGACGTCCGACCTAGGCAGTCCCGTGGCTGCTCAGGCAGCCGTCAACCATCCAACCCCATCACCCTTCCGGGCGCACCAGGCCTGGGGACGCGGGCCGCCGTGCGGCGGGTCGGGTGCCCGGGCC
>NZ_JAANNB010000049.1 GCF_011603975.1 Cellulomonas sp. IC4_254 | reverse complement strand
GTCCGGGGTCGCGGGGATCTCCGTCGCGCGGCGGAGGCGGCGCGCCCGGTGCGCGACCTACGGTCGGGAGATGGCCGATCAGCCCGCTGCTCCGACCCCGCCCGACCCGGGGGCGATCGACCCGGTGTCGCCCGGTACCGGAGCCGCGTCCGAGATGGAGCCCGCGGGCGACGACGCCGGGACCCGCGTCGCCTACCTGCCGATCGGGCTGGTGTTCCTGGTCCTGGGCGTCTCCGGGCTGTTCAACGACAGCCTGCGGTACGGGGCGCTGGCCTTCCTGCCGGTCGGGTTCGTGTTCCTGATCCTGGCGATGCAGGCGCGGTGGGACGACGACGCCGACCACGGTGCCGGGCACGGTGAGGCGGCGCCGGCGGGTGGGGACCAGCGCGCGGGTGACCCCGAGACGGGCGACGCCTACACGGGCGACCCGGACCCGTCCCCGCGCGCCTGACGTCCGGCCGGAGGCGCGGGATCAGCCCCGCGCGAGCGGTCCCGCCTGCGCGACGCCCAGCGACGCCAGCAGCCCCTCGACGCGCCCACGGATCTCGTCCCGCACGCCGCGCACCATCGCGAGGTCCTGCCCCGCCGGGTCCTCGAGCACCCAGTCCTCGTACCGGGTCCCCGGGTAGTACGGGCACGCGTCCCCGCAGCCCATCGTCACGACGACGTCGGACGCCTGCACCGCCTCGGGGGTGAGCACCTTGGGGTGCGCCGTCGTGAGGTCGATCCCGAGCTCGGCCATCGCCTCGATCGCCACCGGGTTGACCCGGTCCGCAGGTGCCGACCCGGCGGAGCGCACCTCGACGGCGCCGCCGGACAGCGAGGTCAGCAGGCCGGCGGCCATCTGCGAGCGGCCGGCGTTGTGCACGCAGACGAACAGGACGCTCGGTCGGGGGTCGGTCATCGTGCGGTCTCCTCGGGAGTGCGGGCCGGTCGCGGACGACGGTAGCCGGTCACGCGCCGGTGACCATCCAGGTGTCCCGCCGTGCCCGCAGCCCGGTGGTGACGGCCCGCGCGAGCATGAAGACGCCCGCGAACGCCGACCACAGCCACGCCAGGCCGGCCCAGCCGTCCGGCGCCCAGGCACGCACCGCCAGCGCGAACGGCACGTACGCCACGAGCGTCACCATGCCCGCGGCGGCGAGGAACCGGCCGTCGCCGGCGCCGATCAGCACGCCGTCCAGGACGAACACCCAGCCCGCCATCGGCATCAGCACCGCCGCGACGGCGAGGCTGAGCGTCACCGCGTGCCGCACGTCCGGGTCGGAGGTGAACAGCGCCGACAGCCACCAGCCGAGCCCGCCGGTGAGCGCCCCGAGCACCACCCCGGCGCCCACGCCCCACGCCAGCGTGCGGCGCAGCAGCGCGCGGACCAGCACGGTGTCCCCGGCGCCGAGCGCGTGCCCGATGAGCGCCTGCGCGGCGATCGCCAGCGCGTCGAGGGCGAACGCGACGAAGCCCCAGATCGCGTTGACCACCTGGTGGCCGGCGAGCGCGACCGGCCCGAGGCTGGTCGCCACCCAGACCGTCAGCAGGATCGCCGCGCGCAGCGACAGCGTCCGGAGCAGCAGCGGGGTCCCGGTGCGGACGCCGGCGAGGATGCCGCCCGGTGCGGGCCGGAGCGAGGACCCCGCCGCGCGGGCGCCCCGGACGACGACCACCGTGAGCGCCACGCCCATCGCGACCTGCGTCGCGGCGGTGCCCGCGCCCGAGCCGGCGATGCCGAGGTGCAGCCCGTAGACGAGCACGACGTTGAGGACCGCGTTCACCGCCGCGCCGACGCCGGCGACGACCAGGGGGGTCTTCGTGTCCTGGAGGCCGCGCAACGCGCCCGTGGCGGCCAGGACGACGAGCATCCCCGGCAGGCCCGGCGCGGACGCCCGGAGGTACAGCACCGCCTGGTCGGCGACGTCCCCGGTCGCGCCGAGCGCACCCACCGCCCAGGGGGCCACGACCACCGCGACGACGGCCAGCAGCACGCCGAGCCCGGCGGCGAGCCACAGGCCGTCGACGCCGACCTGGAGCGCGCCCGTCCGGTCACCCGCACCCAGGCGCCGCGCGACGACGGCGGTGGTGGCGTAGGCCAGGAACACGCACAGCCCGACGATCGTCACCAGCAGCGTCGACGCGAGCGACAGCCCGGCGAGCTCGGTCGTCCCCAGGCGTCCGACGATGGCCGAGTCGACCAGCACGAACAGCGGCTCGGCCACCAGCGCGCCGAGCGCGGGCACCGCGAGGCCGAGGATCTGGCGGTCGACGGTGGACGGCACCTGTCCGAGGCGTGAAATGGCGGCCAACAACTTCTCCGTCCACATGGGTTCACGGTGTTTGCGCCGGTGAGAACGCCCTGCTCACAGGCGTGCCCGGCTTCATCCACACCTGTGTCCACGACCTGTGGACATCTCACGGTGCGCGTCCACAGCCTTCCACAGCCTCGTCCCCATCCCCTGTGGACGTCTCGCTCGACGGACGGTCCCCGGGGGTCCTAACCTCGCGTCGGCGCGCGGACCGAACACGGTCGCCCGCCCTCCCCGGACGTGTGGGTGGGCGGTGCTAGAACGGATGTTCGACGGCGGTCGCCGGGGGACGAGCGAAGGTGGGGCGGGCAGCAGCGTGACGATCGAGGAGCTCGAGTACGGGGCCCCCGCGGGCCAGGGCCGCGCGGCGTTCGACCGGACCCCGCCGCAGGACCTCGACGCCGAGCAGAGCGTCCTCGGCGGCATGATGATCTCCAAGGACGCCATCGCCGACGTGGTCGAGGAGATCCGCGGCAGCGACTTCTACCGGCCGGCGCACGAGGCGATCTACGACGCCGTCCTCGACCTGTACGGCCGCGGCGAGCCCGCCGACGCCGTCACCGTCGCGGACGAGCTGACCAAGCGCGGCGAGATCGGTCGCGTCGGCGGCGTGCCGTACCTGCACACCCTCATCTCGATGGTCCCGACCGCCGCGAACGCGGGCTACTACGCCCGCATCGTCCGGGAGCGCGCCGTGCTGCGCCGCCTCGTGGAGGCCGGCACCCGCATCGTGCAGCTCGGCTACGCGACCGACGGCGGCGACGTCGAGGAGATCGTCAACAACGCCCAGGCCGAGGTGTACGCGGTCAGCGACCGGCGCACCACCGAGGACTACCACCGGCTCGGCGAGGTCGTCGCCGGCACCCTGGACGAGATCGAGTCCGCCGGCCACCGCGGCGAGGGCATGGTTGGCGTCCCGACCGGCTTCGCCGACCTCGACCGGCTGACCAACGGCCTGCACCCGGGCCAGATGATCGTCATCGCGGCCCGACCCGCCATCGGCAAGTCGACGCTCGCGCTCGACTTCGCGCGCGCCGCGTCGATCAAGCACCAGCAGGCGTCCGTCGTGTTCTCGCTCGAGATGAGCCGCTCCGAGATCACCATGCGTCTGCTGTCCGCCGAGGCCCGCGTGCCCCTGCAGAAGATGCGCAACGGCTCCATGGGCGACGACGACTGGCAGAAGCTCGCGCAGATCCAGGGCAAGCTCACCGAGGCCCCGCTGTTCATCGACGACTCGCCGAACATGTCGCTCATGGAGATCCGCGCCAAGTGCCGGCGGCTCAAGCAGAAGCACGACCTCAAGCTCGTGATCATCGACTACCTGCAGCTCATGTCGTCCGGCAAGCGCGTCGAGTCCCGGCAGCAGGAGGTCTCCGAGTTCTCGCGTGCGCTCAAGCTGCTCGCCAAGGAGCTCGAGGTCCCCGTCATCGCGCTGTCGCAGCTGAACCGTGGTCCCGAGCAGCGCACCGACAAGAAGCCCGCGATGTCCGACCTGCGTGAGTCCGGCTCCATCGAGCAGGACGCCGACATGGTGATCCTGCTGCACCGCGAGGACGCCTACGAGCGGGAGTCCCCCCGGGCGGGCGAGGCGGACCTCATCGTCGCCAAGCACCGCAACGGCCCGACCGACGTCATCACCGTGGCGTTCCAGGGGCACTACTCGCGGTTCGTGGACATGCAGGCCTGACGAGGGACGAGCAGGCGCCCTCCGGGTCCGTCCCGGCGGGCGGCATCACCGGGGAGTCGCAGTCGCGGCGACGGCGCTCGCGAGCACCGCACGGGCGGTGTCCAGGGAGCGCGCCGCCTCCGCCCGGTCGACCCGGACCAGGGCGAACGCCGAGATGACCAGGCCGGTGCAGACGTCGGACAGGGTCTGCGTCGCGTCGTCCGCGAGGTGTGGGAGGCGGGCGCGCACCCCCGCGGCCATCGCGGTGCGGAGCTCGGCGGCGTACGCCTCGACGACCGCGGCGACGCCGTCGTCCTGCCCGATGGGTGCGTTGGCCGCGTTGACCAGCAGGCACCCGCTGGTCGCCGGCAGCGTGTCGCCGCGCAGCAGCGCGTCTCGGAGGCCGGTCAGGTAGTGGTCCAGCGCGTCGGGGGCGACGTCGTCCTCCGTGAGCGGGCGCAGGCGGGGCCGGACGACCTCGTCCAGGTAGCTGTCGACGGCGGCGTCGAACAGCCCTCGCTTGGACGCGAAGGCGTGGTAGATGCTCGACCGGCTGAGCCCGGTCGCCCGCTCCAGGTCGGGCAGGGCGGTCGCCTCGTACCCGCGCGCCCAGAACACCGCCCTGGCGGCACGGACCGCCGCCGCGGTGTCGAACGTCTGGTTGCGCCCCATGGGACCCCTCCGGTGTGCGGACCGATCGACCCAGCATATAGTGGACCGATCAGTACAAAAACGATCGGTCCCGGCGCGCCCGGGACGAGGAGATGCATGTCCCGCACCACCAGCACCCAGATCCAGCTTGTCGCGCGTCCGCAGGGGTGGCCCACCCACGACGACTTCCGCACGGTCGCCGTGGAGTACGGCGACCTCGAGCCCGGGCAGGTGCGCGTGCGCAACGCCTTCCTCTCGGTCGACCCGTACATGCGCGGCCGGATGAACGATGTGAAGAGCTACACCCCGCCGTTCGCGCTCGGGGAGACGATGACCGGCGGCGCCATCGGGCACGTGGTCGAGTCCGCCGCCGACGACGTGCCGGTCGGGGCGCTCGTGCAGCACGAGCTCGGCTGGCGCGACGTCGCCCAGGCGGACCGGTCGGCGTTCCGCGTCGTCCCGGAGCTGCCGGGCGTCCCGCTGTCGGTGCGCCTGGGCATCCTCGGCATGACCGGCCTGACCGGGTACGTGGGCCTGACGGCCGTCGCCGGGATGCGCGAGGCGGACACCGTGTTCGTCTCCGGGGCGGCGGGTGCCGTCGGGACCGCCGCCGGGCAGATCGCGCGGCTCCTGGGGGCGAAGCGGGTCATCGGCTCCGCGGGGTCGGCGGAGAAGGTCGCGCTGCTGACCGAGAAGTACGGCTACGACGCCGCGTTCAACTACAAGGACGCGCCCGTCCGCGAGCAGCTCGCCGCCGTCGCCCCCGACGGGGTGGACGTGTTCTTCGACAACGTCGGCGGCGACCACCTGGAGGCGGCCCTCGACGTGCTGAACCCCGGCGGGCGGGTCGCCCTGTGCGGCGCGATCGCGGGGTACAACACCACCGAGAAGCCGGCCGGGCCGGACAACATGGCGAACGTCATCACGCGGGGGCTGACCCTCAAGGGCTTCACGCTCGGCGGGTACGCGCACCTGGCGCCGGAGTTCTCCGAGAAGATGGCCGCCTGGCTCGGCGCCGGGCAGATCGCCTACGACGAGACGGTCGTCGACGGGATCGAGAACGCCGTCGACGCGTTCCTCGACATGATGCGCGGCGCGAACACCGGGAAGATGCTCGTCCGCATCGCCGAGCAGGGCTGACGCCGGGGCCGGCGCCGGCCGCACACGCGCGGCCGGCGCCGCCCCGCGGCCGCGCCCGTCAGTCCCGTCGCCGCCGCCGCGGGGCGGGCCAGACGTGCGCGGCCGCGAGCCGCTCGGCCGCACCGCGGAGCGCGTCGAGCGCCGCCGCCACCGCCGGCACCCGCGTGGTGCCGGGCTGCGCCACCGCCTCGATCGCCCGAATCGCCCCGGGGCGCGTCGGGTGCGCCGTGACCCCCGGGTGCGGCACCGCCGCAAGCGCGAGGCCGGGCAGCGCGGCCACGCCGAGGCCGGCGCGCACCAGCCCGAGCGCCGCGACGTAGTCGTCCGTGGCGAAGTCCACCCGCGGCGCGAAGCCCGCCCGGGCGCAGGTCCCGACGAGCTGCGTGCGGCACTGCGGGCAGCCGGCGATCCAGGGCCGGTCCGCCAGCCCCTCGAGGTCCACCGCGCCGTCGTCCTGACGGTCGGACCCCGGCAGGACGACCACGACGTCGTCCTCGAGCAGCGGCACCCGGAGCCGCCGCGGGCCGTCGCCGTCCGGGTCGGTCGCGGCGTCGCGGAACACGACGGCGATGTCCACCCGGCCGGCGTCGACCTCGGCCAGCGCCTCGGGCGGCTCGGCCTCGGCGAACGTCGGCACGAGCCCCGGGTGTCGCACCCGCAGGGCCGCGAGGGCCGCAGGCAGCAGCGTCGCGGCCGCGGACGGGAACGCCGCGATGCGGACCCGGCCGGCCCGCAGGCTCGCCACGGCGGCGACCTCCTCCAGCGTCGCGTCGAGCGCGGACTGCACCGCCACGGCGTTGCGCGCCAGCACCAGCCCCGCCTCGGTCAGGCGGACGCCGCGACCGGCCCGGACGACGACGGGCGTCCCCAGGACGCGCTCGACGGCCCGCAGCTGCTGGCTCGCGGCGGGCTGGGTCAGACCGAGCTCGCGCGCCGCCGCGGTGACGCTGCCCGTGTCGTGCACGGCCCGCACCAGCCGCAGCGCGGCGGCGTCGAGCGGCCGGGAACCCATGGCCACGAGCATAAGCGGGGTGCATGAGTATGACGAGAACAGCCCGTTGATCGTATGCCTGCGCCACCCGAGGGTGGAGGGGTGCTCACCTTCGACGACCTCCGTGACCAGTTCCGCCCGCGTCCTGGGCACCTCGACGCCGCGACCGCAGGGGTGGCGCCGACCCGGATGCTCCAGGCGCTCCGCGCCGACCTCGAGCGCTGGGGCGACGGCGGGCTGGACGTCGCGCGCTACGAGGACGCCGTGGCGCGGGCCCGGGCCGCGTTCGCGTCGCTCGTCGGCGTCCCGGCGTCCCGGGTGGCGATCGGCGGGCAGGTGTCCGCCATGGCCGGCACGGTCGCTGCCTCCCTGCCGGACGGCGCCGAGGTGCTGTGCGTGGACGGCGACTTCTCCTCCGTCGTGTTCCCGTTCCTCGCGCAGGGGGACCGGCTGCGGGTGCGGCACGTGCCGGCGGGCGACCTGGCCGCCGCGATCAGCCCGGGGACCGGCCTGGTCGCGTTCTCGCTCGTGCAGTCGGCGACCGGACAGGTGCTCGACGGCGAGGGCGTCGCGGCGGCGGCCGCGGCGGTGGGCGCCCGCACGCTGTGCGACCTGACCCAGGCCGCGGGGTGGCTGCGGGTCGACGCGGGCCGGTTCGACCTGACGGTCACCGCCGCCTACAAGTGGCTGTGCGCGCCGCGCGGCACCGGCTTCCTGACCGTCCGGGCGGACGCCCAGGAGATGCTGCGCCCGGTGCAGGCCGGCTGGTACGCGGGCGACGACCCGTGGGCGTCCTGCTACGGCCCGGAGATGCGGCTGGCGCGCGACGCGCGCCGGTTCGACGTCTCGCCCGCGTGGCAGGCGTGGCTGGGCGCCGCGGAGTCGGTCGGGCTGTTCGCCGCGGCCGACGCCGGGGAGGTCGAGCGGCACGCGCGCGGTCTGGCGGACGCGCTCTGGACGGGTCTCGGCCTGCCGGGGTCGGACGGCAGCGCGATCGTCACGCTGCCGGACCCGGACGGCACCCGCCGCGCGGCGCTGGAGCGCGCCGGGTGCCGGGTGGCCGGACGCGCCGGCCGGGTGCGGGTCGCGTTCCACGTGTGGAACGACCGGGACGACGTCGACCGGGCGCTGGACGCGCTCACCTCGGCCCGGACCGCCGGCTCCGCCGAGCGCCGCTGACCGGTCCGGTCCGGCCCCGGTCCGCTACGACACGCCCAGCACCTCGGCGAGCCCCGCGAGCTCGACGACGTCGGCGGCCCGTGCCGGCAGGTTCCGGATCGAGCAGCTCAGCCCGACCTGCTGGCACGCGCGCCGGCACTGCACGAGGAACGCGATCCCCGCGGAGTCGATGTACGCGACGTCCGCGAGGTCGACCACGACGGGTGCCCCGGCGGTGAGCGCGTGGCCGAGGGCGCGGCTCGCGTCGTCGCGGAGCGCGAGGTCGATCTCGCCGACGAGCCGGACGACCGTGGTGCCGTCGTGGTCCTGCACGGTGATGAGGCTGTCCATGGCGAGGTCCAGGGGGAGGGGTGTCCGCCCCCGGGCTGGCGCGGCCGGCCGGCCTGCGGCTCCGGCTGGGCGGTCCGCGGTCGACGCGCCCCCACTGTCGCACTGCCCGGTCGACGGCGACACCGGAGCGGCGCGGGTGCGCGTCCGGGCGCGCGCTCCGTTAGCGTGCCGGGCATGGCAGCAACGCGGCTCCTCGTCATCGGCGGCACCGGCGTCATCAGCTCGGCCGTCACCCGGCTCGCCGTCGAGCGGGGGCTCGACGTCACGGTCCTCAACCGCGGGTCGAGCGCGACCCGCCCGCTCCCGGACGGCGCGGAGGTCGTCCAGGCCGACGTCCGGGACCCGGCGTCCGTCCGCGCCGCGCTGGGGGACCGGGAGTTCGACTCGGTCGTCGACTGGGTGGCGTTCACCCCGGAGCACGTGCAGACCGACGTCGACCTGTTCGCCGGGCGGACCGGGCAGTACGTGTTCATCTCGTCGGCGTCGGCGTACCAGACGCCGCCGGAGCGGCTGCCGGTCACCGAGTCGACCCCGCTGCGCAACCCGTTCTGGGAGTACTCGCGGGACAAGATCGCGTGCGAGGACCTGCTGGTCCGCGCCTACCGCGACTCCGGCTTCCCGGCGACGGTCATCCGGCCGTCGCACACCTACGACCGGACGCTCGTCCCGCTCGACGGCGGCTGGACGGCGCTGGAGCGGATGCGGCAGGGCCGCGAGGTCGTGGTGCACGGGGACGGCACCTCGCTGTGGACACTCACGCACCACGAGGACTTCGCGCGCGGGCTGGTGCCGCTGCTGGGGAACCCGCGGACGCTCGGTGAGGCGTTCCACATCACGTCCGACGACGTGCTGACCTGGGACCAGATCGTGCGGGCGCTCGCGGCCGCCGCGGGTGTCGAGCCGCGGATCGTGCACGTCCCGTCGGACGCGATCGCCGCGGCGGACCCGGAGTGGGGCGCCGGGCTGCTGGGCGACAAGGCGCACTCGATGGTGTTCGACACGACGAAGCTGCGCCGGCTGGTGCCGGAGTTCGCCACGACGATCCGGTTCGAGCAGGGCGCCCGGGAGATCGTCGACTGGTTCGACGCCGACCCGGCGCGCCGCGTCGTGGACGAGCGCCTGGACGCGGTGATGGACGACCTGGTGGCGAGGTTCCGCGTGGGGTGAGCATGCTGGGACCCGGCGCCGCCGCGTCCCGCCCGCGCCGCACCCACCCCGTGCGAAGGAGCACCCGTGCAGCACCGCAGCATCGGCCCGTACACCGTCTCCGCGATCGGCCTCGGCGCCATGCCGATGTCGATGAACAACGACAAGGTCTACCCGGACCACGACGAGGCGATCGCGACGATCCACGCGGCGCTCGACGCCGGCGTGACGCTCATCGACACCGCCGACATCTACGCGCCCTCCTGGGACCAGATGGGCCACAACGAGCGCCTCGTCGCCGAGGCCGTCCGGACGTGGGGCGGTGACACCGACGGCCTGCTCATCACCACGAAGGGCGGCATCACCCGCAGCGAGGGCGAGCAGTGGGGCCGGGACGGCTCGCTGCCGTACCTGCGGTCGGCGGTGGAGAAGTCGCTGCGCGAGCTCGGGGTCGAGGCGATCGACCTGTACCAGTACCACCGCCCGGACCGGTGGATCGTCTACGGCGAGATCATCGAGAACCTCGCGACGCTGAAGCGCGAGGGCAAGATCCGCGAGATCGGCATCTCGAACGCGAGCGTCGAGGAGATCGAGATCGCGCAGCAGGTGCTGGGCGAGGGCGGTCTGGTCAGCGTGCAGAACGAGTTCTCGCCGCGGCACCCGGGCAGCTACGACGAGCTGCGGTACTGCGAGCAGCACGGGATCGCGTTCCTGCCGTGGAGCCCGCTGGGCGGCACGGGCGGCGGCGGCCGGGGCGTGGGCGACCGGTTCACCGTGTTCCGCGAGATCGGGGAGGTCCACGGGGTCAGCCCGCAGCAGGTGGTGCTCGCGTGGGAGCTCGCGCTGAGCGACGTGCTGGTGGCGATCCCGGGCGCACGCCGGCCGGCGTCGATCACCGACTCGGCGGCGGCGGCCGACCTCACGCTCACGGCCGACGAGGTGGAGCGCTGCTCGCGCGCGGTGGGGCTCGACGTCGGCTGACACCCGCGCCCGCCCGAGCGACGGAACCCCCGGTCACCGCAGCCGCGTGACCGGGGGTTCCGTTGTCCCGGCCGCCGACCGCACGCGATCCGTCAGGAATCCCCGGGTGCCCGTATGGAAGCCGTGAGGATGGCCGCCGGCGCGTCCCGGCGGGGGTCGGATGGGACACGGCCCGGCACCTGACCGGGCCGTCGACCGCGCCTCCCGGCCCGGTCGACGAGACCGATGTCGGGAGTCCCTCGTGCTGGACCTGGTGTTCGTGGCGGCCGTGGTCGCCCTGTTCGCGCTCGTGGGCGCCGTCGCCGCGGGGGTCGAGAAGCTGTGATCGTGCTCGACCTCGTCGCGGCGGCGCTCGGCGTCGCGGCGGTCGTCTACCTCGTCTGGGCGCTCGTGCAGCCGGAGCGGTTCTGATGGCCGCGTGGACGGCCGTCGCGCAGATCCTGCTCGCGGCCGGGGTGCTGGTCGCCCTGTACCGCCCCCTCGGCGACTACCTGGCGCACGTCTACACCTCCGCGCGGGACCTGCGGGTCGAGCGCGGGCTCTACCGGGTGCTCGGCGTGGACTCCCGCTCGGAGCAGTCCTGGCGCTCGTACGTGCGCAGCGTGCTGGCGTTCTCGCTCGTGGGCGTGCTGCTCGTGTACGCCCTGCAGCGGATGCAGGCCTGGCTGCCCTGGGACCTCGGGCTCCCGGGCGTCGGGCCGCACCTGGCGTTCAACACCGCGGTGTCGTTCGTGACCAACACGAACTGGCAGTCGTACTCCCCGGAGGTCACCCTCGGGTACGCGGTGCAGGCGCTCGGCCTCGCGGTGCAGAACTTCGTGTCCGCGGCGGTCGGCATGGCCGTGGCGATCGCCCTGGTCCGCGGGTTCGCCCGCCGCCGCACCGGCACGATCGGCAACTTCTGGGTCGATCTCACCCGCGGCACGCTCCGCGTCCTGCTGCCGATCTCGGTGCTCGCCGCGGTCGTGCTGATCGCCGGCGGGGTGATCCAGAACTGGGCAGGGTTCACGGACGTCAGCACCCTCGCGGGCGGCACGCAGGCGATCCCCGGCGGCCCGGTCGCCTCCCAGGAGGCCATCAAGCTGCTCGGCACGAACGGCGGCGGGTTCTTCAACGCGAACTCCGCGCACCCGTTCGAGAACCCGTCCGGCTGGACCAGCCTGTTCCAGGTCCTGCTCATGCTCGCGATCCCGTTCTCGCTGCCGCGCACGTTCGGCCGGATGGTCGGCTCGCACCGGCAGGGCTACGCGATCCTCGGCGCGATGGTCACGATCTTCCTGGCCAGCCTGGTGCTGCTCACGGTCGTGGAGTCGCGGGGGATGGGCACCGCCCCGGAGCTCGCCGGTGGCGCGATGGAGGGCAAGGAGCAGCGGTTCGGCATCGCCGCGACCACGCTGTTCGGCAGCGTCAGCACGCTGACCTCGACCGGCGCGGTCAACGGCATGCACGACTCGTTCACCGCGCTCGGCGGCCTGTTCCCGATGCTCAACATGATGCTGGGCGAGATCGCCCCCGGCGGCGTCGGCTCCGGCCTGTACGGGATGCTCGTGCTCGCGGTGCTGGCGGTGTTCGTCGGCGGGCTGATGGTCGGCCGCACCCCGGAGTACCTGGGCAAGAAGATCGGCCCGCGCGAGATCAAGCTCGCGTCGCTGTACATCCTGGTCACGCCGACCCTGGTCCTCGCCGGCACCGCCCTGTCGTTCGCGATCCCGGGCGTGCGCTCCGACGTCGAGTCCACGTCGATCTGGAACCCCGGCGTGCACGGCTTCTCCGAGGTGCTCTACGCGTTCACCTCGGCGGCCAACAACAACGGCTCGGCGTTCGCCGGCCTGACCGCGAACACCCCGTGGTTCAACACCGCGCTCGGCGTCGCGATGCTGCTCGGCCGGTTCGTGCCGATCGTGCTGGTGCTCGCGTTGGCCGGGTCGCTCGCCGCCCAGGACAAGGTGCCGGCGACCGCCGGCACGCTGCCCACCTCCCGGCCGCTGTTCGTCGGCCTGCTCACGGGCGTCACCGTGATCGTGACCGCCCTGACCTACTTCCCCGTTCTCGCGCTGGGTCCCCTGGCGGAAGGTCTGTGAACCGCATGTCCACCCTCACCACGCCGGCCGGTCCGACCGCGACCACCCCGGCCCCCGAGCACCCGTCCGCCTCCCCGCGCCGCGCGTTCGACCTCGGCCAGCTCCGTGAGGCGCTGCCGGGCGCGTTCCGCAAGCTCGACCCCCGCGTCATGTGGCACAACCCGGTGATGTTCGTCGTCGAGGTAGGCGCCGCGCTCACCACCGTGCTGGCCGTCGTGGAGCCGTTCACCGGCGGGCCCGAGGAGTCCGGCGGCGCGGCGACGCCCCTCACGTTCACGGCCGGGATCGCCGTGTGGCTCTGGCTGACCGTGCTGTTCGCGAACCTGGCCGAGGCCGTCGCCGAGGGCCGCGGCAAGGCGCAGGCCGACAGCCTGCGCCAGACCCGGTCCAGCACCACGGCCACGGTCGTCGACGGGTACGACGCCGCCCGCGACCCCGGCGCCGAGCGCGCCCGCACCCGGTCCGTGGCCTCTCCCGACCTGACGCTGGGCGACGTGGTCGTCGTGACGGCGGGCGAGCTGATCCCCGGGGACGGCGACATCGTCTGGGGCATCGCGTCCGTGGACGAGTCGGCCATCACCGGCGAGTCCGCCCCGGTCGTCCGCGAGTCGGGCGGCGACCGGTCGGCCGTCACCGGCGGCACCCGGGTGCTGTCCGACCGGATCGTCGTGCGGATCACCTCGAAGCCCGGCGAGACGTTCGTGGACCGGATGATCGCGCTGGTCGAGGGCGCGGCCCGGCAGAAGACGCCGAACGAGATCGCGCTGAACATCCTGCTGGCGTCGCTGTCGATCGTCTTCGTCGTCGTCGCCCTGACGCTGAACCCGATCGCCGGCTACTCGGGGGCCTCGGTCAGCGTGCCGGTGCTGGTCGCCCTGCTGGTCTGCCTCATCCCGACGACGATCGGCGCGCTGCTGTCAGCCATCGGCATCGCCGGCATGGACCGGCTGGTGCAGCGCAACGTGCTCGCCATGTCCGGCCGCGCGGTCGAGGCCGCCGGCGACGTCACCACCCTGCTGCTCGACAAGACCGGCACGATCACCTACGGCAACCGGCGCGCCGTCGCCTTCCTGCCGCTGACCGGGGTCGACCCCCACGACCTCGTGCGGTCCGCCGCGCAGGCCTCGGCCGCCGACCCGACGCCGGAGGGGAAGTCGATCGTCGACCTGGCGGGGGAGCAGCGCGGGCACGGCGTGGCCGGCGACGCCGCGACCGTCGCCGCGGGGACCGAGGTCGTGCCGTTCACGGCGCAGACCCGGATGAGCGGCGTGGACCTGCCGGACGTCACGCGGATCCGCAAGGGCGCCGGCTCGGCGGTCGTCGCGTGGCTGGAGGAGGAGGGCGCGCTGCCCGCCCCCGTGCGGCGCGAGCTCGACGCGCACGTCGAGCGCATCTCCTCCGACGGCGGCACCCCGCTCGTCGTCGCCGCGAAGGACTGGTCCGGCCGCGGCCGGGTCCTCGGCGTCGTCCACCTCAAGGACGTCGTCAAGGACGGACTGTCCGAGCGGTTCGCCGAGCTGCGCGCCATGGGCATCCGCACGGTGATGATCACCGGCGACAACCCCCTCACCGCGAAGGCCATCGCGGCCGAGGCCGGCGTCGACGACTTCCTCGCCGAGGCCACGCCCGAGGACAAGCTCGCGCTCATCAAGCGGGAGCAGGAGGGCGGCAACCTCGTCGCGATGACCGGCGACGGCACCAACGACGCCCCCGCGCTCGCGCAGGCGGACGTCGGCGTCGCGATGAACACCGGCACCTCGGCCGCCAAGGAGGCCGGGAACATGGTCGACCTCGACTCGGACCCGACCAAGCTGATCGACATCGTGCGGATCGGCAAGCAGCTGCTCATCACGCGCGGCGCGCTGACCACGTTCTCCATCGCGAACGACGTCGCCAAGTACTTCGCGATCATCCCGGCGCTGTTCGCCGGGGTGTTCCCGGGGCTCGCGGCGCTCAACGTCATGCAGCTGTCGTCCCCGGCGTCCGCGATCCTCTCGGCGATCGTGTTCAACGCGCTGGTCATCGTCGCGCTGATCCCGCTGTCCCTGCGCGGGGTGCGGTACCGCGCGGTCGCCGCGTCGTCGCTGCTCGGCAGGAACCTGCTGATCTACGGCCTGGGCGGCGTGATCGCGCCCTTCCTCGGCATCAAGCTGATCGACCTGGTCGTCAGCCTGCTGCCCGGCTTCTGACCCCTCCGGACCCGGGAAAGAGACAACCGTGAGCTCCCCTCGCACCACCTGGTCGCACCTGGGCGTCGCCCTGCGCGCGATGCTCGTCCTCACCGTGATCCTCGGGGTCGGCTACCCCCTGCTGGTCACCGGCCTCGGCCGGCTGATGCCCGCCCGCGCCGACGGCTCGCTCGTCACCGACACCGCGGGCACCGTCGTCGGGTCGGCGCTGATCGGCCAGTCGTTCACCGACGCCGACGGCGCCCCGCTGCCGCGGTACTTCCAGTCCCGGCCGTCGGCCGCCGGCGACGGGTACGACGCGGCGGCGTCGTCCGGCTCGAACCTCGGCCCGGAGAACCCGGACCTGATCGCCGCGGTCGAGGAGCGCCGGGCCGCGGTCGCCGACCTGGAGGGCGTCGAGCCGGCCGCGGTGCCGGCGGACGCGGTCACGGCGTCGGGCTCCGGGCTCGACCCGCAGATCAGCCCCGCGTACGCGGAGCTGCAGGTGCCGCGGGTGGCCGCGGAGCGCGGGCTGTCGGAGGACGAGGTGCGCGACCTGGTCGCCGCCACCACCGGGCCCGACCTCGGGTTCCTCGGCCAGGCCGGCGTGGACGTGCTCGAGCTCAACCTCGCGCTCGACCGGCTGGCGGGCTGACCCCGGTGCACAAGGGCCGGCTGCGCGTGCTGCTCGGCGCCGCCCCGGGCGTCGGGAAGACCTTCGCGATGCTCGAGGCGGGGCGGGACATGCTCCGCGACGGCAAGGACGTGGTGGTCGCGGTCGTGGAGACCCACGGCCGCGCCGCCACGGCCGCGCTGCTCGACGGGCTGGAGGTCGTGCCGCGCGCCGAGGTGCAGCACCGCGGCGTGCGGCTGTCCGAGATGGACCTCGACGCGGTGCTCGCCCGGCGGCCCCGGGTCGCGCTGGTCGACGAGTTCGCGCACACCAACGCGCCGGGGTCCCGGCACGAGAAGCGCTGGCAGGACGTGGCCGAGCTGCTGGCGGCCGGGATCCACGTCGTCACGACGGTGAACATCCAGCACATCGAGTCGCTGAACGACGTGGTGCGCACGATCACCGGGGTGCCGCAGCGGGAGACGGTGCCGGACGCGGTGCTGCGGGCCGCGGACGACGTCGAGCTGGTGGACCTGGCGCCGCAGTCGCTGCGCGACCGGCTCGCGGAGGGCAACGTCTACCCGGCGGAGCGGGTGGACGCGGCGCTGTCGAACTACTTCCGGCTGGGCAACCTGACGGCGCTGCGCGAGCTGGCGCTGCTGTGGCTGGCCGACGAGGTGGACTCCGCGCTGCGGTCCTACCGGGCCGAGCACGCGATCGAGGCCCCGTGGGAGGCCCGGGAGCGGGTGGTGGTGGCCCTCACCGGCGGGCCGGAGGGGGAGACGCTGCTGCGCCGCGGCGCCCGGATCGCGGCCCGGTCCTCCGGCGGCGAGCTGCTCGCCGTGCACGTCAGCGCCCAGGACGGGCTCCGGGAGAGCGACCCCGGCGCGCTGGTCGCGCAGGCGGCGCTCGCGGAGCAGCTCGGCGGGACGTTCCACCAGGTGGTGGGGGAGGACGTGCCGGGGGCGCTGGTCGAGTTCGCCCGCGGCCAGGACGCCACGCAGCTGGTCATCGGCCTCAGCCGGCGGAGCTGGCTCAAGGCCGCGCTCACCGGACCCGGCATCGGGGCGACGGTGATCCGCGAGGCCGGCGCCATCGACGTGCACCTCGTCAACCACGCCGCCGCCGGCACCCGGCTCGCGCTGCCCCGGCTCACCGGCGCGCTGACCGTGCGGCGGCGCGTGCTGGGGTTCCTGCTCGCGCTCGTCGGCGGCCCGCTGCTCACCTGGCTGCTGGTCGTCGCCCGCAACGAGCAGTCCCTCGCCAGCGACGTGCTCGCCTACCAGCTGCTCGTCGTCGTGATCGCGCTGGTGGGCGGCCTGTGGCCCGCGCTGTTCACGGCGCTGATGTCCGGGCTGACGCTGAACTACGTGTTCGTGGCGCCGGTGCACACCATCACCGTCACCGAGCCCGTGCACGTGCTCGCCCTCGGGCTCTACGTCGCGAACGGCGCGCTGGTCAGCCTCGTCGTCGACCAGGCCGCGCGGCGCAGCCGGATCGCCCAGCGCGCCGCGGCGGAGTCCGAGATGCTGATCGGGATCGCGGGCGGCGTGCTGCGCGGGCAGGACGCGCTCGGGGCGCTGCTCGCCCGCACCCGCGAGGCGTTCGGCCTGGACGCGGTGCGGCTGCAGGTCGCCGGGGCGCCCCGGGTGGAGAAGGGCGAGCCGGCGCCCGGCGCGACCCCGACCGCCGTGCCGGTCACCGACGACGCGACGCTGGAGCTGTACGGGCCGCCGCTGGACCGCTCGGCGAGCCGGCTGCTCCCGGTCGTGGTCACGCAGGCCGCGGCCGCGCTCGACCACGCCCGGCTGACGGAGGCGGCGCGCGAGATCGAGCCGCTCCTCGAGACCGACCAGGTGCGCAGCGCCCTGCTGTCCGCCGTGAGCCACGACCTCCGGCGCCCACTGACCGCCGCCGCCACCGCCGTGAGCAGCCTGCGGTCCGACGACGTCGACTGGTCGCCCGCCGACCGCGCCGAGCTGCTGGCCACGGCCCAGGAGAGCCTCGACACCCTGACCGTGCTGGTCACGGACCTGCTCGACGTGAGCAGGGTGCAGGCGGGGGTGCTGGGCGTCTCGTGCACCAGCACCGACGTGGACGACGTGATCCTGCCCGCGCTGGACGAGCTGCACCTCGGCCCCGACGACGTCGAGCTCGACCTGGACCCCGCGCTGCCCCTGGTCCGCGCCGACCCCGCCCTGCTGCGCCGCGTCGTGGTGAACGTCCTCGCCAACGCCGTGCACTTCAGCCCTCGCGGCTGCCGACCCCGCCTCACGACCAGCGCGTTCGCCGACCGGGTGGAGATCCGGGTCGTCGACCACGGGCCGGGCGTCGAGACCGAGCGGCACGCCGACCTGTTCGTGCCGTTCCAGCGCCTCGGGGACACCGACAACACCACCGGTCTCGGGCTGGGGCTCGCGCTGTCCCGCGGGTTCACCGAGGGGATGGGCGGCACGCTCACGCCCGAGGACACCCCCGGGGGCGGGCTGACGATGGTGGTGAGCCTGCCGACGGCGGGCGCGAGCGCCGCCGCCGGGCCCGAGCCCGCGGAGGTGCGGCCGTGAAGATCCTGGTCGCGGACGACGACCCGCAGATCCTCCGCGCCCTGCGCATCACGCTGCGCGCCCGGGGCTACGAGGTCCTGACCGCGACCGACGGCGCGGAGGCCCTGGACCTCGCGGCGGCGCACCGCCCCGACCTGTACCTGGTGGACCTGGGCATGCCCCGGCTCGACGGGGTCGGGCTCATCCACGCGCTCCGCGGCTGGACCCAGGCGCCGGTCCTCGTCGTGTCCGGCCGCGCCGGCTCGGACGACAAGGTCGAGGCCCTGGACGCCGGGGCCGACGACTACGTGACGAAGCCGTTCAACCTCGACGAGCTCCTGGCCCGGCTGCGCGCGCTCGGGCGCCGCTCGGCCGCGCCGGACGACGAGGCCCCGGTCGTGGCGTTCGGCGGGGTCACCGTCGACCTCGCCGCGCGGGTCGTCACGCGGGCCGGCGTCGGCCCGGTGCACCTGACGCCCACCGAGTGGCAGGTGCTGGAGATGCTGGTCCGCAACCCGGGCCGGCTGGTCACGCGGCAGACGATCCTGTCCGAGATCTGGGGCACCCACCACGTCACGTCCTCGGGCTACCTGCGCCTGTACCTGTCCCAGCTGCGCAAGAAGCTGGAGCCGGAGCCCGGGGCGCCGCGGTACCTGCTGACCGAGCAGGGGATGGGTTACCGGTTCGCCCCGGACGGCTGACGGCCCGGGGTTCACGTGCGCGACCGCTCCGGCTCCCACCGACCGCCCTCCCACGCCCGCGGAGGCTCCCGCGGGGATCGTGGTGGGTCGGGGACCACCACGGTCTCGGCCGCGTGCCTCCGGTACCGCTGGGAGCCTCCGAACGGGTCGGTCAGCGCACCAGCGCGGGCACCCGGCGCCGGGCGCGGGTCGCGCCCAGGGCCATCGCCACGAGCACCACCGCGATCCCCACGACCTGCCGCCAGGACAGCACCTCCGCTGCCAGCACCGTCCCGAGCAGCACCCCGGTCACGGGGTTGAGCAGCCCGACGAGGCCGACCGTCGACGGCCCCAGGTGCCCCAGCGCCGCGAACCACGCCACGTTCGCGACCGCGGTCGCGATCAGGGAGACGTACGCGAACCCGAGCAGCGCCGTGCCGTCGAGCGCCGGGGGCGCGCCCTCGACGACGAGGGCCACCGGGAGCAGCACCAGCGCACCGGCGACGAGCTGCCAGGCGGTCAGCGGCAGCACCTCGACCTCGCCCTGCCAGCGGTTCGCCAGCACGTAGCCGACCGAGGACATCAGCATCGCCGCGACCGACGCGAGCACGCCGCGCGGGTCGAGCGCGGCGCCGTCCCCGCCGCCCAGCAGCATCACGCCCACGCCGACGACGCCCAGCACCCCGCCGACGACGGCCCGGAGCCGGGGCCGCTGGCCGAGCAGCACCCACGCGGCCAGCATCATCGCGACCGGGCCGACCGCCATCACGGTCGAGGCGATGCTGCTGGGCAGCGCCTGCGCCGCGACGTAGACCAGGGCGAAGAACGCGCCGACGGTGAGCGTGCCGAGGACGGCGGACCGCCACCACCACGAGCCGCGCGGGAGCCGACGCGCCAGGACGAGCAGCACGAGCCCGGCCGGGAGCGCCCGGAGCACGCCGCCCCACAGCGGGCTGTCGTCGGGCAGGGTGTGCCGGGTGACGTAGTAGGTGCTGCCCCACAGGACGGGCGCGATGGCGGCGACCGGGAGCCAGCGGCGATTGTCTTCCACGGAAGCGACTATACCTTCCGAGGAAGATATGCTGTGGGCATGGCACCCGACCACGTCGACCGCATCCAGCAGGAGTGGGCCCGCGAGCGGCCCGACGTCGACGTCCGCCCGCAGGGCGTCATCGGCCGGCTGCACCGGCTGGCGCTGGCCCTCACCGACGAGATCACCGAGGTCTACCGGGAGCACGGGCTCGGCGAGGGGGAGTTCGACGTGCTCGCCGCGCTGCGCCGCGCGGGGGAGCCGTACGAGCGCGCGCCCGGCGACCTCGCCGCGCACACGATGGTGACCACCGGCGCGATGACCAAGCGCGTCGACCGGCTGGAGCGCGCGGGCCTGGTGTCCCGGCGGCCGAGCGCCGACGACGGGCGGGGCCGGGTGGTGGCGCTCACGCCCCGCGGGCGCGAGGTGATCGACGCGGCGTTCACCGCGCACATGGCCAACGAGCGCCGGCTGCTGGACCTGCTCGGCCCGGAGGAGGACGCCGCGGAGCTGGAGCGGCTGCTGCGCCGGTGGCTCGCCGCGTTGGACGACGGCGAGAGCCGCTCCGCCGTGCGCTGAGCGTGCGGCCTCGGCCGACCTGCCGCGACGTCGAGCCCGGTCCGGGTTCGGGCGTCGGGTAGGCCGGACGGACCACCGACGTCCGTCGCAGGGCGGATGTGGTCCGCAGGACCCCCTGGTTAGCGTGACGGGACGACCTCGTCGACCACCCCGGAGGACCCCGCCATGCCGTCCACCCCGCCCGCCCCCCGCGTGCTGTCCGCCGCGCTCGGCGGACAGCACGCGGGGGGCGGGCGGGGTGGACGGCATGGCGGGGTC
>NZ_JAANNB010000048.1 GCF_011603975.1 Cellulomonas sp. IC4_254 | reverse complement strand
CCGCGGACCACCACGGTATCGCCCGAACCCCGCCGGGCCCGCCCCTGGCCCGCTCCGAACCCCTCCGAACCCCTCCGCGCCCGCGGTCACCGCGGGTGGAGGCCGACCGCTGCAAGAGCCGCGCCGAGGCGCGCCGGGTCCAGCGCCGTGTCCCACGTCCAGCGGACGACCCGCAGGCCCAGCGCGCGCAAGCGGTCCTCGCGACGCTTCTCCGCCCAGACCCGCTCCTCGGGCGCTCGCGCGTCGCGCACGCCGTCAGCCCGGTACTTGAGCCGCCCGTCGAACTCGCCGACCAGGCCGAGGTCCGCCCACCAGAAGTCCACCCGGCCCACCAACCCGTCCGCGTCCTCGACCGGGTGCTGGAGCTCCGGCAGCGGCAGGCCCAGCTCGATCATCCGCGCGCGGCTGAGCGACTCCCCCACCGACTCCGACGCCGCCGACGCCGCGTCGACGACCCGGCGCGCGTGCCACACGCCCCGACCGCGTCCGGCCGCCTCCAGCTCCGCGTCCAGCCGGCGCGCCGTCGTCCACCCGGCGTGGAGGGCGTGGTCCGCGCCCACGAGGGCCGCGGCGAAGGGCCACGTCCGGGACACGTCGACGACGGTTCGAGCCACCCCGGTCGTCCTGACGCCGTCGACGGTCGCCAGGTGCGTGACCGGGCCGGGCGTCGCGTGCCGGCGCACGCCGGCGGAGGACCGGTTCCCGACCCCGTGCGGGATCGACACGTGCACCACGTCCGGCCACGGGCCGATCCGGGGCAGCCGCCAGAGCGCCGCGGCGGAGTCGTGCGAGAACACGGGAGCGCGCAGGCGCCGGGCGGCCGCCAGGACCCGCAGCCGATGCCGGCCCGCCCCGTCGAGCTGCGCCCAGAGCCGGGCCGTCGTGTACGCGTCCACCCGCACCCGGACGAGCGTCCCGGCGGCACACGCGGCGCGGAGCGCGTCACCGCGGACGCCCGCACGCTCGGCGTCCCGCGTGGTGACCACCCGGTGCCGGTCCACGAGGTCGACCAGGGTATCGCCGATCTGTCGCTCCATCCCCCCACCCTGGCAGCGGACCGGCCCACCACCGCGCTCGTCCACAGCCTGGGTTCCCCGACCGGGCGGGCACCGCGCGGCCAGCGCGCGGACAGCGCGCGGGCCGCCCAAACAGCGCCGGAGGTGTCCGCGGGACCCCGTGGTGCACCCCGGAGCACCACGATGTCGCCCGGCCACCTCCGAAACCGTTGGGAGCCTCCGACGGGCTGGCAGCCGCGGGCCCGCGAGCCCCAGGACCGCGCACTGGCCCTGGGCCCGCGGGACCCCGGGGATGCAGGAGGGCCCGGGTGCCGAAGCACCCGGGCCCTCCCGGTCGATCAGTCCCCCGAGGGGGTCAGATCACTTGATGATCTTGGTGACGCGGCCCGAGCCGACGGTGCGGCCACCCTCGCGGATGGCGAAGCCGAGGCCCTCCTCCATCGCGATGGGCTGGATCAGCGTCACGGAGATCTCCGTGTTGTCGCCGGGCATGACCATCTCGGTGCCCTCGGGCAGCGTGATGACGCCGGTGACGTCCGTGGTCCGGAAGTAGAACTGCGGACGGTAGTTCGAGTAGAACGGGTTGTGACGCCCGCCCTCGTCCTTGGCCAGGATGTAGACCTGACCCTCGAACTCGGTGTGCGGCGTGATCGAGCCCGGCTTCACGACGACCTGGCCGCGCTCGACGTCCTCACGCTTGGTGCCACGGAGCAGGAGGCCGCAGTTCTCGCCGGCCCACGCCTCGTCCATCTGCTTGTGGAACATCTCGATGCCGGTGACCGTGGTCTTCTGCGCCGGGCGGATGCCGACGATCTCGACCTCGGAGTTGATCTGCAGCTTGCCGCGGTCGACCTTGCCGGTGACGACGGTGCCACGACCGGTGATGGTGAAGACGTCCTCGATCGGCATGAGGAACGGCTTGTCCATGTCACGGACCGGCTCCGGGACGGACTCGTCCACGGCGTCCAGCAGGTCCTCGACCGACTTGACCCACTGGGCGTCGCCCTCGAGGGCCTTCAGGCCGGAGACGCGGATGACGGGCGCGTTGTCGCCGTCGAAGCCCTGCGACGACAGCAGCTCGCGGACCTCCATCTCGACGAGCTCGAGGATCTCCTCGTCGTCGACCATGTCGGACTTGTTGAGCGCCACGAGCAGGTAGGGCACGCCGACCTGACGGGCGAGCAGGACGTGCTCACGCGTCTGGGCCATCGGGCCGTCGGTGGCGGCGACCACGAGGATGGCGCCGTCCATCTGCGCCGCACCCGTGATCATGTTCTTGATGTAGTCGGCGTGACCCGGCGCGTCGACGTGAGCGTAGTGACGCTTCTCCGTCTGGTACTCGACGTGCGCGATGTTGATGGTGATACCGCGCTGCTTCTCCTCCGGCGCCTTGTCGATCTCGTCGAACGGCGTGAAGGGGTTCAGGTCGGGGTACTTGTCGTGCAGCACCTTCGAGATGGCAGCGGTCAGCGTCGTCTTGCCGTGGTCGACGTGACCGATGGTCCCGATGTTGACGTGCGGCTTGGTCCGCTCGAACTTCGCCTTGCCCACTGGGTCCTCCTCAGGACTCTGGTGTAGAGATTGCCGAACGATGCGGGGGGCCGTGCGGCCCCCCGCGGACGTGCGGTCCTACGGGTCGGTTGGGTGGTCGTTCTGGTTTCGACCTGTGGGACTACTCGCCCCGGGTCTTCTTGATGATCTCGTCGGCAACATTCCGAGGAACCTCGGCGTAGCTGTCGAACTGCATCGAGTACACCGCACGACCCTGGGTCTTGGACCGCAGGTCGCCGACGTAGCCGAACATCTCGGAGAGCGGCACCTGGGCGCGGATCACCTTCACGCCCGTCGCGTCCTCCATGGACTGGATCATGCCGCGACGCGAGTTGATGTCGCCGATGACGTCGCCCATGTAGTCCTCGGGCGTGCGCACCTCGACGGCCATGACCGGCTCGAGGAGGACCGGGTCCGCCTTGCGGACGGCCTCCTTGAGGATCATCGAGCCCGCGATCTTGAACGCCATCTCGGACGAGTCGACGTCGTGCGCCGCACCGTCGAGCAGCGTGGCCTTAATGCCGACCAGCGGGAAGCCGGCCAGCACGCCGAGCTGCATGGCGCTCTGGATGCCCTGGTCGACCGACGGGATGTACTCACGCGGGACGCGACCACCGGTGACGGCGTTCTCGAACGCGTACAGCTCGCCGTCCTCGGACTCCAGCGGCTCGAAGGTCATCTGGACCTTCGCGAACTGGCCCGAGCCACCCGTCTGCTTCTTGTGGGTGTAGTCGATCTTCTCCACCTTGCGGCGGATCGTCTCGCGGTAGGCCACCTGCGGCTTGCCGACGTTGGCCTCGACCTTGAACTCGCGACGCATGCGGTCGACGAGGATGTCGAGGTGGAGCTCGCCCATGCCGCCGATGACGGTCTGGCCGGTCTCCTCGTCCAGGCGGACGCGGAAGGTCGGGTCCTCCTCGGCGAGCTTCTGGATCGCCGTCGAGAGCTTCTCCTGGTCGGCCTTCGTCTTGGGCTCGATGGCCACGTCGATGACCGGCTCGGGGAAGGTCATCGACTCGAGGATGACCTGCGCGTTCATGTCGGACAGGGTGTCACCGGTGGTGACGTCCTTCAGGCCGATGAACGCGTAGATGTGGCCCGCCGTGGCCTCGTCGACCGGGTTCTCCTTGTTGGCGTGCATCTGGAAGATCTTCCCGATGCGCTCCTTCTTGCCCTTGGTCGAGTTCATGACCTGGGCGCCCTGCACGACCTTGCCCGAGTACACCCGGATGAAGGTGAGCTTGCCGAAGAACGGGTGCGCGGCGATCTTGAACGCCAGGGCCGAGAACGGCTCGGTGGCGTCCGGGTGCCGCTCGATGACGACGTCCGCGTCCTTGACGTCGTGGCCCTGGATGGCCGGGACGTCGAGGGGCGACGGGAGGTAGTCGACGACGGCGTCGAGCATGGGCTGGACGCCCTTGTTCTTGAACGCCGAGCCGCACAGGACCGGGAACGCCTCGCCCGCGATGGTGAGCTTGCGGATGCCGGACTTGATCTCGGCGACCGTGAGCTCCTCACCGCCCAGGAACTTCTCGAGCAGCTCGTCGTCCGTCTCGGCGACGGCCTCGAGCAGCTCGCTGCGGAACTGCTCGGCCCGCTCCTGGAGGTCGGCCGGGATCTCCTCGATCTCGTACTTCGCGCCCATCTCGGTCTCGCCGCGCCACACGAGCGCGCGCATCTCGACCAGGTCGACGACGCCGATGAAGTCGTTCTCGGAGCCGATCGGCAGCTGGATGACCAGCGGCTTGGCCTTGAGGCGGTTCACGATGGTGTCGACCGTGAAGTAGAAGTCCGCGCCCAGCTTGTCCATCTTGTTGACGAAGCAGATGCGGGGGACCTCGTACTTGTCGGCCTGGCGCCACACGGTCTCCGACTGGGGCTCCACGCCCTCCTTGCCGTCGAACACCGCGACCGCGCCGTCGAGCACGCGCAGCGAGCGCTCCACCTCGACGGTGAAGTCCACGTGACCGGGCGTGTCGATGACGTTGATCTGCGTCTCGTTCGACTTGCCCTTGTTCCAGAAGGCCGTCACAGCAGCGGACGTGATCGTGATGCCACGCTCCTGCTCCTGCTCCATCCAGTCCGTGGTCGACGCGCCGTCGTGGGTCTCGCCGATCTTGTAGTTGACGCCCGTGTAGTACAGGATCCGCTCGGTCGTCGTGGTCTTGCCGGCATCGATGTGCGCCATGATGCCGATGTTCCGGACCTTGTTCAGGTCCGTGAGCACGTCCAGTGCCACAGGTTCAGCCCCTCGGTAGTGGGGTCCGCCCTACTGCTGGGATTACCAGCGGTAGTGGGCGAACGCCTTGTTGGACTCGGCCATCTTGTGCATGTCCTCGCGGCGCTTCACCGCGGCGCCCAGGCCGTTGCTGGCGTCGAGGATCTCGTTCATGAGGCGCTCGGTCATGGTCTTCTCGCGGCGAGCGCGCGAGTAGTCCGTGAGCCAGCGCAGCGCGAGCGTGGTCTGGCGGACGGGGCGGACCTCGACCGGGACCTGGTAGGTGGCGCCACCGACGCGGCGGGAGCGGACCTCGAGCGACGGGCGGACGTTGTCCAGCGCGCGCTTCAGCACGACGACCGGGTCGCCCTGGGTCTTCTCGCGGACGCCCTCGAGCGCGCCGTAGACGATGGCCTCGGCGACGGACTTCTTGCCGTCGAGGAGGACCTTGTTGATGAGCTGCGTGACGACCGGCGAGCCGTAGACCGGGTCGACGATCAGCGGCCGGCGGGGGGCGGGACCCTTACGAGGCATCGGTTCAGCCCTTCTTCGCGCCGTAGCGGCTGCGCGCCTGCTTACGGTTCTTCACGCCCTGGGTGTCCAGAGCACCACGGATGATCTTGTAGCGCACACCGGGGAGGTCCTTCACACGACCGCCGCGCACGAGCACGATCGAGTGCTCCTGCAGGTTGTGGCCCTCACCGGGGATGTACGCGGTGACCTCGATGCCCGAGGAGAGCTTGACGCGCGCGACCTTCCGCAGAGCCGAGTTCGGCTTCTTGGGGGTGGTCGTGTAGACGCGGGTGCACACACCGCGCCGCTGCGGGCTGCCCTTGAGGGCAGGCGTCTTCGACTTGTTCGTCTTCGCCTGCCGGCCCTTGCGGACCAGCTGCTGGATCGTAGGCACTACGTCTCCGTCTGGGTTGTTGAGTCTGGTCTGACCGGCACCCGTCACCCTGGACGGCCGGCAATGGTCCGGATCGTCGCCCGTCGCGCGACTACCCCGAGAGGTCTTGCGTCCCGCCCCGACCCCCGTACCCGGGCGTGTCGACCCCGTCCTGCTCCGCACACCGGGTCCCGGAGGTCCGGGGACGGGTGCGGTGGGGGCGATCCACCCGGCGCCGCACGTGGTGACCACGTGAGCGCGCGCGAGAGCCCGACGGCGCGGGCACGGTGTCCCACGTTACTCGGCCGTCACCCCAGGGTCAAAGCACCTGGTGACGGTCGGCTGGTGGGACGTCCATCACAACAGCGGCGGGGTCGCGGGTGTTCCCGCTCCCCCGGACGAGCCGAGGGGGCCCGGTCACGCACGCGGCGCGACCGGACCCCCTCGGACCGGTGAGGAGTCGATCAGCGGTAGTCGCCGAAGTCGATGTCCTCGAGCGGGATCGCCTCGCCCGAGCCGAGGCCCAGGGCGGGGAAGTCGATCTCGTCGTAGCCGAAGGACGGGTACAGCTCGGCCTTCGCCTCCTCGGTGGGCTCCACCGACACCTCGTGGTAGCGGGGCAGGCCCGTACCGGCGGGGATCAGCTTGCCGAGGATCACGTTCTCCTTCAGGCCCAGCAGCGGGTCGCTCCTGCCCGACATCGCGGCCTCGGTGAGGACGCGGGTCGTCTCCTGGAAGGACGCCGCCGACAGCCACGAGTCGGTCGCGAGCGACGCCTTCGTGATACCCATCAGCTCCGGACGACCCGAGGCCGGCTGACCGCCCTCGGCGACCGCCCGGCGGTTCGCGTCCTCGAACCGGCCGCGCTCGGCCAGCTCGCCCGGCAGCAGGTCCGTGTCACCCGAGTCGAGCACGGTCACGCGCCGCAGCATCTGCCGCACGATGACCTCGATGTGCTTGTCGTGGATGTCCACGCCCTGGGAGTTGTAGACCTCCTGGACCTCGTCCACCAGGTGCTTCTGCGTGGCGCGCGGGCCGAGGATGCGCAGGACCTTCTTCGGGTCCACCGCACCCTGGACCAGTTGCGTGCCGACCTCGACGTGGTCGCCGTCGGACACGAGCAGGCGCGAGCGCTTGGTGATCGGGTAGGCGATCTCCTCCGAGCCGTCGTCCGGCGTCAGCACGATGCGCCGCGTCCGGTCCGCCTCGTCGATGGCGATGCGGCCCGAGAACTCCGCGATGGGGCTCTCACCCTTGGGGGTGCGGGCCTCGAACAGCTCCTGGACACGCGGCAGACCCTGCGTGATGTCCTCCGCCGACGCGACACCACCGGTGTGGAAGGTGCGCATCGTCAGCTGCGTGCCGGGCTCACCGATCGACTGGGCCGCGATGATGCCGACGGCCTCGCCGATGTCCACCAGCTTGCCGGTGGCCAGCGAGCGGCCGTAGCAGCGGGCGCAGGTGCCGACGCGCGACTCGCAGGTCAGCACGGAGCGGACCTTGAGCGACTCGACGCCGGCCGCCAGCAGGCGGTCCAGCAGGACGTCGCCCACGTCGTCGCCCGAGTTCCCGATGACCTCGCCGTCGATCTCGACGGCGGTGGCCAGGGTGCGGGCGTAGACCGAGGTCTCGACCTTGTCGTGCCGGCGCAGCGTGCCGTCCGCGGTGGCCACGCCGATCGGCATGGTCAGGCCGCGCTCGGTCCCGCAGTCGTCCTCGCGGACGATGACGTCCTGGGAGACGTCCACCAGACGACGGGTCAGGTAGCCCGAGTCGGCGGTCCGCAGCGCGGTGTCCGCCAGACCCTTGCGGGCGCCGTGCGTCGCGATGAAGTACTCCAGGACCGACAGGCCCTCGCGGTAGTTGGACTTGATCGGGCGGGGGATGATCTCGCCCTTCGGGTTCGCCACGAGGCCGCGCATGCCGGCGATCTGACGGACCTGCATCCAGTTACCACGCGCACCCGAGCCGACCATCCGGAACACGGTGTTGCGGGCGTTGAAGTTCTCCTGCATCGCCTTGGCGACCTTGTCGGTGGCCTGCGTCCAGATCTCGATGAGCTCCTGGCGACGCTCGTCGTCGGTGATGAGGCCCTTGTCGTACTGGCCCTGCACCTTCGCCGCGCGCGCCTCGTGCTCGGTGAGGATCTCCGCCTTGGCCGTCGGCGCCGCGACGTCCGAGATGGAGATGGTCACGCCCGAGCGGGTGGCCCAGCGGAAGCCGGCCTCCTTCAGGGCGTCGAGCGAGGCGGCGACCTCGACCTTCGGGTACCGCTCCGCGAGGTCGTTGACGATCACGGAGAGGCGCTTCTTGTCGACGACGCCGTTCTCGTACGGGTAGTCCACCGGCAGCAGCTCGTTGAACAGCGCCCGGCCGAGCGAGGTCTCGAACAGGAACGGCTCGTCGGCGGAGAAGCCCTCGGGCTCCTGGCCGGGGCCGAACACGAGGCCCTCCATGCGGATCTTGACGACCGCGTTGAGGTCCAGCGAGCCCTGGTCGAACGCCATGATCGCCTCGGACACCGAGCTGAACGCCCGGCCGGCACCCTTCGCGTCCTCCTTGTCGGAGGTCAGGTGGAACAGGCCGATGATCATGTCCTGCGAGGGCATGGTCACCGGACGGCCGTCCGACGGCTTCAGGATGTTGTTGCTCGAGAGCATGAGGATGCGGGCCTCGGCCTGCGCCTCCGCGCTCAGGGGCAGGTGCACGGCCATCTGGTCACCGTCGAAGTCGGCGTTGAACGCGCCGCAGACGAGCGGGTGCAGGTGGATCGCCTTGCCCTCGACGAGCTGGGGCTCGAACGCCTGGATGCCGAGACGGTGCAGCGTGGGCGCACGGTTCAGCAGCACCGGGTGCTCGGTGATGACCTCCTCGAGCACGTCCCACACGACCGGGCGCGCGCGCTCGACCATGCGCTTGGCCGACTTGATGTTCTGCGCGTGGTTCAGGTCGACCAGGCGCTTCATCACGAACGGCTTGAACAGCTCGAGCGCCATCTGCTTGGGCAGACCGCACTGGTGCAGCTTGAGCTGCGGGCCGACGACGATGACCGAACGGCCCGAGTAGTCGACGCGCTTGCCGAGCAGGTTCTGGCGGAACCGGCCCTGCTTGCCCTTGAGCATGTCGGAGATCGACTTCAGCGGACGGTTGCCGGGGCCCGTGACGGGGCGGCCGCGGCGGCCGTTGTCGAACAGCGAGTCCACGGCCTCCTGGAGCATCCGCTTCTCGTTGTTGACGATGATCTCCGGCGCGCCCAGGTCCAGGAGCCGCTTGAGGCGGTTGTTCCGGTTGATGACGCGGCGGTACAGGTCGTTCAGGTCGGACGTGGCGAACCGGCCACCGTCGAGCTGCACCATCGGGCGCAGGTCCGGCGGGATGACCGGGACGGCGTCCAGCACCATGCCGGTCGGCGAGTTCGTCGTGGTGAGGAACGCGTTGACGACCTTGAGGCGCTTGAGCGCACGGGTCTTCCGCTGGCCCTTGCCGGTGCGGATGATCTCGCGCAGGTTCTCGGCCTCGGCGTCCAGGTCGAACGCCTCGAGGCGCTTCTGGATCGCCGCGGCGCCCATCGAGCCCTCGAAGTAGTTGCCGTAGCGGTCCTGCAGCTGGCGGTAGAGCAGCTCGTCGCCCTCGAGGTCGGCGACCTTGAGGTTCTTGAACTTGTCCCAGATGGTGTCCAGGCGCTCGATCTCGGCGTCCGCGCGCTTGCGGATCTGCGCCATCTCGCGCTCGGCCGAGTCGCGGACCTTGCGGCGCGCGTCGGCCTTGGCACCCTCGGCCTCGAGCTCGGCCAGGTCGGCCTCGAGCTTCGACGCACGGGTGTTGATGTCGTTGTCGCGGCGGTCCGCGATCTCCTTGCGCTCCAGGTCGATCTCGTTCTGGAGGTTCGGGAGGTCCTCCTGGCGACCGTCCGTGTCGACCCACGTGATCATGTACGCCGCGAAGTAGATGACCTTCTCGAGGTCCTTCGGGGCGAGGTCGAGCAGGTAGCCGAGGCGCGAGGGCACGCCCTTGAAGAACCAGATGTGCGTGACCGGCGCGGCCAGCTCGATGTGGCCCATGCGCTCACGACGCACCTTGGACCGGGTCACCTCGACGCCGCAGCGCTCGCAGATGATGCCCTTGAAGCGCACGCGCTTGTACTTGCCGCAGTAGCACTCCCAGTCCCGGGTGGGGCCGAAGATCTTCTCGCAGAAGAGCCCGTCCTTCTCCGGCTTCAGGGTGCGGTAGTTGATGGTCTCGGGCTTCTTGACCTCGCCGTGCGACCAGGTCCGGATGTCGTCGGCCGTGGCCAGGCCGATGCGCAGCTCGTCGAAGACGTTGACGTCGAGCAAGGGGTCCTACTTCCTTCGCATGCCGGGGCGCTGGGCGCCTCTTCCGGCGGAATGGAGATGCTGCAAGGGGTGCGGGCGGCCCGCCGGCCCCGGTGAGGGGGCCGGCGGACGCTCGGCGTCAGATCTCGTCGACGGTGCTCGCGGCGTTCGGGCGGCGCGAGAGGTCGATGCCCAGCTCCTCGGCGGCGCGGTACACCTCGTCGTCGTTCTCCCGCATGTCGATGGACACGCCGTCGGAGGACAGCACCTCCACGTTCAGGCAGAGGGACTGCATCTCCTTGAGGAGGACCTTGAAGGACTCCGGGATGCCCGAGTCGGGGATGTTCTCACCCTTGACGATGGCCTCGTACACCTTCACGCGGCCCGGGATGTCGTCCGACTTGATGGTCAGGAGCTCCTGCAGCGTGTAGGCCGCGCCGTACGCCTCGAGGGCCCACACCTCCATCTCGCCGAACCGCTGGCCGCCGAACTGCGCCTTACCACCCAGCGGCTGCTGCGTGATCATCGAGTACGGGCCGGTCGACCGGGCGTGGATCTTGTCGTCCACGAGGTGGTGCAGCTTGAGGATGTACATGTAGCCCACGGCCACCGGGTCCGGGAACGGCTCGCCGGAGCGGCCGTCGAACAGCCGCGCCTTGCCGTCCACGCCGACCATGCGCTCGCCGTCGCGGTTCGGCAGCGTGGCGCCGAGCAGACCGGTGAGGGTCTCCTCCGGCACGCCGTCGAACACCGGCGTCGCGACCGGGACACCCGGCTGCGACGACTTGGCGATCTCCGGGACCTCGTCGATCCAGGACAGGTCGCCCTCGGCCAGCTCGACGTTCCAGCCCTGCTTGGCGATCCACCCGAGGTGGACCTCCAGCACCTGGCCGACGTTCATGCGCCCCGGGACACCCATCGGGTTCAGGACGATGTCCACCGCGGTGCCGTCCGGGAGGAACGGCATGTCCTCGACGGGCAGGATCTTCGAGATGACGCCCTTGTTGCCGTGCCGGCCGGCGAGCTTGTCGCCGTCCGTGATCTTGCGGCGCTGGGCGATGTACACCCGGACCAGCTCGTTCACGCCGGCGGGCAGCTCGTCGCCGTCCTCGCGGTTGAACGTGCGCACCTCGATGACCGTGCCGGACTCGCCGTGCGGCACCTTGAGGGACGTGTCGCGGACCTCGCGGGCCTTCTCGCCGAAGATCGCGCGCAGCAGGCGCTCCTCCGGGGTCAGCTCGGTCTCGCCCTTCGGGGTGACCTTGCCGACCAGCACGTCGCCCGCGGAGACCTCGGCGCCGATGCGGATGATGCCGCGCTCGTCCAGGTCCGCCAGCACGTCCTCGGAGACGTTCGGGATGTCCCGCGTGATCTCCTCCGGGCCGAGCTTGGTGTCGCGGGCGTCGACCTCGTGCTCCTCGATGTGGATCGAGGACAGGACGTCGTCCTGCACGAGGCGCTGCGACAGGATGATCGCGTCCTCGTAGTTGTGGCCCTCCCACGACATGAACGCGACCAGCAGGTTGCGGCCGAGGGACAGCTCGCCCTCGTCCGTCGCCGGGCCGTCCGCCAGCACGGAGCCGACCTCGACGCGGGCGCCCTGGTCGACCAGCACGCGCTGGTTGTACGACGTGCCCTGGTTCGAGCGGCGGAACTTCGCCACGCGGTAGGTGCTCGTCGTCGCGTCGTCGTTCGCGACCGTGATCAGGTCCGCCGACACCTCGGTGACCACACCGGGCTTGCTCGCCACGATGACGTCGCCGGCGTCGACCGCCGCGCGCCACTCCATGCCGGTGCCGACCAGCGGCGCCTCGGAGCGGACCAGCGGCACGGCCTGGCGCTGCATGTTCGCGCCCATGAGCGCGCGGTTGGCGTCGTCGTGCTCGAGGAACGGGATCAGGGCCGTCGCGACCGACACCATCTGGCGCGGCGAGACGTCCATGTAGTCGACCGTCTCGGCCGGGACGTCCTCGGTGTCGCCACCCTTGACGCGGACCAGCACGGTGTCGTCGGCGAACTTGCCGTTCGCGTCGACCGCCGCGTTGGCCTGGGCGATGACGTAGCGGTCCTCGTCGTCGGCGGTGAGGTAGTGCACCTCGTCCGTCACGACGCCGAACTCGACCTTGCGGTACGGGGTCTCGACGAAGCCGAACGGGTTGATCCGCCCGAACGTCGCGAGCGAGCCGATGAGGCCGATGTTCGGGCCCTCAGGGGTCTCGATCGGGCACATGCGGCCGTAGTGCGACGGGTGGACGTCACGGACCTCCATGCCGGCGCGGTCGCGGGACAGACCACCCGGGCCCAGCGCGGACAGACGACGCTTGTGCGTCAGGCCGGCGAGCGGGTTGTTCTGGTCCATGAACTGCGACAGCTGGGAGGTGCCGAAGAACTCCTTGATCGACGCCACCACCGGGCGGATGTTGATCAGGGTCTGCGGCGTGATCGCCTCGACGTCCTGGGTCGTCATGCGCTCGCGCACGACGCGCTCCATCCGGGACAGGCCGGTGCGGACCTGGTTCTGGATGAGCTCGCCCACGGCGCGGATGCGGCGGTTGCCGAAGTGGTCGATGTCGTCGGTCTCGACGCGGACCTCGATCGCCTCGCCGTTGCGCGTGCCCGGCAGGGTCGCGACGTCGGCGTGCAGCGCAGCCATGTACTTGATCGCGGCGACGATGTCGTCGCGCGACAGCACGGAGTCCGCCAGCGGGACGTCGATGCCGAGCTTCTTGTTCAGCTTGTAGCGGCCGACCTTCGCCAGGTCGTAGCGCTTCGGGTTGAAGTAGAAGTTCTCGATCAGCGCGCGGCCGGCCTCGACGGTCGGCGGCTCGCCCGGGCGGATCTTGCGGTAGAGGTCGAGCAGCGCCTCGTCCTGGGTCTGGACGTGGTCCTTCTCCAGGGTGTCGATGACGGCCGGGAACTGCGCGAACTCCTCGCGGATCTCCGACTCGGTCATGCCGAGGGCCTTGAGCAGCACGGTGGCGTTCTGCTTGCGCTTGCGGTCGACGCGGACGCCGACGTTGTCGCGCTTGTCGATCTCGAACTCCAGCCACGCACCGCGGCTCGGGATCATCTTGACCGAGAAGATGTCCTTGTCGGACGTCTTGTCGGCGGCGCGCTCGAAGTACACGCCCGGGGAGCGGACGAGCTGCGAGACGACGACGCGCTCGGTGCCGTTGATGATGAAGGTGCCGCGCTCGCTCATGAGCGGGAAGTCGCCCATGAAGACCGTCTGGCTCTTGATCTCACCGGTGGTGTAGTTCACGAACTCCGCGGTCACGAACAGCGGCGCCGCGTAGGTGAAGTCCTTCTCCTTGCACTCGTCGGCCGTGTACTTCGGCGGCTCGAAACGGTGCTCGCGGAACGACAGCGACATGGTGCCGCCGAAGTCCTCGATGGGGGAGATCTCCTCGAAGATCTCCTCCAGTCCAGCGGTCTCCGGGACGTCCTGCCGGCCGTTCTCGAGAGCGGCGGCGACGCGGGCCTGCCACTTCTCGTTGCCGAGCAGCCAGTCGAAGCTCTCCGTCTGGAGCCCGAGGAGGTCCGGGACCTCGAGGGGCTCGTCGATCCGGGCGAACGAGACGCGGCGGGAGATGGTGCGGTTCGCGATGGCTTCGGACGTTGCGGAGGAGGTGCGCGAGGCAGCCAAGAGGGGTCCTTCCCAGCAGATCGAGTTCCCTGCGACGGGCCCGGCGGTTCGCGACCCCCCGGCCACAGGCCCTGCGGGCATCGCGTACTACGATGCCGTCGGGCGCGGGTTATACGGGGTCGCGGGCACAGGCCAGCGCAAAGCGCTAGCGTAGTACAGACGTGGCGCCATGTCCACACGCCGTGGTATGGGGCGTGCGCCACACCAGGTGGCGGCGCCGGCGTCGTCCGGCCGGGGGGCACGCCGTCGTGCCTCCGGGGTCTGCAACACCCGCTCCCCCGCGCGCATTCCGCTCCCGGGCTCTCGCGCTCCGTGCTTCCCGCGTTCGGAGGCTCCCAGCGGTCGTCGTGGTGGCGCGGGGTGCACCACGAGATCGGGCGAGCGCCTCCCTGCCCTGTGGGAGCCTCCGAACGCACCGCCCGGGACGCGCGCCCGGCGCACGCGGAGCGGGCGGGACGCACCGAGCGGGGCCGGGCAGGGGCGCCCCCGGGGACGGCGAAGGCCCGCACCCCCGAGGGGGCGCGGGCCTGCGCGCGAGGCGACCCGGGTGTCAGCGCGCGAGCGCGCCGGACCCGGAGCGGGTCACTTGAGGGTGACGGTGGCGCCGGCGCCCTCGAGGGCGGCCTTGGCCTTGTCCGCGGTCTCCTTGTTGACGTTCTCCAGGACCGGCTTCGGCGCGCCGTCGACGAGGTCCTTGGCCTCCTTCAGACCGAGCGAGGTGAGGCCGCGCACCTCCTTGATGACCTGGATCTTCTTGTCGCCGGCGGCCTCGAGGATGACGTCGAACTCGTCCTTCTCCTCCTCGGCGGCGGCCTCGCCACCGGCACCGCCGGCGGCGGGGGCGACGGCCACGGCGGCCGGGGCCGCAGCGGTGACCTCGAAGACGTCCTCGAACGCCTTCACGAACTCGGAGAGCTCGATGAGGGTGAGGCCCTTGAACTGCTCGATGAGCTCGTCGGTGGTGAGCTTCGCCATGATGGCGGTTCCTTCCGTTCGGTCCTCGCCGGTCGGGTCGACCGTGCGGGGCAGTGTGGGGAGCGCGTGAGCCGGGGTGGCTCAGGCAGCGGTGTCGGCGGTCTCCTGCTGGGCGCGGAGCGCCTCGACGGTGCGCACGGCCTTCGAGGCGGGCGCGGTGAAGAGGTAAGCCGTCTGGAACAGCTTGGCCTTCATCGCACCGGCCGCCTTGGCCAGCAGGACCTCGCGGGACTCGAGGTCCGCGAGCTTGGTGATGTCCGCGGCGGTCAGGGCGCGCCCGTCGAGGACACCACCCTTGATGACCAGCGCGGGGTTCGCCTTGGCGAAGTCACGCAGACCCTTGGCGGCCTCGACCGGGTCACCGGTGACGAAGGCGATGGCGGACGGGCCCTTGAGCTCGTCGGCGATCCCCTCGATGCCGGCTTCCTTGGCCGCGATCGCGGTCAGCGTGTTCTTCACCACGGCGTAGTTCGCGTTGCCGCTCAGCGACCGGCGCAGCTGCTTGAGCTGCGCGACGGTGAGCCCGCGGTACTCGGTCAGCACGGCAGCGTTCGAGTCGCGGAACTGGTCCGTGAGCTCGGCGACTGCGGCTGCCTTGTCCGGCCTCGCCATGGCAATCCTTCCGATGGTGGTGCCGCCGGGCGTCGTCCTCGGCCCCGGCACGGAAAGAGCCCCGGCGCAGGCGCCGGGGCTCGCAGTCGACGCGCTCGCGCGCATCACCATCGAACTTCGATCACCTGCGCGGGCCTCCGCGTGAGCGGGACTTCGGGCGGCTCTCGCACGCACCCCACGGAGGCGGGGAGAGCACGGGGGCCGACGACCTGCGGTCTTGGGCAGCGACCAGAGTACGGCACGCGCAGCCGTAGCCCAAATCCGCTGCCCGCACCCTCAGTCCTGCGCCGCCGGCGGGAGGTGCGCCGCGAGGAGCTCGGCCAGGTGCACGCCCTGCACGTCCGCGAGCTGGTCGGCCTGGGTGCGGCACGAGTACCCGTCGGCGAGGAGCACGTCGCCCGGGGCGGCCGCGCGCAACGCCGGCAGCAGCGCGCGCTCGGCGACCTGCACCGACACGTCGTAGTGCCCGGCCTCCATGCCGAAGTTGCCCGCGAGCCCGCAGCAGCCGGCGAGCTCCGAGAACGACGCGCCGGCCTCCGTGAGCAGGGTGCGGTCCGCCGTGTACGTCATCACGCTGTGGTGGTGGCAGTGCGGCTGCACGACCGCGGTGACGTCCGACAGGTCCGGCAGCTGCCACCGGTTCCCCGGCCCGATCGGCGCGGGCGCGGTGAGCAGCTCGGCGAGCGTGCGGGTGGCGCGGGCGACGGCCACCGCGCGCGGGTCGTCCGGCAGCAGGTCGAGCAGGTCGGAGCGCAGCACCGCGGTGCAGGACGGCTCGAGCCCGACGATCGGCACGCCGTTCACCGCGTACGGGCCGAGGACCTCGAGCAGGTGCGTGAGCCGCTTGCGCGCGCCGTCGAGCTGGCCGGTCGAGATCCAGGTGAGCCCGCAGCAGGCGTCGTGCTCGGGGACGAGCACCTCGTAGCCCGCCGCGCGGAGCACCCGCACGGCGGCGACGGGCACGGACGGCGCCAGGCTGTCGCTGAACGAGTCGGTCCACAGCAGCACCGGCGGGCGACCGGAGGTGCCGGTGACGGACAGCGCCCCGGCCCCCTGGGACGTCGGCGCCGCCCCGGGCCGCGCCTCGACCTCGCCGCGGCGCACCCGGGTCCGGAACGGCGCCGGCGCGAACGAGACCATCTTCCGGCGGGTGTCCATGCCGCCGAGCTTCAGCACGACCTTCGCCAGCGGCCGCACGCCCAGCGCGGCGTTGGCGAGCCGTGCGAGCCCGGGCACGCCGGTGACGAGCCGGGTCCACCGCGGCAGCCACCCGAGCGCGTAGTGGTTCACCGGGCGCAGCCGGCCGCGGTAGGTGCGGTGCAGCACCTCCGCCTTGTACTGCGCCATGTCGACGCCGGCCGGGCAGTCCGAGGAGCACGCCTTGCAGGACAGGCACAGGTCCAGGACGTCGTGCACCTCGGGCGAGGACCAGCCGCGGGACACCAGCGTGCCGTTCGCCATCTCCTGCAGCACCCGCGCGCGGCCGCGGGTGGAGTCCTTCTCGTCCTTCGTCGCCAGGTACGACGGGCACATGAACCCGCCGGCCGCCGACGAGTCCGCGCGGCACTTGCCGACGCCGACGCACCGGTGCACGGCGGTGGTGAAGTCGCCGTGGTCGTGGCCGAACGCGAACCCGCCGTGGCCCGCGGGGATCGGCCGCGCGTGCGGGCGGCGCAGGTCGGCGTCGAGCGGGCGCGGCCGGACGAGCACGCCCGGGTTGAGCAGGTCGTCCGGGTCGAGCAGCGCCTTGAACGCCTCGAACGCGCCGATCGCCTTCTCGGAGTACATGACCGGCAGCAGCTCGGAGCGGGCGCGGCCGTCGCCGTGCTCGCCGGACAACGACCCGCCGTGCGAGGCCACGAGGTGCGCGGCGTCGGTCATGAACGCCCGCATCGGGTCGCCGGACCGCTCCATGGGGACGTCGAGCCGCAGGTGCACGCAGCCGTCGCCGAAGTGGCCGTACGCCAGGCCGTCGACGCCGTGCCGCGCCATCAGCGCCTCCAGCTCGCGCAGGTAGGCGCCGAGCCGCTCGGGCGGGACCGCGGAGTCCTCGAAGCCGGGCCACGCCTGCTCCCCCGACGGCGTCCGGCCGCCGAGGCCCGCGCCGTCCTCGCGGATGCGCCACATCGCGGCGGCCTCCGGCCCGGGCGGGAACACGCCGACCGCGCGGGTGCCGGCGTCGGCCGCCAGCGCGTGCGCGCGCTCCAGCGCCTCGTCGAGCGTGTCGCCGCCCACCTCGCACATGAGCCACCCGGCGCCCTCGGGCAGCGGCGGCACGGCGGCGGCGCCCTTGACCCGGCGCACGACGTCGACCAGCCGGGCGTCCATGCCCTCGATCGCCAGCGGCCGGTGCGCGAGCAGCGCGGGGACCGCGTCGGCCGCCGTCGCCATGTCGGGGTAGCCGAGCACGACCAGCACCGGGGCCGCCGACACCGGCACCAGGCGGACGGTCGCGCCGAGCAGCGTGACGACGGTGCCCTCGGTGCCGACGAGCGCCTTCGCGAGGTCGGCGCCGTTCTCGGGCAGCAGGTGCTCCAGCGAATAGCCGGACACCTGGCGCCCGAACCGGCCGAGCTCGGTGCGCAGGGTCGCCATCTCGGCGCGCACGAGAGCGTCCAGGCCGTCGACCGGCTCGAGCCCCCGGCCCGCGGTGAACCGCCGGCCTCGGCCGTCCACGACGTCGAGCTCCAGGACGTTGTCGGCGGTCCGCCCGTACGCCACCGCGCGGGGGCCGCAGGCGTTGTTGCCGATCATCCCGCCGAGGGTGGCGCGCGCCTGCGTGGACGGGTCGGGGCCGAACCGCAGCCGGTGCGGCGCGGCCGCCTTCTGGAGCATCGCCATGACGACGCCGGGCTCGACGCGGGCGGTCCGGGTCGCCGGGTCGACGTCGAGCACCCGGTTCACGTGCCGCGACCAGTCGAGCACCACCCCGGTGCCGACGGCGTTGCCCGCCACCGACGTGCCGCCGCCGCGGGAGGTCACCGGGGCGCCGAGGCCGCGGGCGACGTCGAGCGCGGCCAGGGCGTCGTCGACGTCGCGCGGGAAGACCACGACGGAGGGGACGACGCGGTAGTTGGACGCGTCGGTGGAGTACTCGGCGCGGCGGCGGGCGGAGTCGTCCACCGCTCCCCCGACGGCGGCGCGCAGCGCGCGGACGAGCTCGGCGGCGTCGGGGCCCTGCGGCGTGCGGGGGTCGGCGCCCGGGGGGAGGGACGTGGCGGTCGGCACGCGGTCAGTGTTCCACCCGCCCGGGCGCGGGGCGGCCCGCCGTCCAGGCCCCGGACGGCCGCGGCCGGCACGACGACGCCCCCGCCGGCCCGGAGGGCGACGGGGGCGTCGGTGCGCGGCGGTCAGGACTCGAGCGCGGCGTCCAGCGTGATCTCGGTGCCGGTGAGCGCCTTGCTGACCGGGCAGGTGGCCTTCGCGTCCTGCGCGGCCTTGAGGAAGCCGGCCTCGTCCAGGCCGGAGACCTCGCCGCGGACCGTCAGGGCGATCCCGCTGATGCGGAAGCCGCCCGCCGGGTCGGGGCTCAGCGTCACGTCGGCGGAGACCTCGAGGGACTCGGGCGTGCCGCCCGCCTCGCCGATCAGCGCGGACAGCTGCATCGCGTAGCAGGACGAGTGCGCCGCCGCGATCAGCTCCTCGGGGCTGGTGGTGCCGCCGGCCTCGTCGGCCGCGCGCTTCGGGAACGACACGTCGTAGGTGCCGACCTTCGAGCTGCTGAGCTCCACCTGGCCGCCGCCCTCGTTGAGGGTGCCGTTCCAGGCGGTGCGTGCGGTGCGAGTGGGCATGTCGAGGCTCCTCACGAGTGGTGGCGTCGGCGGCCGGTCGACCCCCGCGCTGCTCACCGTAGGTCGCCGCGACCGGCGACGCACCCCGCGTCCGCCGGCGCGGCCGCCAGGGCGTCAGCCCACGTACTCCCAGTGCCACGGCTCCGGCTTCGAGCCGGTCGAACGCGCCCAGTCGGGCAGCGTCCAGCCGTACTCCTCGGCGTGCGCCAGCATCCAGTCGTGCTGGTCGGTGCCGAACGAGTAGGCGTTGCCGCCGAGGTCGACCGCGACGCCGCCGCCGTGGTTCGACGTGCCCGGCGTGGCGCACAGGTTGCCCTTCTGCGCCCGGCACGCGACCTGCTGGCCGTAGGACCGGTACGAGTCGGTGATCGCCAGGGGGGTGCCGAACGCCTGGGTGAAGGCGACGTTCAGCTGCTCCAGCGCCTCGGCGGCGTCGCAGCGCAGCTCCTGGCCCGGGGCGAAGTCGAGCTCGCACAGCGCCGAGGACGGGATCTTGCCGTTGGCGTAGCCCTCGAGCGACGTCCGCTGGGCCTCCTTGCGGGCGGCCTCGGCGGCGGCAGCGGCGGCCGCGGCCGCCTCCTGCGCCTGCTGGGTGACGGTCTGCAGCTCGGCGGTCAGGGTCGCGACCCGGTCGCGCGCCGCGGCGAGGCGGACCGCGGTGGGGTCGGCCTCCTCGGCGGGGTCGGCGGTGGCGCCGGCCGTCGCGGCAGCGTCCGTCGGCAGCGCCGACGGCGAGGCGGTGGCCGCGGCGTCCGAGGCGGTGTCGTCGTCCGACGTCGACACGGCGCCGCCGGCGGCAGCGGCGTCGGCGAGCGCCGACGACCCCGCCTGCTCGACGGCCTGCGCGAGCGCGTCGCCGGACAGCACCGGGGCGGGGGTGGCGCCGGTCGCCGGCTGCAGCGCGCTGAGCGCGGGCTGCTCCGCCTGGGTCGCCGTGATGAGGGTGTCCAGCTCGGCGACCGCGGTGTCGAGCGCCGCGGTGGCGTCGGCCGGGACGGACGCGGCGATGGCGTCGGCCTTGGCGTTGCCCGCCGCCTGGACGGTGCTGGCGGCGGAGACGACGGCGGCGCCGCGCTCCTGGACGACCTCCGGGGTGAGCGTCGAGGCGGCCTCGCTCGCGCTCGGCGACGGGGTCGGCCGGGCGTCGTCCGCCGCACCGGCGGCACCGAGGGACGCCCCGCCCACGGCGGCCGGGGCGATGGCGAACCCGCCGACGCCGAGGGCCAGGCCCACGGCCACGGCGCCCTGCGCCATGCGGGCCGCGGACCGGCGCGGGGGGCGGTGCCGGCGGCGCTCGGCGCGGTTCGGGGCGTCCGCGCCGGCGAGCGTCGCGACCGGGACGC
>NZ_JAANNB010000047.1 GCF_011603975.1 Cellulomonas sp. IC4_254 | reverse complement strand
GCACGGGGGTGGGCTGGCGCGGGGCGCTCCAGGCGGCGATCAGGACCGCGACCGCCAGCCCGCTGGCCACGAGCGTGGCCAGCAGCCGCAGTGGACCAAGACGGCGTCGCGCGGCGTTCACTGCGCGACCTCCGGCCAGCACGTGTCCGGCATCTTCGCCGGTGTCGGATGGAAGGAACCGCTGGGGTTGGGGTTCGCAGCAGCGTTGGCGAGCAGGTCGTACGAGTCGGTGATCTCGGAGAGCAGCTCCTGCCGTGCGGCGGTGTCGAACGAGCTGGCCGCGAGGGCCTGCTGCCAGTGCGCCGTGAGCTGCGCGCTGCCGCTGTCGCGATGCGCGACGGAGATCGCTTCTATCTCCTCGAGGCTGAACGCGCCCGACACTGCGACCACCAGGTCCGGCGCGGAACCGGCGGCCACGGAGATGGTGTAGTCGAGGGCTGCCTTGCCGGTGCTCCCGAGCGGGATGAGGGAGATGAACAGGTTCAGCGCCCTGGCGGCGGACTGGAGGTCCCCGGTCTGTGCGCGTGCGGCCGCCTCGAACTGCCTGGCGAGCGCTCCGTGCGTGAGCGCGTAGAGGTAGGCGGAGCCCTGTGCCCCGAGGTAGCGGTCCTCGCTCGTCTGCCCTGAGGTGGCGTGCCCGACGGCCGCCGTCGAGTACGGCTGCAGCTTCTCGACGAACAGGGTGAGTGCCGACGGATCCTGCAGGACGATGCCCAGGACCTGGATGAGCGGCCCCTTCTCGAGATGAAGGCCGGTGATCGTCGTCAGGACCCCGTCGACCAGCGCCGTCGTGGTGAGCTTGCGGTCGTCATCGAGCTCGTTCTTCTCGGTGAGCAGCCCCGCGATCTCGGGAGCCACACGTGCGAAGGCGCCGGCGAGGTGGAGCGATGCGGCGTGTGACACCGCGGAGATCGACAGGTCGGGGTGGCCGGCGAGCGCGGTCACGGCACCTCCGAGGAACCTGAGTGACTCGCTCCACGGCAGGTGAGTGGGGTCGTGCGGCCGGAGCGTCGGGTCCGTGACGACCGCGTGCAGCAGCGCGGCCGGTCCCGCGAACCCGTCGCCGGCCCACGGGTGCTCCCCGTACCAGTAGCCGATCGCGCCCCCGGCGGGCGCGGACGAGAGGAGGTAGTCGCGCGCCGCAGAAGGGATCTCGGCCAGCAGCAGGAAGAGCGTGTTGCACAGCGAGCTCGAGGAATCCGACAGGCCCACGGTGACGGGGTTCTCGGTCTGGATGATGCGTGCAAACCGCCGAGGGTCGTCGATCCGAAGGGCGTCTAGGGTCTTGAACGCTCCGAGGCCCACGTGCGGCGCAAGTCCCGTCGCCGAGAGGAGGGCGTTGACCCGGAGGCTGTCGTGGGGAGTGCCCAGCAGCGGGCGGTCGGCGTCGATCGCCAAGACGAGCTGCGCGCCGAATCGTTCTTGCTCGCGCGTGCTCCATCCCTGCGATGCGGTCGCGAGGGCTGCCGCGAGCAGCGGGACGACGGGACCTCCGTCGAGTCCGGCCATCAGGTCGGCTCGCCGCATGAGGTCGAGCAGTCGGCGCGCCCCGAGCGCTTGCATGAACGTGCCCATGAGCTCGGCGTCGTTGCTGTGCATGAGCAGGAACTGGTGGAGCAGGTCGAGGTTGCCGGTGGGGTCGCGGTCGAGCAGGTCGAGCAGCTCGTCGAGGATGTCGGTTCTCGGGACGGTGCGGCCGTTGCGGTAGGCGATCACCTGCCAGGCGGCGGCGCCGGCGCCGGGTGCGGTGTGCAGGGCGGTGGCCGTGGCGTTGTCGAGTGCCTGTCGTTCGGCGCGCAGGTTGTCGAGTGCGACGACCTGGGTCGCGATGTCGTGGGTGAGGGAGTCGACGGTGCCGCGTGCGTGGGTGATGCGCCAGGCCGCGGTGTCGTCGTCCTTCTGGTAGCGCGCCAGCGTCTTCTTGGCGGTGCTGAGGGAGTCCTCGGCGCTCGACAGTGCGGAGCGGATCTGGTCGCCGCGGGTCTGGATGTCCCTGAGGCGGGTGGCGTAGCGCACGAGCTCGTCCTTGACCCGGTCCCACGCGGCGACGGTGAGTCGGCTGGACTGCGTGGCCCCGTCCAGGCTCGAGCAGAACGCGTTCCCGGCCTGTCCCTGCCAGGCGGTGCGCACCGTAGAGGCGAGGTTGCTGGCGGTGCTGGCGGCGCCGGCGAGGTCGGCGCAGATCCCGCGCACCTGCTCGGCGGCCCTGTCGCACTCTGCGGGGACGCCCTTGTCGGGGCGGCGCTCGACCCCGGTCACCGGATGCTCCGGGCCGCGTCGGCGTCCACACGCTCGAGCTCGTCCAGCGCGACCTGCAGCTGGTCGCCCAGATTCGCCCACGACGTGTAGGCGTTGGCATCCTGCTGCCGGATCATCTGGAAGGCGTGGACGAACGCCTGGATCACCTCGTCCGATCCGCACAGGGAGATCGAGGGGATGGAGCGGTCGGGCCTGATCATCGACCGGTACCCCCGGAGTGTGCGTGCGGGTTCGGCCAGCCCGTCGCCGCTGATCCTCAGGGTGCTCATCGTCGTGCCTCGCTCTCGGGTCGCTGGGTCGTGCGTCAGGGTCGCGGCAGCTGGACGGTCCGGGCCCGTCCGGTCTCGACGTACAGGCCGCGGCCGACAGGGAAGTCGGTGCGTCGCACCCGGGGGAACGAGGTCCGGAACAGCGAGTCGCCGTCCCCCTGGTCGGGCTGCAGGGCGATGCCCCGACGCTCGGCGCGCAGCTCCCCGACGAGTGGCCAGGAGGAGGTCCAGGTCTGGGTCTCGGACTCGGCGATGACCAGGTGCCCGTTGCGGCGGGCCGCGCGGATCAACCCGAGCAGCGGTGGGTCTGCCTCCGTGTTGACGAGGTCGGCGGCGCCCTCGATGACGAGCGTGCTCCCCGGCGCGTCGTCGTGCGCCACGTCGAACTCCGACATGAGGTCGCGTGCCATCGCGGCGATGTCCTCCATCCGCGCGGCGGTGCGGTCCCAGAGGTCGGCCTTGCCCGCGGCTGAACGCCGGGGCCCGACGTAGTACAGGGGTGCGTCCGCCTGGTGCCGACGCAGAGCCTGCGCGAGCGTGATGAGCGCTGTCGTGCGTCCGGACCCCGACATGCCCGCGACGAGGAACGTGCCGGCTCGCACGAAGCCGATCGGGGCGAGGGAGTCGTCGGCGACACCGAGCACGGGCTCTCCGCCGACGTGGGCCGGCAGGTCGGCCGCCGGGACGACCGCGTCGAGGCGCCGCACCGGCGGGGCGGTAGGAGCCCCGTCTTCGGCGAGCGCCGCCGCGAGCGCCTCGACGTGCGCCGCCTGGTCGACGGGGACGTCGTGACCTCCGGGCGTGGCCACCTGGATGACGTCCGAGGAGCCCGAGAGCACGGCGCGCCCGGCGGGGGACTCGCCGGAGAACACGTCCTTCGGGATCCCGAGCTGGGCGGAGGCGTTCTCGTCCGGCTGTCGCAGGACCAACCGCTTGCCGACCGCGCTGGCCATCGAGGTCGGGAGACCGCTGGGCTGTTCCACGGTCACGGCGACGTGGACGCCGACGGCCCGCCCTTCCGCGACGACCCGGTGCAGCTGGGACACGAGGGCTGCGGTGGTCGACTGCGCCTCGTAGGCGCTGCGGAAGGCGACCAGGCCGTCGAGCAGGAGGAACAGCCGAGGGTCGTCCACGCCGCTGAGCTCTCGGTACCCGGTGAGCGTGTCGGCGCGTGCGGCGGAGTAGACGGTCGACCGCCGCTCGATCTCCGCCACCAGCTCCGTCAGCAGCCGCTGGATCCGCTCGGTGTCCGACCCGGCGACGACCGACCCCACCTGCGGCAGCGCCTCGAGCATCCCGAGCGCTCCGCCCGCGAAGTCGAGCGCGTAGATCCGCACGTGGCAGGCAGCGGTGGCAGCGGCGACGGCGATCGACCGCAGCGTGGTCGACTTCCCCGACCCGGAGGTGCCGTAGATCGCGAGCGACCCGTCATCGTCCGGCCGGTACCGGAACGGGCGCTGCGCCTGGTCCGCGGGGACGTCCACCAGACCCAGGGGCAGGTCGCCGTCGGTGTGCCCGCTCGCGGTGTCGAGGGCCACGACGTCCGGCAGCTCGTCGAGCCACGGCCGCCGCGGTGCGGGGATGCCTGCCCCCTCCGCCGCGCGCCGGAGCGTCGCCACGACGCGCGCGGCGTCGGTGGGGCCGTCGGCGGGTCGCTCGAGCAGCGCCTCGGGGGGCGGCGGGACGGTCCACTCCTCGCCGGGCCCGAACGCGAGCGTCTCGATGCCGACGGACACGGGCGGGGGTGCGCTGTCGGAGCGCCCGCCGACGTACCCGGTCTGGAACATGGCGAGCCGGCCGGGCCCGGTGCGGACGGCGCCGCGGCCCGGGATGCGCGGGTCGAAGTGCGCGGCCACCGGCGAACCCAGGACGTCGCTGGAGTCGGCCTCGTCGGCCATGCGCAGGGCGATGCGGAGGTTGGTGTTGGCGCGCAGGTTGTCCTTGATGACGCCGGCGGGCCGCTGGGTCGCGAGGACGAGGTGCAGGCCGAGGGAGCGCCCGCGCTGAGCGACGTCGACGACGCCGTCGACGAACTCGGGGATCTCCTGGACGAGGGCGGCGAACTCGTCGACCACGATGACGAGCGCGGGCGGGGTGCGGGGGTCGCCGGTGCGCTCGAGGGAGAGCAGGTCCTTGGCGCCGGCCTGGGCGAGCAGGTGCTCGCGGTGCCGGAGCTCGGCGCGCAGCGAGGTGAGGGCACGCCGGACGAGGTGGCCGGCGAGGTCGGTGACGAGTCCGACGCAGTGCGGCAGCTCGACGCAGTCGGCGAAGGCGGCGCCGCCCTTGTAGTCGACGAACAGGAAGGTGACGCGGTCGGGGGAGTGCGCGGCGGCCATGCCGAGCACCCAGGCCTGGAGGAACTCGGACTTGCCCGCGCCGGTGGTCCCGCCGACGAGGGCGTGCGGCCCCTGGGACCGCAGGTCGAGCACGAACTCGCCGTCGGTGCCCTGGCCGACCACTCCGCGCAGGTGGGCGTCGGACGAGCGCCGGGTCGGCGGGGCCGCGCGGTCGAGGACCGAGCCGGTCTCGTGCCAGCGCTCGACGACGGCGTCGGGGTCCTCGGCGATCTCCGGCCCGACGAGCGCGAGGTACCCGGCGGACCGGGGGAGGTCCGACTCGTCGAGGGTGAGGGCGCCCGCGTCGGTCACGCCGGCAAGGTGCCGGCCGAGGGTGGTGCCGGTCTCGGCGTCGAGGGTCTCCGGGGTGACGTCCCACCACCGGCCGTCGGCGGTCCGCCCCGTGCGGGCGCCGCGCTCGTCGGCGACCACGACGGCCCGGCAGGACGCGGGCAGCCGGCGCTGGGTGTCGGCACGCCAGACGACCACGACCCGGGCCGCGAGCCCCTCCTCCGCGATCCGCACGAGACGGCCGCGCTCGGCCGGGGCGTCGTCCTCGACCAGCAGCACGACCCACGGCAGGGCGGGTCCGCCGCGGGACCGGGAGCTCTCCCGGCGGTGGGCGATGAGCTCCTCGACCTGCGCGACGACGGTCGCGCAGGCGGCCGGGCTGGACGCGAGGTGCGCCCCCAGCGGGGAGTGCGGGGAGTCGACGTGCGGCAGCCAGGACAGCCACTCCCACCGGGGCGCGCTGGTGCGCGAGGCGAGTCCCGCGACGACGACCTCCGCCGGTGAGTGCAGGCACGCCACCTGGGCGAGCAGCGCGCGCACGACGGGGACCGCGTGCTCGACGTCGCCGGCGACGCCCAGGACGCCCAGGTCCGTCAGGTCGACGGTGTGCGGGACGCCGTCGACGTCGCGAAGCTCGCCGAGCGCGTCCTGGAGCTCCTGCCACAGGCCGGCGTCGGCGGAGCCGCGCGACGGCTCCTCGACGATGGTGCGGGAGGGTGCCGTGCCCGTGCCGACCCGGAGCGCGAGGAACCCCGGCTCCCCGGGACGCGCGGACCACAGGACCGGCGCGAGGCCGAGGGCTGCGCCGACCGTCTCGCGCGTCGCGGGGGCCTCGGCGAGTCGCGCCTGCCGCTCGGTCTCGTGGTCGGCACGGACCTGGGCGCGCAGCAGGTCGAGACCGTCGCGGAACGCGGCTGTCTCGGCGACGAGCTTCCGGCGGCCTGTGCTCCGACCGTTCCACCAGTTGGCGACCATCATGAACGGGCTGAGCGCCACGAACATGAGCGACATCGGGTTGCGCGTGAACGCGTACATGGCGGCACCCATGAGCACCGGACCGACGAGCATGAGCGCGGGGAAGCGTGCGGGAGCGGGTGGCGTCGGCACGTCGGGCGCGGGCAGGGTGCGCTCGGCGTAGCGGGGGACGAGCCGGGGTGAGCGGTTGTACGCCATCACCGCACCCGAGGCGCCGGTGGTGTGGGTCCGTGCCTCGGGGTCGATGACGAGCACCTGGAGCTCGGTCCCGCCGAGCACGAGGATGTCGTCGGGCCGCAGCACACCACGGGTCACGGCGCCGTCGCCGATGACCACGCCGTTCGCGGATCCTGCGTCGACCACCTCCACGGCGTCGCCGACGAGGAGCCGGGCGTGCAGCCGGGAGACCTGCGGGTCGGTGAGCCGCAGGTCGCAGTCGGGGCCGCGGCCGATGGTGGCCGTGCCCGCCGCGAGGTCGACCTCTCTGCCGGAGTCGGGTCCGGACACGACGACGAGGCGGACGACGGCGGGTGCGTCGTCGCCGTCGTCGCGGTGGTCCGCGGACGCGAGCGCGATGGTCGACCCCGCGCGGAAGCCCGCTTCGCTGAGGGACGTCGCGGGGTCGAGCGTCCTGAGGTCGACGTCGTCGGGCCGGTGGATGCGCAGGACCCGTGGCGCGGCCGGCGCGCCCTGGGGGTCGGCGCGCACCAGCGCCTCGGCCAGGTCGCCCGTGGTGGTGGTGGCGTCGGTGGTGATCGTCACCGGGGTCGGCGGGGCGTGCGTGCGGCGCAGGACGACGCGGGTGCGCATGGCTCCTCCCGGAGGCGAGGACGGGCCGCGACGGCGGCCGGGGTGAGGCGGGTGGACGGCACGGCGCCGCCGCGCGGGGACGAGAGGTCCTCGCGCGGCGGCGCGGTGTCACCCGCGCAGCCGGGCGGCGATCTCCGTGTCGGTGTCGCGGAGCACCTGCGCGGTCGTCCGCAGGTTCTGGGCGATCTCCGTCAGGTTGCTCACGGTCGTCGTGGCAGCGGTCGTGAACTGCTCGTAGCTCTGGTTGAAGGCACCGGACGCCTGGTCGGTGACGAATCCGGAGGACACGAGGTTCTGGATGAACGCGCGCAGCTGGGTGAGCTGCTCGTTGAGCTGGTCCCGCCCGGTGGTCAGGCGGTGGGCCGCGGCGTCCATCTCGTCGTAGCTCACGTTCAAGTTGGCCATGGAGGGCTCCCTCGTCGTCGGTGGTCGCGGGCCTACCCCGGCCCGCGGTTCGGCACGCTAGCGCGCGTTTGAGCGCGCCAAGAACGCGCTTGAGTGGCGCGTCCGAAGAATGAGTGGCGCGCTCATGAGTCAAGGTGCCCAAAAGGGGTCAGGGCGGACACGGGTGCTACTCCACCGACTGCGGCGCTGAGCGTCGGGACCCCGGCTGAGTGCCCGGTTCCGCGTCTCGGTGAGTGGTGCTCCGGGGTCGCTCGCAGGGGTTCGAGGGCGTCTTGACCTGCTGGTCCGTTACTGTCCACCTCGCCGGTGCGCTCAGGTACGCCGTTCGTGCCGCCCCCGCTCAACCTTCCGTCGAAGGAGCTCGTTTGTCCGCCAGACACCCCGTCCTGAATGCGTGGTCGGGTCGCCGTCGCCTCGTCGCGCTTGCCGCCGTCACCGCCATTCTCGGGCTTTTCTCCGTTCTGCTGCTCCCGGGCAATTCGGTCGCGTCGGAGCAGCACGGCCTGCAGACGATCGGCGTACGCCTCGGGACCGACGGCGCGATCCGCTCGGTGGCCACGGCGAGCGTCGTCCAGGACGAGGACGGCCGGGTCACCGAGCACCGCGAGGAGCTGGAGCCGGCGCGGGCCGCCGCGGACCTCCCGGTGCGGGTGCAGACCGCCTGGTGGCACGACGGCACGTCCGGCACCGACCTCGCCGACCTCGACGGGCGGTCCGGCCGGTTCGTCGTGCAGGTGGCGGTCCAGGACCTCACGGCGGAGCCCCGGGAGCTGGCGTTCGAGACGCACGGTGCGCGGTACCGGCAGCAGGCTCTGGTGGGGGTGCCGTTCACGGTGGTCGCGAGCGCGACGGTGGGAGCGGGCGACCGGGTGGTCCAGGTGGACGACGGCTCGGGCGACGACCCGCGGGTGACCGACGGGGTGCTGGTCGAGACGACGGAGGGCGATCGGTCGGTCCAGTGGGCCGCCTTCCTCGCCGCGCCGATGCTGTCGCCGACCGCCGACTTCACGCTGGTGGTCGAGTCGCAGGACTTCCGAGCTCCGTCGTTCGACCTCACGGTGCAGCCGGGCCTGGTCACGGATCCCTCCGTCGGGGCGCTGATCGACCGCGCGTACGGCGCGGACGGGTACGCCGTGCGGCAGGAGGGGGCCGCGATCGCGCTCGTCCAGCGCGTGGGCCGGAGCCTCGCCGAGGCGCTCGACTTCGTCGACCAGGTGCACGAGGCGCTCGTCCAGGACGTCGCGCACGTCGGCGAGCGCACGTACGGCAGCCTGGGGGCGAGCTCGGAGGCCGTGCTCGACCACCTCGCGCGCACGGCGGAAGACCTGGACGCGGTGCTCGTCGACGCGCGCTCCGGCCTGGGGCAGGTCGGCACCGAGACCCGTCGAGGGGTGCAGGACCTGTCACGGTCGGTCTCCGACGTCCTCGGCCCTCCCGGGGTGCGACCGACGCTGTCCGAGACGGTCGTGGCCGGGTGCACGGTGACGATGCCGACGCTCGCCGAGAGCGAGGCGCGAACCGTGTCGGCCACCGTGCACCTCGCCGACGCGCAGCTGCGAGCGGTCGCGGACCTGTTCGCGGACGGCCGGGACGCGCCGTCCGCGAGCTGCCGGACGGAGCTGCACCAGCTCGTGCTGGGCACCGTGGGCGACCCCGCCACCGTCGAGCACCCCGACGGGGTGGCCGCGTGCCTCGCGACCCCGGAGGACCACCGCACCATCGCGTGCACCCTCGCGGTGGCGCGCAGCGCGCTGGGGGTCGACCTCGCGGTCCTCGCCGCCGGGCGGGACGAGGTGCGCGCCGTGGCAGACCGGCTCGACGTCGCCGGGCTCACCGGCGCAGTCGGCGGTGCGGACGGGCTCGCCGCCTCCTTGACCGCGCTCCGCGAAGAGCTGGTCGCGGCCCGGTCGGGCTCGTCAGGAGCGGCCGACGACCTCGCGGGCTGGGCGCTCCGCGTCGGGGGATCGGTGGACGACGCGCGTGCTGGGGTGGCACTGGCGCGCGACGGGCTGGAGACGACGGCGTCGGCGGTGGAGGGCCTGCGTCGGGTCCGGGACGAGGCCCGCGTGGCGCTGTCCGACCCCGACCACGGTCCCGGCGCCGTGCTCGCCGCGCTCGACGCGGCGACCGACGCCCCCGGAGCGCCGGGGGCGTGGTTCTTGGCGTCCGGGTACGTGGAGGCGTTCGACGACCTGGCCGGTGACCTCGCTGCCGGGGCGTGCCCCGCCGGGTGGGCCGACGACCTCGGCCCCGACTCGTCGGCCGGCGACGTCGCGCAGGCGCTGGACCGGTTCGACGTCGCCGGCTGCCCGCTCGGAGACCTGGCCGGCGCGGTCGCCGATCTGGTGGTCGGCTACGGCGGCGCGGCGACCACGGTGAGCGCGCTCGTCCACGGCGCCGCGACGGCGCGGACGGCGCTCGGCGCCGTGGAGCGCGCGTTCGACGCGCTCGACACGGCCGTCGACGAGCTGGCCGCTCTCACCGACCCGACCGGCTCGCTCGCGCAGCACCTGCTCGCCCTGGACGACCCCGACCGGGGCACCGGCACCCTCGCGGTGGTCGCGGGCGCGGTCGAGGAGGTGGCCTCGCTCGTGGTCGCCGACGGGGGCCTCCACGACCTCGACGCCCGGCTCGAGGGTCTGGTGACCCTCGTGACCGCGATCTGGCCCGACGACACCGTCCAGCCGCTGGTGGACGCCGGAGCCTGCACCTCGCCGCGGTCCTCGGCCGTCGACCGCCCCGGAGCCTCGGCGCAGATGGTGGTGCGGCACGCGAACCGGCTGCTCTGCCTCGAGGCGGACCTCGACGCGCGGCTGCACGACCTCGACCACCGGCTCGACGAGGTCGCAGGCGGCTCCGACGCGCGCCTCGCACTGGCCTCGGGGCGGACGCAGGACGCGGCCGACCGGGCGCACGACCAGATCGACCTGCTGGCGTCGGGGCTGGTGGCCGAGGTGACCGCGCAGCGCCAGGAGGCCACCGCCGGCTCGCAGGCGCTGGTCACCGAGGCGCGCACGCGGGTGCGGGCGGAGATGGACGCGGTCCTGGCGGACTACGACCTCGCGGCGAGCGGGGTCCTGCAGCAGCTGACCGACGCGATGCAGCGGTCGGGCGCCCAGTCGATCGCGGCGGCGACGGCGCTGGGCGGTGACTTCGCCGACCTGCAGGCCAACCTGGGCTCGCCGGACCCGACCAGCCGGGGCGGCCTGCTGGGCAAGCTGCACAGCATCACGACCCGGGTCGGGGACACCGGCGGAGTCCTGGACTCGGTGCACGGCACCACGACCGCGTACGGGAACGTGCGGTCCGGCGAGCTGCGGGACCTCGACCTGCGGGCGGCGCAGTTCGCCGCGGCCGAGGCGAGGCTCGCCGGGTACCGCCCGTTCGCCGAGGTGTCCGAGGACCTGGAGACCGTCTTCGTGCTGCAGGTCCGGGGTGACCGGTGACCGCGCGTGTCGGTGGTGCGACCAGGGCGGGCGTGGTGCTCGCCGCGCTCGCGGCGCTCGCCGTGCTCGCGGGGTGCACCGCACCGGAGCCCCCGGCGCCGGTCCCGGGCCTGCGACCCGAGCTGTCCCTGTCCGGCGAGATCACGGAGACGGTCCGCCTCGGCGTGCTGGTCCCGCCGGTGGACGGAGCCGGTTCTGAGTTCCGGCCGCAGGTCGAGGGCGCCCGGGTGGCGGCGTACCGGTTCGGGCTCGGCGGTCACCGCGTCGAGCTGCGTGTCGCCCTCGACGACGGGACGGCCGACGGCGCCCTGCGGGCGATGCGCCAACTGCTCGAGGACCGCGTCGCCGGGATCGTCCTGGCGTCGCCCGGCGCGCACACCGCCGACGCCGTCGCGGCGGCCGACGAGTCCGCGACCGCGGTCGTGCTGCCGTACAGCTCCGCCGCAGCGCACCGGTCCGGTTCGTGGTCGGTGGCGCCCAGCAGCGACGCGGTCGCGGCCCGGGTGCAGGACGCGCTCGACGGGCTGGCGGCGACCCGGCCCTACCGCGTCGTCGCCGCCGACCGCCTCGACGCGCGGCCCGACGCGGCACCGGAGGGGTCCCCGGCGACGGGCGCACTCGACGACCCGGACGCCACCGCGGAGGAGGTCGTCGCCCTGCTGGAGCGCCGCGAGGTGGACTCAGTCGTGGTGGACGGGGCCGCGATCGACCAGGCCGCTCTGGTGATCGCGCTCCAGGAGATGCTCGGGACACGTCAGCTCCCGGTCGTGCTCACCCCGGAGGCGCTGACCCCCGGGTTCGGCGACGTCCTCGCGGCCGCGGGCACGTCCGGCGGGCGGCTGCTCGGCGTGGGTACCGACGCGCAGGACCACCGGGCTCTGACCGACCCCGCCGGCGGGTCGCGCACCGCCACGTTCCTCGCGGCGGTGCGGCTCGCGTCCGGCGACCCGGCCTGCAGGAACGTCTACGACGACGACACCTGCGCGGCCGGCGTGCCCCTGGCTGACGCGGCGAGCCACGACGCCACGCTGGCGCTGGTCCGGGCCGTGGACGCCGCGGCCTCCGTCGAGCCCGCCAGGGTCCGGGACGCGCTCGGCGGTCTGCGCCTCGGACGGGCGGACGGGCTGGCCGGTCCCGGCCTCGACTTCAGCACCCCCCAGGCGCTCGCGGACGACGACGTCGTGGTGCTGCACGCCTCGACCTCCGACGCCGGCGTGCGCCCCGCCGCGGCGGACGGGCGACGTGCCTCGCTGTCGTGGTTCGCGGGGTCCGGGCCGTGACCGAGCCGGCCTCCGCGGGTCGCGCTCTCGGCAGCCGGTACACGCTGCTCGACCGGATCGGCCGCGGTGCGTCGGGCGAGGTGTGGCGGGCGCACGACCGCCGGACCGGGGACGCCGTGGCCGCCAAGCTGCTCTGGCCGCAGCACGCGAGCGACCCGGAGATCCTCGCGCGGTTCGTCCAGGAGCGGTCGGTCCTGCTCGGGCTCGACCACCCGCAGGTGGTCCGGGTCCGGGACTTCGTCGCCGAAGGCCGTGACCTCGCGATCGTGATGGACCTGGTCGAGGGACCGAGCCTCGCCCGGCTGCTGCGCGAGCGGCGCACCCTGCCGTCCGCGACGGCGGTGCCGCTGGCGGCCGCCGTGCTGGACGCGCTGGACGCCGCGCACCGGCGCGGGGTGGTGCACCGTGATGTGAAGCCGGACAACGTCCTGCTCGCCCGTGCGGGGAGCCTCGCGGCCGACGACGTCCGGCTCGCCGACTTCGGCATCGCGGGGATCGTCCAGGACGAGGCGGCGCCCGGCACCGAGCTGGTCGGCACGCCGGCGTACATGCCCCCGGAGCTCGTGGCGTACGGCAAGTTCGGCCCCGCGTCCGACGTCTACGCGGTGGGCGTGCTCCTCTACGAGCTGCTCGCGGGGCGGACGCCGTTCGCCGGCGAGGGCACCCACGTGACCCTCGGCATGCGCCAGGTCGAGGACGCGCCGCCGCCGCTCCCGGTCGCCCAGCCGCTGCTGCGCGTCCTGGAGCGGCTGCTGAGCAAGGATCCGGCAGCGCGACCGGACGCGGCGGAGGCGGCGCACGCGCTCAGGTGCCTGGACGACGCGTCGCTGGCGACCCGGGAGCTCCCCGAGCAGACCGCGCCGGCGTCCTGGTCGCGGAGCGCCTCGGTGCTGCCGGCGAAGCACGCCGTGGAGCAGGCCCTGCGGGCGCCGCGGCCGGCGGATCCGGGTAGCGGCACCATCGCGCCGGACGAGGGGACGGCGGACCTCGAGGCCACGTCGCTGCGCGCCGCCGGCCCGTCGCGCCCGGTCCGGCACGTGGAGGACGTGCCGGAGCAGGAACCTCTCGACGGGTCCACGATGATGCGGGCGGTCGCGCCCGACCCCCGGCTCGTCCCGCGCGGCGTGCCGAGTTCGCGGCGGTCGGCGTCGCAGCGGGTGCTGATCGCGCTCGGTGCGGTGCTCCTGCTCGGTGGGGGCGGTGCCGCGCTGTGGGCCTCCGGCGTGCTCGACCGAGACGCGGTGGAGCCCGAGGTGCAGGTCACGACGGCCGCGGCGCACCGCAGCGGCAGCCACCTGCCGACCGGGCTCCGGATGGACCTCGACGCGTCGTGGGACGCGGCGGACCGTGTCACCCGGCTGCGCGTCTCGCTGTCGGCGGCGCCCCACGCGCCCCTGCGCGGTGACGTCCTCGTCGTCACGCCCGCGTCGGACGGTGGGTGCGCGGAGGTCGTCGAGCAGGAGGGCGTGGTCCGGCCGGTGCGGGCGTCGAGCGACGGCGTGGACCTCGCCTGCGGTCAGCGGCTGCTCGACGTCGACCTGCCCGCCGGTTCCACGACCGTCGTCGACCTGGCGGTGGACCTGGTGCCGGTCGACGCCGAGGGCGTCGCCGCGGCGGACTACGGCCCGTGGCTCGAGTCGGTGCGGCAGGCCACGGACGCCGCCCTCCCCGGGCTGCCGGGCACGGCGTTCGCGCTGCAGCGCGTCTCAGGGGTCCGGGCAGAGCCGGACGGGGTGACGCTCACCGGAGCTGCGACCGCGGTCCCGTACCGGGTGATCGCCCTGTGGGCGGGCGGCGAGACCGGCGAGACCGAGCTGTTCACGCAGGACACGGTCGACGGGATGGAGACCGAGCTGCTGCGCCAGCTCACCGGCGGTGCCGGGCTCGACGGGGTGGCGGTGTCGTCGTGCAACGCCGCGCAGGTCCTCGGCATCCGGGTGCTGGCCGAGCAGCCCGACTCGTCCTGCCACGTCCGCGCGGTGGTCGGCGCGCTCGACTCCGGCGAGGCGCCGTTCGCCATCCGGATGCGCTGATCCGCGCCCGGCTCAGCCCCGTCGCCCCCCGTAGTGCGCCGCCAGCCGCGCGAACCCCTCGTCCAGGCTCACGGCCGGCGTCCACCGCAGGTCGGCCCGGGTCTTCCGCTGGTCGAACCAGTGCGCGGTGGACAGCTGCTCGGCGAGGAACCGGGTCATGGGCGGCTCGTCGGTGCCGGGGCGCAGCCGCCACACGGCCTCGACCACGCCGCCCGCCGCCCGCGCGAGGCCGGCGGGCACCCGCCAGGCCGGAGGCCGCACGCCGCCGGCGCGGCAGATCCCGGCGAGCAGGTCGGCGACGGTCCGGGGCTCGCCGTTGGTGAGCACGTAGGCGTTGCCGTGCACCTCGGCGGCGTCGGCCCGGTCGAGCGCGGCGACGATGCCGTCGGCCGCGTTGTCGACGTAGGTGGTGTCGATCAGCGCGGCGCCCTGGTCGAGCAGCGGCAGCCGGCCGCGGGCGGCACGGTCGAGGACGCGCTCGACGAGCTGGGTGTCGCCGGGTCCCCAGACCAGGTGCGGGCGGACGGCGACGACGGCCGGGCCGCCCTCGGCGCCGCGGTCCCGGTCGAGGGCCAGCAGCTCGGCGGCGGCCTTGGTGCGGGCGTAGTCGCCGCGCGCGTGCGCGGGGTCGGCGGGCTCGGCGCCGACCCCGACCAGGGACGCGCCGCCGTGTGCGACGGACGGCGAGGACACCTGGACGAACCGGCGGACGCCCGCGCGCTCGGCGGCGTCGAGCAGCGTGGTGGTGCCGCCGATGTTGACCGCGTCGAACTCCTCGCGCGGCCCGGCGAGCGAGACCCGGGCGGCGAGGTGCACGACCGCGTCGACGCCGTGGAGCGCGCGGGCCACCGCCTCCGGGTCGGTCACCGAGCCCGCCACGTCCTGGGCGCCCGGCACGCCGGACGGCCGGCGCTGCAGCGTCCGGACGTCGGCGCCCCGCGCGACCAGCACCCGCGCGACGGCGCCGCCGAGCAGGCCGGAGGCGCCGGTCACCAGGACGGTCACGGCGCGCCCACCGGGCCGCCGGACAGCACGCGGGACGCCCAGTGGGCGAGTCGGGTGCGGTCGATCTTCGAGTTGTGCCGCACGTCGGTCGGCATCCGCGGTGCGACGAGGACGGCCGCGAGCGGGACCGGCGCGACGGCCCGGACCTCGTCGGCGAGGTCGGCCGGCGCGAGGCCGGGGCGGCGCGGGCCCGCGCCCTCCGAGGGCTCCACGACGGCGACGGCCTGCTGGACGCCCGCCGGGCCGACGCCGACGACGGCCGCGCGGCGGACGCCGCGGACCCGCTCGACGTGCTGCTCCGGGCCGACCGGCGCGAGCGGCCCGTCGGCGGTGACGAGGACGTGCGCGAGCCGGCCCTCGATCCACAGCCGGCCCTCGGCGTCCAGGTGGCCGACGTCGCCGGTGCGGTGCCAGCGGCCGGCGGGGACGTCCCGCTCGGCGGCGCGGTCGGTCAGCCACAGCCGGTCGTAGTGCTGCTTGAGGTGCGGGGCGCTGATCAGCACCTCGCCCAGCACGCCCGGGGCGTCGGACGGCGCACCGGTGGCGGCGCCGTCCGCGTCGAGCGCGCTCACCAGGACCCGCCCGGGGCCGACCGGCCGGCCGACGCACACCCCGGCGTCCGGCGCGGTCGCGGCCGCGCGGATGCCGTCGAGCGTGATGTCGGTGACCAGCAGGCACTCGGTCATCCCGTAGGGGGTGTGCGCCTCGGCGGCCGGCATGAGCGCCGCCGCGGACCCGAGCAGGTCCGCGCTGATCGGCGCACCGGTCGACAGGAACGTGCGGACCCCGGCGAGCGCCGCGCGGTCGTCGGCGTCCAGCCCGTCGGCGGTCGCGACCACGTTGAGGATCGCGGCGGGCGACAGGAACACGATCGACCCGTCGGCGGCGCGCACGGCGTCGGCGACCGCGCGGGCGGTCAGCGTCCGCGGCGCGGAGACGTCCATGTCCGGGGTGACCGAGCGGGTGCCGAGGGCGGGCCCGAGCAGGGCGAACGGCGCGAAGCCCGTCACCAGCCCCGTGTCCGGGCCGACGGCGAAGTGCTCGGCCAGCACGTCGCGCAGCGCGGAGAGCTGCGCGTGCGTGTAGGCGACGCCCTTGGCCGGGCCGGTGGAGCCGGACGTGAACAGGATCGCGGCCTCGTCGTCGGGACCGGGCTCGGGCGGCAGCAGCTCGTCGCGGCCCGCGTCCGCGACGTCGAGCAGCAGGTGCGCGACGTCCAGCGCGCGCCGGGCGGCGGGGCCGAGCGGGTCGGCCGCGATCCGCACGCCGGGCCAGCCGAGCGCGCGCGCGGCGAGCAGGCCCTTCGTCTGGCCGACGACCCAGTCCGGCTGGGCGCCACGCTGGGCGCGGGTCAGGCCGCGGGGGCCGAGGCCGGCGTCCGCGACCACGACGACCGCGCCGAGGCGCAGGCAGGCGTAGACGAGGGCGGTCAGCGTCGGGCCGGGCTGCACGAGCAGCGACACCCGGTCGCCGCGCTGCACGCCGACGCGGCGCAGGCCGGCGGCGATCCGGCGCACCTGGCGCGCCAGGAGCCGCCAGGACACGGTGCGGGGCCCGCCGTCGGCCGCCATGTCGAGCACGGCCGGACCCGGGTCGTCGGCGCGGGCGTCGAGCCGGTCCCACAGCGGGGTCCAGGCGGCGGCGCCGTCGGTGGGGCCGGCGCTCGCGGGTGCGGCGGCGGGCGCGCGGCCGGCCGGCACCTCCTCGGCCAGCCAGTCCAGGAGCGGCGTCGCCCAGTCGACGTCCTCGGCCACCAGGTGCCCGGCGTCCTCGTACCGGTGCACGCGCGCCTGCGGCAGCCGGTCGACCAGGTCGTCCAGGTAGCGGTCGCGGAACACCGGGTCGCGGGGTCCCCACTGCAGCAGCGCGGGGACGTCGAGCGCGGCCACGCCCGCGGCGATCCGGCGCAGCTCCGGCGCGCTCGGGTGCGCGCGGTACCCGGGGATGTCGGCGACGAACCCCTCGACCCCGGCGCGGTCGTCGGCGTGCCGGTACGGCGCGCGGTACGCGTCCGCGACCTCCCGGGGCAGCGGCGGGTGCGCCAGCGCGAGGGTGGTCTCGAGGAACGCGGGCGTCGTGGCGGTCGCGAGCCGCAGCACGGGACCGGCGCCGGCCGCGCGCAGCGGCGCGGGGATCGGCTCGCCGTCCGGGTGCGCGACGGCGGTGTTGAGCAGCGCGAGCCCGGCGAGCCGGTCGGGGTGGTCGACGGCCCAGCCCATCGCCACGACCCCGCCCCAGTCGTGCCCGAGGGCGACGACCGGCCCGGTGAGCCCGAGAGCGGTCGTGAACGCGTCGAGGTCCCGCACCCGCTCGGCGAGCGTCCGGTGCCGGCCGGTGCGCGCGGAGAAGCCCATGTCGAGCTGGTCGACGGCCACGACCCGCCACGCGGGCCGGCCCGCGGCGGCCGCGTCGAGCGTCGCGGGGATCAGCGACCGCCACAGGTAGGACCAGGTGGGGTTGCCGTGCACCGCGAGGATCGTGCCGACCGGCGCGACCCCGCGGGCGGCGAGCTCGGGTCCGGTGTCGAGGTGGTGCCAGGCGGGCTCGCCGACGCCGAGGCCGGTGTCCGGGGCGCCGTCGGGGAGCGGGAGCAGCCGGCTGAACCGCGGGTCCAGGCCGGGCAGCCCGGCGGGCGGGGCGGTGGCGGGACGGACGCGGGGCGCGGCAGTCACCAGGCGAGCTCCATCATCGCGGTGTTGATGCCGGAGCCCACGCCCATCAGCAGGACCCGGTCGCCGGTCCGCAGGGAGTGCTGCTCCTCGACCAGGGTGATCGGGATGGACGCCGGGCCGACGTTGCCGAGGTGCGGGAACGTCGTGGGGACGCGCTTGCGGTTCAGGCCGACGGCCTTGACGATCGCGTCGGTGTGCACCCGGGACACCTGGTGCGTGACGTACCGGTCCATCGACGACCAGTCCCAGTCCCGCTGCGCCTCGCGCCAGGCGTCGACGACGAGCTCCAGGCCGCCCTCGAGCAGCGCGCGGGCGTCGGTGAGCATCGCGTCCGCGCTGCCGACGCACAGGTCGTGGAACCGGGTCGCCGCGCGGGTGACGCCGCCGAGCACGCGGTGGCCGCCCGGGTTCTCGTCCGTCCGGCCGAGCACCGCCGCCGCGGAGCCCGAGCCGAGCGTCAGCGTCGCGAACTCCTCCATGAAGTCCTCGCGCCCGACCTCCGGGCGCAGCAGCCGCTCGACCGTCGTCCGCTGGATGTCGTCGGCGTCCTCGCCGTTGACCACGATCGCGTAGCGGACCTGGCCGGACTCGATCATCGTCGCCGCGAGGCTCATGCCGTTGATGAAGCCGAGGCACGCGTTCGCCACGTCGAAGTTCACGGCGTGGCTGCCGAGCCCGAGCCCGTGGTGCAGCCCCACCGCGACTGACGGCTCGAGGTGCTTGCGGGTCACCGACGTGTTGATCAGCAGGCCCACGTCGCCCGGGTTGACGCCCGCCTCGCGCAGCGCCGCGGTGCCGGCGGCGATCGTCGCGGTGTCGGCGTCCTCGCCCGGCCCCCAGTTGCGGCGCTCCTCCACCCCCGCGACACGCTCCAGGACCGTCCGCGGCAGCCGGAGGCGGCGCAGGGCCGACCCGAGGCGCTCGGAGATCTCCGCGGACGTGGTGATGCGGCTGGGCAGCCGGCTCGCGACGGAGAGCAGCGAGACGTTGCCGAACCGGGTGGTGGCGTTACCGGACACACGGGCTCCAGACGGGCAGAGGACGAGCGGGGGCTCGCGGCGTACTGAGGCAGCCAGCATGCTGCACCTGGCTCCGACGCGCGCCACGAAGGTGCTGGTGCGACGGAGCGGACCTCTCTGCCGGGTGGTCCGGGGCGGGGCACCACGAGGGGAACGAGCGCGCGACGGCGCGGGTTCCGGGCCCCGCGCGTGGCGTCCGACACGTCGGCCGCGCGCCCCGCGGGGGAGCGCCGCCCCTGGTCGCGGGGCCGCGGCCGACCGTAGGTTGGGGACCATGACCGACGTGCTCGTGACCGCCGCCGACCTCGCCCGCGAGCTGGACGGGCCGACGCCGCCGCGGCTGCTCGACGTGCGCTGGGCGCTCGGCGGCCCGCCCGGGGTCGACGCCTACCGCGCGGGCCACCTGCCGGGTGCCGTGTTCGTCGACCTCGACACCGAGCTCGCCGCCCCGCCGAGCGCCGCCGCCGGCCGGCACCCGCTGCCCGACGTCGCCGACCTGCAGGCCGCCGCGCGCGGCTGGGGCCTGCGGGACGGCGAGCCGGTCGTGGTCTACGACGACTCCGGCGCGACGTCGGCGGCCCGGGCCTGGTGGCTGCTGCGCTGGGCGGGCGTCGCGGACGTGCGGATCCTGGACGGCGGTCTGGCGGCGTGGCGCGCGGCCGGGGGCGAGGTCGAGGCCGGTGACGTGGCGGCCGAGCCCGGGGACGTCACGCTGTCCGGCGGGCACCTCCCCGTGCTCGACGCCGACGAGGCCGGCCGGTGGGCCGAGGAGGGCGTGCTGCTGGACGCGCGCGCCGCCGAGCGGTTCCGCGGCGAGGTGGAGCCCGTGGACCCCCGCGCCGGGCACATCCCCGGTGCCGTGAGCGCGCCGACCGCCGACAACCTCGACGCGGACGGCCGGTTCCGCACGGTCGACGACCTGACGGCGCGGTTCGCCGCCCTCGGGGTGCCCGAGGGCGGCGAGGTCGCGGTGTACTGCGGCTCCGGCGTCACGGCCGCGCACCAGGCGGCGGCGCTGGTGCTGGCGGGGCGCACCCCGGTGCTGTACCCCGGCTCCTGGTCGCAGTGGTCGAACGACCCGGACCGGCCGGTCGCCGTGGGGGAGTGAGGGTCAGCCCGCGGTCCGGCCACCCGCCGACGCCGCGCCGAGCCAGGTGTGCGGGTTGCGGTCCCAGCACCAGCCGAGCTTCGGCCGCCGCTCGCTGATCCACACCGCCGGCACCCGCTGGTTCCCCGCGCGGGAGCCCATCAGCGAGAAGCACCGGTTCGGCCGCAGCATGTCGGGCCGCACCGCCACCAGGGCGATCCCCTCGGCCACCGTCAGGGGCGTCCGGCCGCGCTCCCGCACGGCCACCAGGGCGTCCTCCGGCCGCACGTCGCAGAACTCCGTGCCGGTGTCGACGTCGAGCAGCAGGTACGGCGTCGCGGGCACGTCCAGGTCGGGCAGCGGGCGGTAGCCGGCCATCTCCTCGTCGTCGATCACGCTGACCCCGGCGCGCGACCCGCGGCGCAGGGCCGGCACCGAGGCGTTGGCGCGCGCGGTCCCGCCGTCGAGCACGAGGACGAACGGCACGTGGTCGTCGGGGTCGACCGACGACGGGGCGGCCGCGGCACCGGCGGCGAGGGCGGCCCGCAGCGGGGCGACCGCGGCGACCAGGTCGGCGGCGGACAGGCCGTGCACCGCGGCCAGCCCGAGGTCGAGCTGCGCGCGGACCTGCCGGTCGAGCTCGGCGGCGGGCGCGGCGGCGGGGTCGTACGGCTCGGGCGCGCGGTCGGCGGCGGCG
>NZ_JAANNB010000046.1 GCF_011603975.1 Cellulomonas sp. IC4_254 | reverse complement strand
GCCGGGGCGTCGCCGGACATCGGGCGCCACGACGCGCCGCCGGCGGACCAGGACGACGTCGCGGCCGCGCCGCGCTGCTGGCCGGCCGCCGCGGGCGGGGCCGGCGCCGCGGACGCACCGGCCGCCGTCGCGGCGGCACCCGGGGCGCCGCCGGTCGTCGCAGGGGGCCACGCGCGGCCCGGCGAGCTCGTGGCGCTCCGGCGCGCGGGCAGGTCGGTCGACGGGGCGGCCGGGGACCGGCCCGGGGCGGAGGCGGGAGCCTGGTCGGGCACGGCCGGCGCGGGACGGGTGGCCCGGCCCGCGGAGGTCGCGGCGCCCGGAGTGGTGGCAGCGGTGGTGGCGCCCGGGCCGCTCACGGCACCGGTGGCGGGCGCCGCACCCGAGCGGGTGCCGGCGCCGCTGCCCGAGGACGAGGCCGAGATCACCGACGCCACCGGCGACATGCTCCGCGGCGTGAACGCCGACGAGGAGATCGACGAGATCGACGAGCAGCCCGAGCGGCTGCGCCGGCCGCTGCCGTACACGTGGCTGCAGTGGATCATCCTGGCGGTCGTCGCGTTCGTGCTCGGCTTCCTCATCATCTTCGTCGCCAACACGGCGTCGGACCGCGCGGCCGGGCCGGACGTCCCCGCCACCGCGGCGACGGCGCCCGACGCGGCACCGTGACCTGCACCACCTGACCCACCCGAACCACCCCGAGGAGACCCGTGTCGGCCACCGACCGCGCGATCGAGCTCACCGTGGCGGCCGCACGCGCCGCCGCCGACCTCAAGGCCCAGGAGATCATCGCCCTGGACGTCAGCGGTCAGCTCGTGCTGACCGACGCCTTCCTGATCGCCTCCGGCACCAACGAGCGGCAGGTCGGCGCGATCGTCGACGCCGTGGAGGAGTCGCTGCACAAGCTCGGCGCGAAGCCGCTGCGCCGCGAGGGCAAGTCGGAGGGCCGCTGGGTCCTCATCGACTTCGGCGACGTCGTCGTGCACGTGCAGCACGCCGAGGACCGCACGTACTACGCCCTGGAGCGGCTCTGGAAGGACTGCCCCGTCATCGAGCTGCCGGCCGACGTGCACGGCACCCCCGAGGGCGACGAGGCGGGGGAGTGACCGCGGGGCGCGTCGTCCTCTGGCGGCACGGGCGCACCGCGCACAACGCCGCGGCGCGCCTGCAGGGCCAGTCGGACATCCCGCTCGACGAGGTGGGCGTGTGGCAGGCCGAGACGGCCGCCGCGGCGCTCGCGAGCCGGTACTCGCCGACGCGGATCATCGCCTCCGACCTCGGCCGGGCACGGTCGACGGCGGAGGCGCTGTCCGCGCGCACCGGTCTGCCCGTGCACACCGACCCGCGCGTCCGCGAGCGGTCGTTCGGCGACTGGGAGGGCATGACCTCGGCGGAGATCGCCGAGCGCTGGCCCGAGCAGCACGCCGCGTGGCGTTCCGGGCGCGAGCCGGAGCGCGTGGGCGCCGAGACCCGCGCCGAGGTCCAGGCCCGCATGGTCAGGGCGATCGAGGAGCAGGCGGGCGCGCTGGAGGCCGACGACACCCTGGTCGTCGTGTCGCACGGCGCCGCGATCACCCTCGGCCTGGTCGGACTGCTCGGCCTGGCGGCGGAGTGGAAGGGCGTCTCCGGCATGTCCAACGCGCACTGGGCCGAGGTCCAGCCCGGCCGCCCGGGCTCCGGCCTGGCGTGGCGGCTGGAGGCTCTGAACGTCGGCCCGGTGCACGCGTCGTCCGACTGGAACGCGGGTCCGGACCGCGCCGACCGCGGCATGGACGAGGAGGTCCGGGACCCGGCCTGACCAGCCGATTCGCAACTTCGGCGGAGTTCGATTAGAGTTCAGGACGCCCGCTCAGCGGGACGGGAGAAGGCCGGAAGGCCTGATCACGGGGCTGTGGCGCAGCTGGTAGCGCACCTGCATGGCATGCAGGGGGTCAGGGGTTCGAGTCCCCTCAGCTCCACAACAGAAGCGGGCGAAAGCGACAGCTCTCGCCCGCTTCGTTGTTCCCGGAACTGAGGGTTTGCCGTGACGATCACGCCCGTCCTTGAGCCGCGTGTCGATCATCACGGGGAGACAGCGAACCGTAGTGCCCACATGCCGGGCGTCGTTCGCGTGGATGGCACGGCCTGCGCATGGCCGTCCGAAGAGGCAAGCACATCGCGCACATCCCGCTGACGAGCACGCCTGCGAGCCCGCGAGCACACACCTCCCGCATCCTGGACCCGGTGCCACGACTGCTTGACCACGGCCGCGCGCAACCGTCCTAGGGGGCAGCGCGCACGAAGGCCTGCTTCTCCCGAAACGAGCGCGCGCGTGGGCGTTGACACTCCGAACACCGCAGGCGGGTGACCCTGGGAGTCGTCGAACGTATCGACTACATCCCACGACGCCTGCAGTTGGTCGCGATGCGATTTCGACTCCGGCGGTTGCCTAGCCCGACGGTGAACCTGGACGGCTCGGAGAAGCGCCCCAGCGCCGTCGTGCGGACGCGAGAGAACTGGCCTTGGTTGTGATCGTCCAGGGGATTCTGGAATGCCGTCGCGCGGTGCGTGGCTCCCCGCGAAAAGCGAGGCTCGAGGCTCGAGGCTAGTGCGGGTGTGGCGCTACACAGCACGTGGTGTGAGGTTGCCCGCGTGGTGTGGCGAGGGCGGTGATCTATGGAGCATCAGCAGAGCGACGTGGGTAGACAAGCGGATCCTCGTGATGGACTAGGTCACCCGTGGACTTCGATTCGGTGCGGGCGCCGCAACTCGCCTGTATCGCGCGAACCGCCTCAGGGGTCTTCGCGCATCCGCGGGCCGCCGTGCAGCGCGAGAGGGAAGTGGCCGGACGAACCACCGACGTAGCGAGTCGCCGAGATCGACGAGCGACCGGGCACACGTGATCTCGCCCGAGCCGGCTAGCCAGAGTCAGAGGTGGTCACCTAACTCGAACGTCGGCCGCGCAAGCTACGCGGGGGCAGGCGGTGGCGAGGTCACCGAAGTTGTCATGCCTCGCCACCGACCGCGGACCATCCGGGGACCTGCGCTGCGTCCGTTTGAGTGGTGGTGACCAAGGCAGACTGGGAGCGACCCTGGCGCGCGCTACGGTGTATCGGAGACTGGCCCAGCGTTGGCGCAGGTAGTGGGAGGTGCAGTGACTGGCGAGAACGAGTTTGCCTCGGCACTTGTAGAGCCTGACAAGAACCTGTTCATTCAGATGTTGACCAGAGATGTCGAACTCGTCCCAGCGATCCTGGATCTATGGGACAACTCAGTCGACGGCGCTCTACGATACGTCGATACAGGCGACGACGGCCAGTTCATTGCTGGCAGCTTGTCAGGGTTTACTATTGACATCGAGGTGAACAGGAGCGAGTTCTCCATCACGGATAATTGCGGCGGCATACCGCTAGTTACCGCCCGTGATTACGCGTTTCGCCTGGGTCGTAGTAAGGAATCGCCATCGGTCGATGGAGCCGTTGGTAGTTTCGGGGTAGGCATGAAGCGCACTCTCTTCAAAATGGGAGACAACTTTCGCGTCGAGTCGAATTCGACCGAAGGAGCATTCGCGCTCGAGGTCGATGTCCCGCAATGGGCCGCGAAAGAAGAAGAAGTCTGGGCGTTCCCGTTTGAACGAGCAGACGCAAGCGAGTCCGTGGCGGACGCACGGTCCGCCAGGACGTTCATCAAGATTTGGAACCCTGCCCCGGCAGTGAGCATGCAGTTCGCAGAACCAGAGTTCGTGGCTCGCCTGCGGCATGAACTCGAGATTAGAAGGCCAGAAGCATACGACCTCGGTATCGCGACTCGTCTAAACGGTGCCGCTTTGTCGCCCAAGCGTGCTTTGCTGAAGAGTAGCGCCGAATTTCGCCCCCTGGTCAGGCGGTTCAAGACGCCCGATGACGTGCGAATCGAGGTGCACGCCGGACTGGTCGGTGGAGCGCGAGAGAGCCAATACTCGCCCGATGACGACGGGGACGCGGACAAGTTCGTCGGGCACGATGACGCTGGTTGGTACGTGTTAGCAAACGGTCGCGTTCTGCTGGCGGCAGAGAAGACGCGCTTGACCGGTTGGGGAGACGACACTGCCCGATACCACCCACAGTTCCGCAACTTCCGCGGCTACGTCGACATCCGCTCAAATGACGCGAGGAACCTCCCCTGGAACACGTCCAAGACCGGTGTGGACGAAAGTTCTACCGTTTGGAGGCTCGTGTACGGCGCCATGCAGACGTCGCTGGCTGAGGTGCAGGCGCTTGCTTCTCGTTTGAAAGAAGACAGGCGAGTATTTCTTGATTCGCAGATCAAGTCGCCGCTAGTGGAGGCATACGAGCAAGCGAGGGAACGGCCGATCGAACGCATCTCGCCAAAGCAAGAATCATCGCTTGCCTACCCGAAGACCGATGTCGCAGTTCGGCGGTTGAAGACCATCCGCTTCTCTGTTGAGCCCGAGCGTTTTGACCAGGTCGCTGTCCGACTCGAGCTGGACAACCCACAGGAAGTCGGCAGAGCACTCTTTGACTTCTATTGGCGACTCGAGATCGAGAACTGATGGCTGGACCGAACTACCTCACCGCGCCACTCAAGTCGATCACGCGGGAGATGATCGTCGAAATATCTCGCAGGCTCATTCGATACGGAGCTTTGCGTGACGTGACTTACGTCGGCCTCGGGTCGTTGGAGTTCGTAGACCACAGGATGGCTTACGAGCGTTTGGGAATCGAGCGACTCATTTCAATTGAGGCTGAGCATTCGCTAGAGCGTCTCGAGTTCAACCGCCCGTATTCGCAGATCGAGATCCTCCCCGGCACCACAAATACTCGGCTCCCTGAGATCGAAGAGCTCAGAACGTCGAGATGTGTCGTTTGGCTCGACTACACGACGCGCATCCGGCAGCAAGAGCAGCGGGACATCTCGTATCTCGCTAACGTTCTCAGACCAGGGTCCGCTTTATTTGTGTGTGCCAATCGGCATGCATCCGAAGCGGACTTCGCGCGGGTGCAGGAGGAACAGGGCGACTACTTCGACTCGGGGCTCCGCAAGATCGACTATCTCGGGCCCAACTTCGCCGACCGACAGGTTCATGTGGCGGACAGCATCGTGCGTCGCCGCGTCAGCGCCCGCGCCGACCAAGTGAGCGCCACGAGCGTGCTTGATGTGCGGTACGCGGACAGCGCCAAGATGCAGCTGCTCGGGTGGATCTTCGCCCCGACTGGGGAAGACGCCGTGGCGGAGTGTCGACTCGAGGAACTAGACTTCACATCGCCCGCGCGATCCGGAGAACCGCTGGACTTGGCGTGGCCCACCCTTACCGCGCCCGAGTGGGCTGCTCTCAGCCGACAGATGCCTGCGGACGCTACAACACTTGTGCCACCGCATAAGTGGGTCGACAGGGTCCACATCGAGCGGTTCATCGGCGTCCACAGATGGGGGCGGCCCGCGGCAGCCAACGCGTGAACTGGATGTCGGGTGTACGTGCGACGATACAGCCAGGGCGGTCGGAGCACCACGTGAGTTGGGCCGCACACGCGTGAGCGAGAGGGATGCTGTGCACGAGCCGGGTCTGCGAGCGGGATTGGATCGCGATGAGAGTCGCCCCATCGCAGTCGATCTATTTTCTGGCGCCGGAGGGCTCAGCTTGGGCTTCGAGCAGGCGGGATTCGATGTCGTTGCTGCGGTTGAATACGACCCTGTTCATGCTGCTACGCACGCGTTCAATTTCCCACACGGAGAGACGTTGTGCCGCGACATCTCACGGCTCTCCGGGCGGGACATCGTTGAGGCAGCTGAGCGCGGGTTCCGGCGCATGCACCCGAAGCGCCCTTGGGCGGGTCAGATCGATGCCATTATCGGTGGCCCTCCATGTCAAGGGTTTTCAACCGGAGGTAAGCGCGAGTCTGGAGATGAGCGGAACAACTTGCTGCTTGAGTTCGTGAGGATCGTTGAGGAGGTGAAACCCCGGGTAGTCTGCTTGGAGAATGTTGCGGGTCTGCTCGAGGGGCGCTTTGACGATGTTCGCAACGTAGCACTCCAGCGGCTCCAGGCGGCTGGATACTCAATGTCTGGCACCGAAAGGGCGATTAACAGTTTGGACTACGGTGTGCCCCAGTCCCGGCGCCGCGTCGTTGTTCTGGGCGCGCTCGGAGCGGAGGCGCCCTCGATGCCAGCCCCTCAGGCAGGAGTGGTGACGGTGGCCCAGGCGTTCGAAGGTCTGCCCTCGCCGTCGGCTTACGACGGTTTGCTCAATTCCGACAGTGTTCGACTGCAGGATCAGGACCTGGCACGGCGAGCAGCGACCGTCAATCGATACGCGCGTGCACTAGCCGGCGAAATCCGTTCTCCTGGGGACGTGTCTTGGCCCCGGATTTGGGACCCCTCGGAACACACCGGGGGTCGTCGGACGGTGCATACTGGTGACACGATCCGACGATTTGCATCTACGGCTCAAGGAACGGTAGAGCCGAAGAGTCGTCTCTATCGACTCCCCCTTGATGGTCCGGCACGTACGCTTCGCGCCGGTACTGGGTCCGAGCGAGGTGCGCACACGTCTCCGCGGCCGATCCACCCAATCGAGGACCGGGTGATCACCGTTAGGGAGGCCGCTAGATTGCACGGCTATCCGGACTGGTTCCGTTTCCATACCACGAACTGGCACGGTCATCGCCAAGTCGGAAACAGTGTGCCACCACCGCTCGCTCGAGCTGCCGCTAGTGCGCTCCTCGTGGCCCTCGAGTGTTCGCCGAAGACGGTGCGTCGGCGCGTCGCGTTCGGTGACGTCTCTCTCCTCGCGCTCTCCCGGACATCGGCCCTTTCTGTTCTCAACGTTGTAGAAGATCATTTGCCTAAGACGAGGTCGCGAAGCACAGGTCGAGACAGGACTCGCGACTCGGCGCCCGATTTCGTGCCGCGCCGCCTATCGCCAGGTTCTGTTGCGCCGTTCTCGAATTCCAAGCGCAGCCTGGATGATGTCGGCCACCTCTGACGGTCCGAGGTGTTTTCGGAACCGCAGCAGTGCCCAGCGTTCGTGACGCAGCTACGCCGTCGGGTGCTCGGGCGACGGTAGCCCCAATCGTGCCAGGTGCGCGGGAGCGCGGCCTTAGCACCGGAGACCCTGGTTGGGCCCGTCCTTGCGGTGGCGCGGGACGCGACGACCGCGGGCGACGGCTCGGGCGTGCTCGCCCCGACCGCTGCGGACGTGTTGCTTAGGCTGGTGGTCACCGTGGGCGCGGTGCTGGCCGGCGCGCGGGTGCGCCGGGCTGAGGCCGGACGCACCGGGTAGTCCTCGGACCCGATCACAGTTGGGGGTGGGAGCGGCTTGGCCCCGTGGATCGCTTTCTATGTGAGCGAGGACCCACACCGCCGGGCGCGCTGGCCTCCGTTCCCTCGCCGCCCAGCGCCGCCGTCCCCGCGCGCAGCACCTCGACGATCCGGTCCACGTCGTACACCGCCCCGCCCCAGGTGCCGCCGCTGGCCTCCTGCAGCGCCGCCCACAGCCGGGTGTCGTCCGGCAGCTGCGGGTGCGGTGCGAGCGCGGGGTGCGGCTCGCGGGCGGCGAGCACCCGGGCGCCCTCCGCGGGGGAGAGTGGCGCCCCCGGGGAACCGACGTAGTCCACGCTGCCCTCCAGCCCCGCGACGTCGACCCGGATCCGGACCAGGTCGCCGTCCCGCAGCCGGCCGATCGGCCCGCCCGCCAGGGCCTCGGGGCCGACGTGGCCCAGGCAGGCGCCCGTGGAGACGCCGGAGAACCGGGCGTCGGTGATCAGCGAGATGTCCCGCCCGTAGGACAGGTGCTTGAGGGCGGAGGTGACCTGGTAGGTCTCCTCCATGCCGGTGCCGAGCGGGCCGCCGCCCATCACGACCATGATGTCGCCGGGGGCGACCTCGCGGGCCTTGATCGCGGCGATCGCCGCGGCCTCGGACGTGAACACCCGGGCGGGGCCGACGTGCTCGAACACGTCCCCGTCGAGCCGGGCCGGGTCGATGGCGGTGGACTTGATGACCGCGCCCTCGGGCGCGAGGTTGCCAGTCGGGAACGCGGTCGTGGGTCGCAGCCCTCGGTCGCGCGCCGCAGCCGGCCCCATGATCACGTCGTCCGGGTCGACGCCCTCCTGGTCCCGGAGGACCTGCCGGAGCCGGGCGCGGCGCTCGGAGCCGGCCCACCAGTCGAGGACGGTGCCGAGGGTCTCGCCGGTCGCGGTGAGCGCGTCGAGGTGCAGCACGCCGAGGTCCCGCAGGTGCAGCATGACCTCGGGGGCGCCCCCGGCCAGGAACATGCGGACGGTGGGGTGCTGGACCGGCCCGTTCGGCAGGACGCTCACCAGGCGAGGGACCGCACGGTTCACCCGGAGCCAGTCGTCGACGTCGGGGCGTGGCACGCCGGCGGCGTGCGCGATGGCGGGCAGGTGCAGCAGCAGGTTGGTCGAGCCGCCGATCGCGGCGTGCACGGCCATGGCGTTCTCGAACGCCTCCGGGGTGAGGACGTCCCGGGTCGTGAGCCCGAGCGAGCGCTGCCGCAGCACCGCGAGCGCGGACTGCCGCGCGATCTCGGCCCACACGGGCTCGCCGGACGGCGCCAGGGCGGAGTGCGGGAGCGCGAGGCCGAGCGCCTCGGCGATCACCTGGCTGGTGCCCGCGGTGCCGAGGAAGTGGCAGCCGCCGCCGGGGGAGGCGCAGGCGCGGCAACCCGCCTCGGCGGCGTCCTCGAGCGAGAGCTCGCCGTTGGCGAACCGCGCCCCGATGGTCTGCACCCGGGCCAGGTCCTCGCCGCGGGTGGGCGGCAGCGTCACGCCGCCGGGGACGAGCACGGTCGGCAGGTCGTGCTGGGACGCGAGCGCCATCATCGTGGCGGGCAGCCCCTTGTCGCAGGTGGCGACGCCGAGCACGGCCGAGCGGGTCGGCAGCGACCGGATCAGCCGGCGCATGACGGTCGCGGCGTCGTTCCGGTACGGCAGGGAGTCGAACATGCCGGTGGTGCCCTGCGAGCGGCCGTCGCACTGGTCGGACACGAAGGTGGCGAACGGCAGCCCGCCCTCGGCCGCGACGGTCTCGGCCGCCGCGCGCACCTGGTCGACGAGCTCGAAGTGCCCGGAGTGCAGGCCGAGCGCGATCGGCTCGCCCGACTCGGACCGCAGGCCCCCGGCCGTCGACACGATCATCACCTGCGGCCCCAGGAGGTTCGCCCGCGGCCAGCCCATGCCGGCGTTCTGGGTCATGCCGAACACGTCGCCGCTCGGCGACTCCCGGAGCGTCTGCGCGGTGAGCGGCAGCCGGCCGGACGGCCCGTCGGCGTGCGAGCGCAACGCGTAGATGCCGTCGTGCGGCTCCAGCAGCTGCTCCCAGGACGTCACGGCAGGTCCTCGACGGTCGCCATCAGCGCGGCCAGCGCCTCGGCCTGCTCGGGCGTGGCCGGCAGGTGCGGGGCGGTCGAGTGGTGCTCCATCCGGACGCCCCGGCCGACCATGCCCTCCTTGAGCAGCGGGAAGAACGGCGCGCCGAGCGCGTACACCCCCATGAGCACGTCGATGCGGCGCTGCGCGGTGGCGATCGCGGCCGCGTCCCCGGAGTCGACGGCCCGCACGTACGCCGCGCAGTGCTCCGGGTACAGGTTGGCGAGGCCGCCGATCGCACCGGCGCCGCCGGAGGTCATGACGTGGTGCAGGTTCTCGTCGAACCCGGCGAACACCCGGAAGTCCGGGAACTCGGGCAGCAGCTCGGTGAGCAGCCGCCGGGTGTGGCCGACCTCCAGCACGGTGTCCTTGTAGCCGACGATGTTCGGGTGCCGGCGCAGCAGCCGGCGGGTCACCTCGGGGCTCACGTCGTACCCGGTGCGGGCGGGGAAGTTGTACAGGTAGACGTCGCCGGGCACCTGCTCCGCGACCGCCGAGAAGTACGCCTCGACGGCCGCGTCCTCGAGCGCGAAGTAGTACGGGCTGACGACCATCACGGCGGGCGCGCCGGCGGCCAGCGCGTACCGGCTGAGGTCGACCGTCTCGTCCACCCGGAGGCACCCGGTGCCGACGATCAGGTCGCCGCGCGGCAGCACGTGCTCGACGGCCAGGTCGATCAGCTCGCGCTTCTGCTCGGGCAGCAGGGCGAAGAACTCGCCGGTGCTGCCGAGGAGCACGATGCCGTCGACGCCGCCGTCCAGGATGTGCTCCCAGACGGCGAGGTTGCCGTCGCGGTCCAGGGTGCCGTCGGCGTGCAGCGCCGTCACGGCGGGGGCGTAGAACTGCGCCATCGCGATCACCAGACCCGGACGCGCGCGGCGCCGTCGTCCAGCCGGGCCAGCGGGCCCGGCGGGTGGGGGGTGCCGGGCTCCTTGCGGTGCCCGACCAGGTCGAGGTCGGCGACGACGGGCGTGCCGTCGGGGTGCTCGTAGCCGGCGCCGACGATCCGCACGTGCCCGAGGTCCGCCCCGGTCACGACGTCGAGCAGGGGAGCGGTGAGCCCGGCGGGCAGGTCGGTCTCCAGGTGCACCTCCGCCCCCTCGTCGACCACCCGGACCGCGGCCGGCCCGTCGACGACGCGGGCGCCGGTCTCGTGGGTCGCCGGGCGCGCGCCGTCGGCGTACGCGTTCGACCAGAGGTACGCGGCCTGCCGCTCCAGGTGGAACCGGGAGTGGTCGCCCGCGCCGGTGGCGCCGCCGACGCGCTCCCGGTACTCCGCCCAGGACCCTGGCGCCCCGTCGTAGGCGTGCGTGCCGTTCGACTCCGGCGGGAAGTCCGGCAGCAGCATCGGGGCGTCGGGCGCGTAGACGCCGTGCCGCGCGCCGACGAACAGGTTGCCGGCGTACCGGTCGTCGCCGCCGTACACGAAGGCGTACCCGGCCACCTGCGTCGAGTGCGGCACGTGGTACGGCGTGGCCCGGTCCAGCACGGGCTGCACCCGCAGCACGCCCAGCACCAGGTTGTGCAGGAACGCGGTGCCCTGGCTCAGCAGCTCGATGGCGATGGGGGAGGCCAGCACGTTGTGGTCGACCACCGCGGGCCCGTGGGCCACCTCGACGAACAGGTCCCGGAGGTTGCGGTACAGCAGGTTCCGGGTGACCCGCGCGCCCTGGGCCTGCCAGTCCAGCCAGATGCCGAGCGTGGTGTCGTGCACCCGGTTGTGCTCGACCGTGACGTCGAGCGGGGCGTGCAGCTTGATGCCGGCGACCTCGTAGCCGGAGAACTCGTGCTTGGTCCCGATGTGGTGGATGTGGTTGTCCGCGATGGTGGAGAACGCGCAGCCCAGGTGGCCGACCACGCCGTTCTGGCCGCAGTCGCGGATCTCGTTGCGGCGCACGACGTGCGAGCCGACGTGCTCGCGCTCCCAGCCCTGGTGCAGCGCGGTGAACACGGCCTCGAGCTGGTACTGGTAGCCCGGCTTGTCACCGAGGACGAACGACTCGTTGTCGCCGCTCGCGGCGTCCTTGCCGAGGGAGACGCCGGCGCACTTCGAGTCCCGGATCAGGTTGTCCTCGATGACCCAGCCCTTCGCCCAGCGCGGCCCGACGAGCCCGAGCTGGTCGGCGGTCGGCGGCGCCCAGGGCGTGGCGGCCTGCGCGAGCTCGAAGCCGCGGACGGTGACGTAGTCCACGTGGGCGCGCTCGGGGGTGAACACCGACGGGCGGACGTTCACCTCGACCACCTCGGCGGTCGGGTCGGCGCCGCCGAAGTTCGCCCAGACGGTCGTGACGTCCTCGCCGACCTCGGCGTACCAGACCAGGAGGGTGCCGTCGGGGTCGACCAGCGGGGTGTCGAGCGCGGTCCACTGGTACCGCACGTGCGCGCGGCGCTCGGGGTGCTCGACGGCGGCGCGGTCGTGCACCTCGTAGAGCGAGCGGCCGGCCAGGTAGACGTCGCCGCGGTGCGCGAGCGGTGCGCCGGGGCTGGTGTGCAGCCAGTCGCCGGCGACGGGCGCCTCGAACGGGTTGAGCTCGCCGAACATGGCGTTCGGGATCTCCGCGCGCCACACGTCGCCGCGCTCGCGGACCCAGCCGGTGACGACCTCGGCGCCGGTGATGACCACGTGCTCCCCGGGGGCCGCCTCGAACGTGATCCGGCGGTCGTCGGCGACACCGCCGCGCACGGGGCGCACCCACTCGCGGTAGGTGCCCGCGTGCACCCGCACGGTGTCGCCGGGCAGGGCGGCGCGCGCGGCCCGCTGGATGGTGCGGAACGGGGCGCCGGGGCTGCCGTCCGCGCGGTCGGCGCCGGTGACGGCGACGTGGAACGTGGTCAACGGGGACGTCCTTCGGGTCGGGGCGATGCGGGCGGCCGGCGCCCCGTCACGAAACAGTTTCCGCCCCGGTGCGTCGACCAGCCGACCATACGGCGTGCCCCGCGGACGACGGAAGGCCAGGACCGCGCTTCCGCCGTCGAAAGATTTTCGCTAGCGTGACGGGCATGTCGACCACGGACCGCCGGCCCACCCTCGAGCAGGTCGCCGCGGCGGCCGGGGTGTCCACCTCCACCGCGTCGAAGGTGCTGAACGGTCGGCCGGGCATCTCGCCGGGCACGCGGCGCCGGGTCGAGGAGGCGATCGACCGCCTCGGCTACGCGCCGACCACCGGGCCGCGCGCGGGCACCGCCCCGCTCGGCGTCGCGGTCGTGTTCCGCACCCTCGCGGACGTCTACGCCCTGCGGGTGCTCGAGGGCGTGGTCGCCTCCGCCCGCGAGCACGGGGTCGAGGTCGTCGTGGACGTGCTCGACGCGGGCCCCGCCGACGGCGACGCGGCGCCGCTGTCGCCGGCGTGGACCCGGCGCCAGGCCGTCGGCGACCGCGCGGGCGTCGTGCTCGTCACCACCCAGCCCACCGACGCCCAGCGCGACCTGCTCCGGGCGCTCGCGGTGCCCACCGTGCACATCGACCCGGTGAACCCGCTGGACGACTCCACGGTCTCGGTCGGGTCGACCAACTTCTCGGGCGGCGTGCAGGCCACCCGGCACCTGCTGGAGCTCGGCCACCGGCGGATCGCGTTCGCGGGCGGTGCGCCGACGTTCCTGCCGTCGGCCGAGCGGCTGCAGGGCTACCTCAGCATGATGCGCGCCGGCGACGGGCAGGTGGACGAGGCGCTGGTGCGGTCGCGGGCGCACACCTTCGAGGCGGGCCTCGCGATCGGCGACGAGCTGCTGGAGCTGCCCGAGCCGCCGACGGCGGTGTTCGCGGCCTCGGACTCGATCGCGCTCGGCGTCCTGGCGTCCGCGCAGCGGCACGGGCTGCGCGTGCCGCAGGACCTGTCGGTCGTCGGGTTCGACGACAGCTCCGCGGCCGCGTCCTCGGCGCCGCCGCTGACCACCGTGCGGCAGCCCGTGGTGGAGATGGGGCGGGTCGCGCTGCGCACCCTGCTCCAGCTGGCCCGCGGGGAGCGGGTCGACTCCCACCACGTCCAGCTGTCGACCGCGCTCGTGGTCCGGGAGTCGACGGCGCCGCCCGCGGCGGGCTGAGGCCCGCCCCGGCGGCGGGTCAGGCGGGCGCCGGGCCCGTGCTGGCGCGCACGGTCAGCGAGGTGGCGAGCTCGACGCGCGGCGACGCGGGGTGCCGTCCCTCGGTCATCGCGAGGGCGGTCCGCACCGCCATCCGGCCCATGTCGCCGAGGTGCTGGTGCACCGTGGTGAGCGGCGGCGTGGTCCAGGCCGCCTGCGGGGTGTCGTCGAACCCGGACACGCTCAGCCGCCCGGGCACCGGCACGCCGAGCGCGTGCGCGGCCGCGAGCACGCCGACCGCGATCTCGTCGTCCGCGGCCATGATCGCCGTCGGCGGGTCGGCGGAGGTGAGCAGCTCGTGCGCGTACCGGGTGCCGTTGTCGACCGTGAACTGGTCGGACCGGACGAGCGCCGGGTCGGGCGCGATCCCGGCGGCGTCCAGCGCGGCGCGGTAGCCGTAGAGCCGCTCGCGGGCCGCGTCGGAGTCCTCGGGCCCGCCGATCCAGCCGATGCGCCGATGGCCGAGGCCGAGCAGGTGCTCGGTGGCGGCGCGCGCGCCGTCCCAGTTGCTCGACCCCACGCTCACCAGGCTGCGGTCGCGGGTCCCGACGGGGTCGACCATGACGAACGGCAGGGACGCGTCGGCGGCGGCGCGGATCAGGGCGCCCGGCCGGGACAGCGTGAGCCCGACGACGCCGCCGACGCCGAGCGCGAGCAGGTCGGCCACCCAGTCGCGGGCGACCGCCGGCTCGGTGCGGGCGTCGCGCTCCGGGGCCAGCCGGGTCAGCAGGTCGACGCGCTCGTCCGTCGCGGCCGCGAGGGAGCCCTGGAAGACGCCGAGGATGTAGGGCGACGCCGGGAGGTCGAAGACGACGGCCAGCGTGCGCCGGTCGTGCGGCTGCGCCGGGCCGGGGGCGGGGCGGTACCCGATCGTGGCCACGGCGTCGAGGACGCGCTCGCGGGTCTCCGCCGAGACGTCGTCGCGGCCGTTGAGCGCCTTCGACACCGTCGCCTTGGACACGCCCGCGGCGACCGCGACGTCGGACAGGGTGGCGCGCCGCCCGGCCGCACTCGTCATGGCTCTCCTTCGACCCGAAACTGTTTCGGGATTCTATAACGGTCCCGGCACGGCCGGGGCGGGTTCGGTCCCGGGTGTTGCCGCCGAGGCCGCTCGTATCCTACGGTCGGGTTCCCGATACGAGTTGCGAAACCGTTTCGGACACCAGCGGGCCGCACCGGAGCCGCCCGCGCCGACCGAAGGAGGTCTGCGTGTCTGTCGAGGCACCGCCGTCGACCCTGCTGATCGACGACCGACTCCCGTCCGACCAGCCGCTGCGCCACGTGTGGAGCGAGTGCCTGGGGGCCGGCCGCGCGAACGAGGCGCTCCGCGCCGACTGGCAGGGCCAGTTCCGCGAGGCCGTCCGCGTCCTGGGCGCGCGCCACGTGCGGTTCCACGGGGTGTTCCACGACGACATGTTCGTGTACCGCGCCTCGAACGGCGGCGGCTTCGGCCCGCCGACGCCGCTGGCGGAGCCGGTCTACACCTACGCCTACGTCGACAAGGTGTTCGACGCGATCCTCGACGCGGGCGCCCGCCCGTTCGTCGAGCTCGGGTTCATGCCCCGGGAGCTGGCGCGGGACACCGAGACGCTGTTCTGGTGGAAGGCGCACGGCAGTCCGCCCACGGACATGGGCGCCTGGGTCGACCTGGTCACCACCACCGTCCGGCACTGGATCGACCGCTACGGCCTCGACGAGGTCCGCCGGTGGCCGTTCGAGGTGTGGAACGAGCCGAACCTCGTCCCGCACTTCTGGACCGGCACCCGGTCCGAGTACTTCGCGCTGTACGAGGCCACGGCGCGCGCCCTGAAGGCGATCGACCCGGGCCTGCGGGTCGGCGGCCCGTCGTCGTCGGTGTTCGTGGCCGACGGCCGTTACGACGGCGAGTACCACGACAAGTCCGTCGAGGCCGCGACCGCCGAGGCCGACGACCCGGACGCGCTGCCCTGGAAGCCGGTGTGGATCAACGAGCTCATCGCGTTCTGCGCCGAGCGCGACCTGCCGCTCGACTTCCTGTCGACGCACCTGTACCCGACGGACTTCGCGTTCGACACCCAGGGCGTGGGCCGGCCGATCAGCCGGAACCGCGACGCCACCCGGGACGACCTGCTGCACCTGCGCGCGCTGCTGGCCGCCAGCCCGTTCCCGGACGCCGAGGTGCACGTGACCGAGTGGTCCACCTCGCCGTCCAGCCGGGACCACATGCACGACACGCTGTTCGCCGCGACGTACATCACCCGGGCGTTCCTGCAGTGCCAGGACCTCGCGGACTCCATCGCGTACTGGACGTTCACCGACGTCTTCGAGGAGGGCGGCGGCGGCATCGGGCCGTTCCACGGCGGCTTCGGCTTCGTCAACGAGCAGGGCCTGCACAAGCCGACCTTCCACGCCATGGCGATGCTCAACCGGCTCGGGGATCGCATCCTGACCCAGACCGAGCACGGCGTCCTCACCGCGACCGCGGACGGCGGCGTCGCCGGGGTGTTCTTCAACTACCCCGACTCGATGGGCGACCGGTCCGTGGGCAGCGCGACCAGCTACGCCGCCGCGCGCCGCCACCTCGGGGAGGGGCCCGCCCGCCGGATCGCGCACACCGTGTCCGGCCTGCGCCCCGGCGCCGAGTACCGCGTCGAGCTCCTGGACTGGGAGCACGGCAACGTCGCGGAGGAGTGGCACCGCCGCGGCGAACCGCTCAACCTCAGCCGCCGCGACGTCGCCGAGCTCGCCGCCGTCGCCGACGGCCTCGACCGCCGCACCCTCGCCGTCGCCGACGACGGCGTCCTGACGATCGACCTCGAGCTGCCGGCCTGGGCCGTCGCCTCGATCAGCCCCGCCCCCACCACCCGCTGATGCGGGAAGAACCGAGAGGACCTCACATGAGGATCACCGCGAAGTCCGCCGGCGCTGTCGCCTTCGCCGCCGTGTCCGCCCTCGCCCTCGCCGCGTGCGGCGGCGGAGGCGGCGGGGCGTCCGAGGAGGCCGGGGAGGACAACAAGCCCGACAAGCTCACCGTCGCTGCGTGGATGGACTTCCCGCAGGAGCTGCTCGACTCGTTCGAGGAGGAGACCGGCATCGAGGTCGTCGTCAACCGGTTCCCCGACGGGGCCTCGGCGCAGACCGTGCTGCGCAACGGCCTGTCGTCGGACGGCGCCGGGCTGTCGGACGTGCACCTGGTCGAGCTCGACTGGTGGACCGAGATGATGGCGGTGCCCGAGGACTGGGCCAAGCTGCCCGAGGTGCCGGACCGCTGGGTGGACTGGAAGGTCGCGCAGGGCTCGGTCGACGGCGCGATCACCGGCTACGGCACGGACATCGGCCCGCTCGCCATCGCGTTCAACCAGGACATGCTGGCCGGCACCGGGCTGGCCACCGACCCCGAGTCCTTCGGGGAGCTGATCGGCGGGGACGACGCCACCTGGCAGACCTTCCTCGACGCGGGCCGGCAGTACGTGGCCACCAGCGACAACTACTTCGTCGACTCGCTCACCAACGCGTTCCAGGCGGCCATCAACCTGCTGCCGGACGCGTTCGAGGACCCCGAGTCGGGGCTGCCGTACGACCTGGCGGACAACACCGAGGTCAAGGACCTGTTCATGATGTTCGCGGACGCCGCCGAGGACGACATCTCGGCCGGCATCGCGATCGGGCACGCCGACTGGGGCGCCGGGTTCCAGAACAGGCAGTGGGCGTCCGTGGTCACCCCGGCGTGGATGACCGGGATCATCGCGGAGAACGCCGACGGCGTCGACGGCTGGCGGATCGCGAGCACGTTCCCGGAGGGCGGCGGCAACTGGGGCGGCTCGTTCTTCGCGGTCCCCTCGACCGGCCCGAACACCGCGTGGGCGATCGAGCTCGCCGACTACCTGACCACCCCGGACGCGGCGATCGACTGGTTCAACGAGACCGGCCAGTTCCCGTCGCAGCTCGAGGCGATGTCCGCGCCCGAGATCGCCGAGGCCGAGAACCCGTTCTTCGGCGACCAGCGCGTCGGGCAGATCTACGGCGACCTGGCCGCGGCCGCGGGGGACGCGGCGGCCGGCGGGTACCGCGGCGAGAACTTCGCGGGCATCCAGACCCTGGTCACGGACGGCATCCGGCTCGTCGAGTCGGACAGCGCCACCGCGGAGCAGGCCTGGGAGTCGGTCGTCGCGGACTTCGACGCGCTCGGCTTCGAGACCGCGGACTGAGCGGCCGCCCATGTCGACCAGGTCGGCCGTCCCACCCGACGCGCGCCGCGTCGGGTGGGGTCAGCGGCTCTCGCGGTGGGACATCAAGGTCTCGCCCTACCTCTACGTCTCGCCCTTCTTCCTGCTGTTCGCGGTGTTCGGGGCGTTCCCGCTCCTGTTCAACGTGGTCGTCGCGGTGCACGACTGGCACCGCCGGGCCGGCATGGGCGACTTCGTCGGGCTCGACAACTTCACCTGGGTGCTCCGGCAGCCGCTGTTCTGGCGGTCGCTGGAGAACACGTTCTCGATCTTCCTGTGGGGCGCCGTCCCGCAGCTGGTCCTCGCCCTGCTGATCGCGGCGGTGCTCGACCAGAACCTGCGGGTGCGGACCTTCTGGCGGATGAGCGTGCTCGTGCCGTTCGTCGTCATGCCGGTCGCCACCGCGATGATCTTCGGCCAGGTGTTCGGGCAGTTCGGGCTGCTGGTGCCGAACCTCCACGAGCTCGGCCTGCTCACGGGGTCCGACTCGCCGTTCTTCACCGACCGGCTGCTGTCCCACATGGCCATCGGCTCGATGGTGGTGTTCCGGTGGACCGGCTACAACGCGCTGATCTTCCTCGCCGCGATGCAGGCGGTGCCCCGGGAGCTCTACGAGGCGTCCACCGTGGACGGGGCCGGCCGGCTCCGGCAGTTCTTCTCCGTCACCCTGCCGAGCATCCGGCCGACGATGATCTTCGTGACCCTGACGATGACCATCGGCGGGCTGCAGATCTTCGACGAGGTCCGGCTCTACGACGGCGGTGGCACCGGCGGGGGCAAGGGCGGCGCCGACAACCAGTGGACCACCGTCGTCCTCTACCTCTACGAGCTCGGGTTCGGCGACTGGCAGGACCGCCTCGGGCAGGCCGCGGCGGTCGGCTGGATCTTCGCCATGATCATCGCGGTGTTCTCCCTGGTGAACTTCCTGCTCACCCGGTCCATCTCGTCGTCGCGGTCCCGTGCGCCCCGGGTCACCCGCGCCCAGCACCGGGCCGCCGTGGCGCGGGCCCGGGCGGTCGCCGCGGCGTCGACCCGGCCCGAGGCGGCCGCGGCCGCCGCGCCCGGCCGGGACGGACCACCACCCGACGCGCCGGTCCACGACACCGACGTCCACGAAGGAGCGAGCCGATGAGCACCGGGTACATCGGGAACACCGCGGGCAAGGGGGCGGTGCGGTACGCGCAGAAGCGCGCGGCCCGCGGCCGGCCCGTCCGCCAGCACGACTCCGCGGGGCGCCGCCCCGGGTGGGCGTCGTACCTGTTCCTGCTCGTCGTCTTCGTGGTGTCGGTGTTCCCGCTCTACGCCGCGGCGATGTACGGCTCGTCCACCAGCACCGAGATCGCGCGGGCGGTCGGCGACCTGCCGACGTGGTTCCCGACGCTCGTCCTGCTGGAGAACTTCCGGGAGGTGGTCACCGCCTCGCAGTTCAACTTCTGGATGGCCTTCGCGAACTCCGTGCTGGTCGCGGTCGCGGTGACCGCGTCGACGGTGTTCTTCTCGACGCTCGCCGGGTTCAGCTTCGCCAAGCTGACGTTCCGGGGCCGGCAGGTCCTCTACGTGACCGTGATCGCCACCATGGCGATCCCGGCGCAGGTCGGCACCATCCCGATGTTCATCATGATGAACGACTTCGGCTGGATCGACTCGCTCGCGGCGCTGACGGTGCCCACGCTGGTCACGGCGTTCGGCGTGTTCTGGATGACCCAGTACCTGCAGGAGGCGCTGCCGTTCGAGCTCGTCGAGGCGGCCCGGGTGGACGGGGCGTCGATGTTCCGCACGTTCTGGTCGATCGCGATGCCGGCGGCGCGACCCGCCGCCGCGACGCTGGCGCTGTTCACCTTCGTCGGCTCGTGGAACAGCTTCTTCTGGCCGTCGGTGGTCATGCGGTCGCAGCTGACCATGCCGCTCGTGGTGCCGCAGCTGAAGGGCGCGTTCACCAGCGACACCGGCCTCGTGATGTCCGGGGTGTTCCTGGTGGCGGCGCCGCTGCTGGTGGTGTTCGTGGTCGCCGGGAAGCAGCTGGTGTCCGGCGTCATGTCCGGGGCGGTCAAGGGCTGACATCGGCGGGGCGGGGCGGTCGCAGGGGGACCGCGACCGCCCCGCCCTCACGCCCCGAGCGCGTCCAGCGCCCGGGCCAGCGTCCGGCGGCACGCCGCCTCGTGGCCCGAGACCCAGTCGCCGGTGTACCCGCGCACGGGGATCTCGACGGTCATCACCAGGCCGAGCCACATCCGCGCGAGCAGCAGCCGGGCGGCGGCGCCCGGCGAGGTCACGTCGAGGCCCCCCGCGATGGCGGCCGGGATCCCGTCCCACATCGGGTCGGCCCCGGCGAGGTCGAGCAGCGGGTCGCCCCACAGCGCGCGCTCGGGGTCGATGACGCCGAGCAGGGCGCCGGTCGCCGGGTCCACGAACAGGTTCCCCGGCCACAGGTCGGTGTGCACCAGCCGCGGCTCCGTCACCTCGTCCAGGGCGGCCGCGTGCACCGCGAGCGCGGCGCGCACCCGGCCGGCCGGGACGTCGGGCACGCCGGCGCGCTCCGCGTCGGCCAGCAGCGCCGCGACCATCGCGGTGAACGCCCCGCGCCACGTCGGGGCCTGGAGCGCGGGGCTCTGCGGGTAGCCGAACCGCGCACCGGTGAGCGCGTGCAGCGCGGCCATGACGGCGCCGAGCTCCGCCTGCGCGCGGGCGGCGCGCGGGTCCTCCTCGGGCGGCCCGAAGCCGGCCTCGGTCCACGGCACGCCGTCCAGGTGCGCGGCCACGACGACGTCGCCCGGGAGCAGGGTCCGCGTGAAGTCCGTGCGCAGCAGCGCGGGCATCCGCAGGCCTGGGTGGTCGCCGGCCAGCGCGTAGACCTCCGCCTCCGTGCGGATCAGGTCGCGCTCGTGGGAGAGCAGCGCACCCGGGTCGGCGGCCGCGGTCTTCACCACCACGCGGCGGCCGTCGTCCAGCGTGACCCGGTAGGTCGTCGCGAACGTGCCGCCGTCCAGGCGCTCGGCGCCGGCGAGCGTGCCGACGGGCGCGACCAGCGCGCGGAGGGCGTCCAGGGGCGGCGTGCGGGCGTCGTCGTGGGGCACCCGGGCAGCCTAGGGGGCGTGCGGGGTCCGCGGCCGGGACCCCGCACGCCGCGCGTCCGCCGAGGTCAGCCCCCGAGGCCGGCCCGGTCGACCCGGCGGTGGAACCGCATGCCCGCGATCCCGCCCAGCACGGCGCCGGCGAGGCTGACCACCGCCACGACCAGCAGCGCCACGATCCCGCCGGTGGTCAGGTCGCCCTCGCCGACGGGGATGCGCGGGAAGCTGTCCAGCCGGCCGAGGACGTCGTACTGGTCGCCGGCCACCAGGGCCGCGACGGCCACCACGATCGCGATGACGACCGCCCACAGCCAGACGGCGAGGCCCTGCTTGGCGCCGTTGAACCGCGCCATCCGGCCCGCCACGTACCCGCCGCAGTAGTACGCGACGAACAGGACGACCGCGAGCACGATCGCGCCGACGAGCCCGATGGACGTGGGGTCGGACGCCGCCTGGTCGGCCGCCTCGCCGACCGAGGTGTCGTTCGCGACGCCGACGGCCGCACCCGCGGCGGCGGCGACGGCGGTGAGCAGCACGGCCGTCCCGGTGGCGGTGAGCCAGCCGAAGAACGCCGAGCCGATCTTGATGCCGCCGTACTCCTCCTTCTCCCGGGCGACGACGGCCTGGCGGTCGCGCGCCCGGGCCTCGGCGAGCGCGGGCCCGTCCACGGCGCGGTCGCCGTCCGGGGTGTGCGCGACGTGCGCG
>NZ_JAANNB010000045.1 GCF_011603975.1 Cellulomonas sp. IC4_254 | reverse complement strand
TCAGCGACAACCTGGCGGACTGAGCCCGGCGCCCGCCGGGCTCAGTCCGCCAGGTTGTCGCTGAGGATGTCGAGCACCTGGTCGTGCGTCGTCTGCGCGACCGCCCCCGACCGGGTGGCCACGACGCCGACCAGCGACTCCACGAGCACGGCCAGCGCGATCCGGGAGGTGCGCTCGAGCTCGTGCCGGAACGTGGTGGCGGCGGGCGCGACGACGAGCTGGACGTCGGCGAGCTCCCCCAGCGGGGACCCGCGGAACGACGTCACGGCGACGACGGTCGCGCCGCCCTGCCGCGCGGCCCTGGCCACCTTGAGGGTCGCCTCGCTGGCGCCGGACCCGCTGAGCACGACGCAGCCGTCGCCGGGCGCGAGGCCGCGGGCGGCGATCTGCTGCCCGATGGAGTCGGCGACGAAGTCGGCGGGCCGGCCGACGGCGGTGAGGCGCATCGCCATGTCGGTCGCGAGGGGCGCGGACAGCCCGTTGGCGAGCACCAGCAGCCGCCGGGACCCGGTGAGGACGTCGACGGCCCGCTCGACGGTGTCCTCGTCGAGGACCGCGGTGACCTGCGGCAGCGCGGCCGCGAGCGCGGCGATGTCCGCCCGCAGCCGGCCGAGGGCGCTCGACCCGTAGTCGACCTCCTGGTCGCGGTGGGCGAGCTCGGCGGCGAGCGCGACCCGGAGCTGCGGGTAGCCCGGGTAGCCGATCGCCTGGCAGGCGCGCACGACGGTCGACCGCCCGACGCCGACCCGGTCGGCGACCTGCTGGGCGGTGCTCTCCACGACCCGCTCGGGCTGGTGCAGCACCTCCTCCAGGACCCGGCGTTCGCTGGCGAGCACGGTGGGCAGCGCGGTGGCGATCCGCACCGTGGGGTGCGCGACGACGTCAGGGCTGGACGGCACGGGCACGGGCTCCCTCCATGATCCGGCGGCGCAGCGCCCCGGACGCGGCGTCGATCGCCACCGTGACCACGACGACCACGACGAGCAGGACGCCGACCGTCGACCACTGCCGGTACTGCGTGTAGGAGGTGAGCATGTCACCGATGCCGCCGACGCCGATGAGGCCGAGCACGGCCGACGACCGGACGTTGATCTCGAACCGGTACAGCCAGAACGACCCGAACGCGGGCAGCACCTCGGGCCAGACGCCCCAGCGCAGGACGTGGGGGCCGGACCCGCCGGCGGCGCGGACCGCCTCGACGGGGCCGCGGCCGATGCCCTCGATCGCCTCGTAGCCCCACTTGCCGAGGGTGCCGACGCCGTTGACGGCGAGCGCCAGCGCCCCGGTGAGCGGGGTGAGGCCGGTGACGGACAGGATGACGATGGCGATGATGATCTCGGGCACCGCGCGGATCACGGCGAACAGCAGGCGCAGCGCCCCGCGCAGGGGTGCCGGCCCGTGGCCGCGGGCGGCGAGCAGGCTGAGCGGCGTGGCGACCAGGATGCCGAGGACGGTGCCGAGCCAGGCCATCGCGACGGACCGCCAGGTCTGCCACAGGGCCTCGGGCAGCGCCGACCAGTCGGGGGCGCTGAACATGAGCCACAGGTAGCGGACGACCTCCGACGGCAGGTCGGCGAGCCGGTCCCAGGCGATGTCGACGGACCAGAACGCGGCGACGACGACCACGACGACGGTCGCGGACAGCGCGCGCAGACCGGGCCGGGCCGGGCGGGGCGGCGGCACGACGGCGCCGGCCAGGGTCCGACGGGCGGCGCCGCGCGCGGGCGCGGAGGCGGGGTCGGTCACACCAGCCTCCGGCGGGCGGCGCTGCTGACGGCCTCGAGGACGAGCACCACGACGAGGATCTCCAGGATGATGAGCGAGAGCTGGTCGTACCGGTAGAACGACCGCACGGCGTCGATGAGCAGGCCCATGCCGCCCGCGCCGACGAGCCCGAGGACGGACGACGCCCGGACGTTGAGCTCCAGGACGTAGAGCAGCTGGTTCCAGAAGCCGGGCATCATGTCCGGCACGGCGACCGAGCGGTTCACCTGGAGCTGGGTGCCGCCCGCGGCGCGGGCGGCCTCGAGGGCGCCGGTGTCGGCGGCCTCGAGCTGCTCGGAGACGAGCTTGACGACGATGCCGACGTCGAACAGCACGAGCGCGAGGATGCCGGGCAGCGCGCCGACGCCGACCATCGCGACGAGCACGGACGCGTACAGCAGGTCGGGCACGGCCCGCACGACGTTGAGCACGCCGCGGACGGCCCCGCGCAGGAGCCGGTGCGGGTTCGTGGTGCGCGCGGCCCACAGGCTGAGGGGGAGCGAGACGACGCCGGCGACGGCCGTGGCGACGACGGCCATCTGCAGCGTCTCCAGCAGCGGCTCGACGGTGCGCGGGAAGAACGACCAGTCCGGCTGGAGCAGCGCGACGATCTTGTCGGCGCCGTTCTGCCAGTTCCGGGCGAGCGCGCCGAGGTCGACCTCGACGCCGATCCCGGGCGCCAGTGTGAGCGCGGTGAGGGCGAGCACGGCGGCCCAGCCGGCGACGGCCCGCCACCGGCCGGCGGGGCGCCGCGGGGGCACCGGCGCGGGTCGCCCGGCACGCCCGGCGCGGACGGGCGTCGCGACGTCGGCGGCGCTCATGAGCCGAGCACGTCGTCGGGGCGGATCGACCGGCCGTAGATGTCCTCGAACACCCGGTCGCTGGCGTCGGCGGCGGGGCCGTCGTAGACGACCTGCCCGGCGCGCAGCCCGATGAGCCGCGTCCCGTACTCCCGCGCGAGGTCGAGCAGGTGCAGGTTCACGACCACGGTGATGCCGAGCTCGCGGTTCACCCGGCGCAGGTCCGACATGACGCCGTGCGCGGTGGGGGGGTCGAGGCTGGCGACCGGCTCGTCGGCGAGCACGGCGCGCGGCTGCTGGGCCAGCGCCCGGGCGATCGCGACGCGCTGCTGCTGCCCGCCGGACAGGTGCGAGGCGCGGTGCCAGGCGCGGTCGAGCATCCCGACCCGGTCCAGCGCCTCGTACGCGACGGCCCGGTCCTGCGCGGTGTGCGCGCCGAGCAGCGTCCGCCAGGTCGGCGCGTGCGCGACCCGGCCGACCAGGACGTTCTGCAGCACGGTGGCGCGGCCGGCCAGGTTGAAGCTCTGGAAGATCATGCCGACCTCGCCGCGCAGCGCGCGCAGCGCCCGGCCGCGGGCGGCGGTGACGTCGTGGCCGCCGACCTCGACGGTGCCGGAGGTGACCGGCACCAGGCCGTTGAGCGTGCGGATCATCGACGACTTGCCGGAGCCGGACAGGCCGACGACGGCCACCATCTCGCCCGGCTCCAGGTCGAGCGAGACGCCGTCGAGCGCGGTCACGCCGTTGGGGTACCGCACGACGACGTCCCGCATCCGGACGGGCCACGGCGCGGGCACCGCGACCTCCGAGGAGGTCGCGGTGCCCTGCGCGGCCCGGAGGCCGACGCTCACTGCAGGCCGAGCTTCTCGGCCGCGCGGGCGACGACGTCGAGCGACGCCGGGTCGGCCGGGGCGAGCGTGGAGATCGAGTAGATGTCCGTCAGGACCTGGGAGCCCTCCTCGGTGTTCGAGAAGTCCTCGAGCGCCGTGGTGATCCGGTCCTGCAGGTCCGGCGACAGCGAGGCCGCGAGCGCGACGCCGTCGTTCGGGATCTCCTCGGTGAGGGCGAACACGACGACCTTCTGGCCGACGTCCGGGGTGTCGCTCGCGACGATCGTGCGGGCGTCCCAGAACGAGAAGCCGACCTCGGCGTCGCCGTTGTAGACGGCGAGCACGGAGGCGTCGTTCGCGGTCACCGGCAGCTGCTCGATGTCGGAGTCGGTGTCGAGCCCGGCCTCCTGCAGCGCGAGGACCGGGTAGATGTAGCCGGCCGGCGACGCGGGGCCGAGGAGCGCCACCTTCGCGCCCTCGACCTTCGTGATCGAGTCCAGGCCCGCGGGGCCCTGCAGCGCGTCGGCGCCGTTGCAGAACAGCATGCCGTCGCGCTCGACCGGCTCGTCCTCGCAGTACTTGTCGGGGTTGTTGGTCATGAACTGCGCCGGGTACGAGATGTTGCCGTTGCGCTCGGTCTGCAGCACGACGCTGGCGTCGTACATGTCGGCGGCCTGCCACAGCTGCAGCGACGGCAGGAAGCCGATCTGCGCCTGGTCGGCGCCCATGGCCTCGACGGCCGCCTGGTAGTCCTTCGACACCACGCCGGTGACCTCGATGCCGAGCTCCTCGGTGAGGTAGTCGGTGAGGGGCTTCGCGGTGTCGACGAGGCCGTCCTGGTCCTGCGACGGGACCAGCGCGAGCGTGAGCGACGTGGGGTCGGCGGCGGTCTCGCCGGCCGACGGCGAGGCCTCGGCGTCGCCGGAGCAGGCCGACAGGGCGAGCGCGGCGACGGCCAGCAGGGCGGCGCCGGGCAGGACGTGCTTCGACATGGTCATCCTTCGGTCGTGACCCGGGCGGGGACCCGGGCGGGCTGGGGCTGGTGCTGGGACGGTGCGGTGCGCCCGTCCGCGCGGACCCACTCCCGGAGCGCGGGGTACAGCGCCGGCAGGTCGGGGACGGTCCACGTGGGGCGGGCCTCCGGCGGCGGGCGCCGGGAGACGAGGGCGGTCGCGTGACCGCGGGCGGCGACGGGCGCCAGGTCGTTGGCCCAGACGTCGCCGACGCTGAGCGCGCGCACCCGGCCGGCGGGGGCGACCCCGAACCGGTCGAGCACGGCCGCCATGCCGGCGGGCTTGCCGACCTCGGTGAGCACGGCGTCGAGCAGCCCGGTGAGGCCGAGCGTCGCGAGCGTCTCCGGGAGCCGGATCGCCGGGGCGTTGGTGGCGAGCACGACCGTGGCCTCGGTGCGCACCTCGGCGAGGACCGCGGCGAGCCCGGGCGGGGCGGACACCGGGGCGTCGTCGGTGCCGAGCGCGTGCCGGCTGGCGAGGTAGGCGGCCGACAGCGCGAGCGGCCCGACGCCGTGCTGCTCCGCGAGGACGCGGACCAGGTCGTAGCCGTCGAGCGGGAGCAGGCCGTCCGCGGACGCGCGGGCGGCGCGTCCGGCCGGGTCCGGCTCGCCGAGCCGCTCGACGGCGGCGGTCGTCTCGGCGAGGAACGCGCGGCGGGCGTCCGGGGCGAGGCTGGAGGCGGCGGCGCGGGCGTAGGCGTGCACCGGCCCGTGGCCGACGGCGACGGTGCCGTCGAAGTCGAGCAGGAGGAGGGTGTCGGTACGGCTCACGGATCGCCTGACGTGCGGGGGCGGGTCGCCCGGGGGTCGCGCCCGTCTGGACGCATCGTCCACGCTAGGGCTGCGTTCTGGACGAGATGACCACGCCCGCGTGAACGCCGGTGAACGACGGGCGAACACTCGGCGCGGCGCCGCACGGCCCGCCCCTGCCGGCACCGAGGCGGTCCGCGCCACCCGTAGCGTGCGGGCGTGCCCGACCACGACTCCCCCGCGGCGCCGGACCCGTCCCCGCTCGACGCGGTCGCCGTGCGCGCGCTGGACGCGGCCGCCCTGCGGGACCTCGACGCCGCCGCCCACGCCGCGGCGGACGACCCCGACCGCGCGCTGCGCCCCGACGGCCCGGTGGGCTGGCTGGCGGCGCAGGTCGACGCCGACCGCGCGCGCGGCACGCTCGGCCGGTGGGGCCGGTCGACCGTGGTGGACGAGCTCACCGGCGCGCCGGTGGTGCCGGAGCCGGTGCTGGCGTGGCTGCAGCGCCGCGCCGGGCTGCCGGTGGAGTTCCCCGGTGCCGACGCCGGCCTGGCCCACGTGTACGGCTACCTGCTGTCGACGGCCGCGACGCCGTTCGGGCGCAAGCGGGACCGGTGGACCGGCGGGACGCTGGCGGTCGCGCTCGGGCTGGACCCGCGGCACCTGCTGCCCTGGCACCGCCCGGACGGGCGGACGCTGCTGGAGCGGGTGACCGACGCGGTGCTGCCGGTGCTCGCCGACCCGGTCCCGGACGCGCTGCTGGTCCGGGACGACCCCGCCCCGGGGACGACCGACGCCCTGCGCACGGTGGTGGTCCGTGCGCAGGGCGTCGGGGGCGGGGCGCTGGTCTACGGCTGGGTCGGGCCGGGCGGCGTGCGCCCGGTCACCGCGTTCCCCGTCGAGGCGTCCCCGCGGTGGCTCCGCGAGACCGGGTCCCTCCCCCCGGTCCCGCGGTACAACGTGCTGCTGCCCTGAGGCTCAGCGGGGGCCGTCGGCCGGGTCCTGCGGCGTGGTCGGCGCCGCCGGCGGCTGCTCGGCGGAGCCCGGGTACGCCTGGGCACCGGGCGCCGGGTACGCCTGGGCACCGGGCGCCGGGTACGCCTGCGGGCGGGCACCGGGGAACGCCTGCGCGTACGCCGAGGGACCGTGCACCCGGGCGACCCAGTCCTCGCCCGGCATGAAGATCCACAGCAGCGGGTAGATCAGCAGCGGGCTCCCCGGCAGGACGACCAGCACGATGAGGAACAGCCACCGCATCGGCCAGGCGTCGATGCCGAACCGCCGCGCGAGGCCGGCGCAGACGCCGCCCAGGACCCGGCCGTCCAGCGGCCGAACCAGGCCGCTCCGCCACAGGGACTCGTAGATGCCGGTCATCGTCGTTCTCTCCCGTCGTGCTGCGCGTGCGCCGCGGTGCTCCGCGACACCCCCTACGGTGCCGGTCCCGCGCACGGCGCACATCCGGGGCTGACCCTGGCCGGACCCTGAACCGCACCCTGACCGGGCGGGCGGCACCCCGGCGGGCTCAGGCCCGTCGCACCCGCACGCCCGCGTCGGAGACCTCGAACCGCACGGCGGACAGGTCGTCGACCACGAGGTCCGGGTCGCCGTCCGGGCCCTCGGGCTCGGTGGTGCGCAGCGCGAGCACGGCGGCGCCGGCCGCGCGGCCGGACCGGACGCCGGACGCCGCGTCCTCGACCACGAGGCAGCGGCGCACGTCGACGCCGAGCCGGGCGGCGCCGGCGCGGTACGGCTCGGGGTCGGGCTTGCCGCGCTCGACGTCGTCGGCCGTGACCACGGTCGCGGGGGCGGGCAGGCCGACCGCACCGATCCGGGCGGCGGCCAGGCGCGCCCCGCAGGACGTCACCACGGCCGCGAGCCCGGCGTCGCCGAGGACCGCGAGCGCCTCGACCGCTCCCGGCAGGACCTCGATGCCCTCGGTGTCGGACACCTCCAGGTCGACCACCCGGGCCAGCGCGGCCGCGCGCTCGTCGGCGTCCCGGTCGGCGAGGAGCAGGTCGATGATGTCCCGCCCGGGGACCCCGTGGTACCGGAACGGCGCCAGGTCGTCGGTCGGCATCCGGAACTCCTCGGCCAGCCGCAGCCAGCACCGCTCGACCGAGCGGGTGGACGAGACGAGCGTGCCGTCCATGTCGAACAGGACGGCGTCGAACACCTCGTCGAGCACGTCACGCGCGGGTGCGGGGCGGGGGTCCGTGGTGGCGGTCGTCATGCCCCGAGCCTCGCACGCGAGTGCCGCGCGCAGGCACCTCAGCGCCACCTCAGGGGCACCTCAGCCGGATCCGCGGCGCCTCAGGGCCGCCTCAGGACAGGGGCCGCCCGGACCGGGGCCGCGGACTGGTCGGTCGACCGATCCGGCGCCCCGGGCCTCAGCGCGAGTGTGGTTCCTGCCGGGAGGGGCCCGGCACGCCACCGCCGGACCGGCGGGGGCACGCACCACGGGGAGACCGACATGGACACGATCTGGGGCCCGGCGCTCGACGCCGAGGTGGCGTACCGCCAGGAGGTCGTCCGCGCGGCCGTGCGCGGGTCGGACCTGGGCTGGCGCTGGCGCCGCGGCCACCGCGGCCGTCGCTGATCCGCCGAGGGCAGAAGGAGGGGACGCGTGTCGGTGGAGGCTGCGACCATCGACCTCATGAGCCGGTCGGTGGGACGCGCGCCCTTCGTCGCCCGCGACGAGGAGGTCGCCGCGCTGCTCGCGGCCGTCCAGCGGGCCGCCGCGGGCGAGCCGGGGCTGGTGCTGCTCGGCGCGGACGCCGGCGTCGGGAAGACCCGGCTGCTCACGCACACCGCGCGGCTCGCCACCGAGCGCGGGGCCACGGTCGTCATCAGCCACTGCGTCGACCTGGGCGAGATCGGGCTGCCGTACCTGCCGTTCGCCGACGCGCTGCACCAGCTGGTCGACGCCGACTGCCCGGGGGTGGCGGACGTGGTGGCCGCGCGGCCGGCGCTGCGCCGGCTGCTGCCCTCGGGCGTCGCGGGGTCGGCGGACCCGGTGCGCACCGGCGCGGACGAGCAGGCGGAGCGGCTGCAGCTGTTCGACGGGGTGGCCGCCGCGCTCGCCGCGGCGGGGACGCCGGAGCGGCCGCTGGTCCTGGTGCTGGAGGACCTGCACTGGGCGGACTCGTCGAGCCGGGACCTGCTGCGGTTCCTGGTCGCCCGGCTGCGGGCGGAGCCGGTGCTGCTGGTCGGCTCCTACCGCGCCGACGACCTGCACCGCCGGCACCCGCTGCGGCCCGTGCTCGCGGAGCTGGGCCGGCACCCGCGGGTCGAGCGGATCGAGCTGCCGCCGTTCACCCCGGAGGAGCTGCGCGCGTTCACCACGGGCCTGGCGGGGCAGCCCCTGCCCGAGGCCGCGCTGCGCCGGATCCAGCGCCGCTCCGAGGGCAACGCCTACTTCGCCGAGGAGCTGACCGAGGCGCGCGGCGCCGGGGCCGACCTGCCGGGGACGCTCGCCGACGTGCTCCGCGCGCGGCTGGAGACCCTCGACCCGGAGGTGCAGCGCCTGGTGCGCGCCGCCTCCGCGGCCGGCCGACGGGTCGCCGAGCCGCTGCTGCGCACCGTCGTCGCGGGCACGGCGGACGACCCGGGCCGGCACGCGGCGTTCGACGCGGCCCTGCGGGACGCCGTCGCCCACCACGTGCTGGTCGGCGAGGACCGCCGGATCGCGTTCCGGCACGCCCTGCTGGCCGAGGCCGTGTACGCCGACCTGCTGCCGGGCGAGCAGGTCGCGCTGCACCGGGACTACCTGCTGGCCTCGGCGGCGGACCCGTCGCTCGCCACCCCGGCCGAGCGCGCCCACCACGCGCTGCTCTCCCACGACAACCGGCTCGCGCTGCTCGCGTCCCGGGACGCCGCGCGGGAGGCGGGCCGGGTGCTGGCGCCGGCGGAGGAGCTGCGGCACCTCGAGACCGTGCTCCGGCTGTGGCCCGGCGTCCCGACCGCCGCCGAGGACCTCGGCGAGGAGCGGGTCGACGTGCTGCTCGCCGCCGCGGCGGCCGGCGGGCGGGCCGGACTCGGGGACCGCGCGGTGGCGATGGCGCGCGAGGCCGTCGCGGCCGTCGAGCCGCCGGGCGGGGACGGGTCGGACGGCGCCGGGGCCCGCCGGGTCGCGGCGCTGCGCACCACGCTCGCCCGGCACCTGCTCGGCGCCGAGCGGGTGGACGAGGCGCTGCGCGAGACCGACCGCGCGCTGGAGGCGCTGGCCGACCTGGACGGCACCCCCGACGCCGCCCGCGCGTGGGCGCTCGCCACGCACGCGCGCGCCGCGCTCAACAACGACCTGGACGACCAGGCGGAGGTGTCCGCCGCCGCGGCGGTGGACGAGGCGCGCGCCGCCGGGGCCGTGGACGCGGAGGCCGACGCGCTGATCTCGCTCGCGGTGCTCGTCGTGGACGACCGGGACCGGGCCGCCGACCTGCTGACCGTCGCGCTGCACCGCGCGCGGGACGCCGGGGACACCACCACCGAGCTGCGCTGCACCTACAACCTCGCGGCGAACCGGTACTACGCCGGCCGGCTGGACGAGGCCGCCGCGACGACCGCGGCCGGGCTGGAGCTCGCCGCCCGGTCCGGGCTGACCTGGAGCGCGTACGGCGTCGAGCTGCGGCTGTTCGCGGAGATCGTCCGGTACGCGCGCGGCGACCTCACCCCGCCCGCGCCGACCGCCGACCCCGGGCCGCCGCGCGCCGCCTCCGCCGTCGACGGCGTGCAGATGTACGCGGCGGTCGCGCGCGGGGACGCGGACGCCGCGGAGCGGGGGCTGTCCCTGCTGCACGGCCAGCACGACGACACGATGATCACGCTCATCGCGGGCGGCTGCGCCGTCGACGCGCTCACCTGGGCCGGCCGGCTGGACGAGGCGGTGGCCCTCGCGCACGAGCTCATCGACGAGATCAGCCGCGTGTGGTCCGACTACTTCCTCGGCGGCATCTGGCTGTCGGCGCTCGGCATCGCCGCGCTCGCCGACCAGGCCGCCGCCGACCGGCTCGCGGGCCGGGACCCGGCGCCCCGGCTGGACCTCGGCGCCCGGCTGCTCAACCGCGCGGTCGTCACCGCGGACCGCGGCCGGCCGCGCGGCGGGCAGCTCGGGCCCGAGGGGCGCGCCTGGCTGGCCCGGGCGCACGCCGAGCACGCCCGGCTGCTCGGCGTCGCCGACCCGGACGCCTGGGCCGCGGCCGTCACCGAGTTCGACTACGGCTACCGGTACGAGCTCGCCCGCACCCGGTGGCGGCACGCCGAGGCGCTGCTCGGCGCCGGCGACCGGGCGGCCGCGAGCACGGTCGCCGCCGCCGCGCTCGCCGAGTCCCGCGCGATCGGCGCCGCTCCCCTGGTCACCGCGGTCACCGACCTCGCGCGCCGGGGCCGGCTCGACGTGCCGGGCGTCGTCGCGGGCGGCACCGACGTGCTGACCGGCCGGGAGGCCGAGGTGCTGGCCCTGGCCGCCGAGGGCCTGAGCAACCGGCAGATCGGCGAGCGGCTCTACATCAGCGGCAAGACGGTGTCCGTCCACATGTCCCGCGTGCTGGACAAGCTGGGCGCCGGCGGACGGGCCGAGGCGGTCGCGATCGCGCACCGCAGGGGGCTGCTCGGCGTCTGACCAGCGGACCCACGCGCGGCGGTGATGCGGGTCACCCGGGTGAATCCCGGCCGTCCCAGGTGCGTCCCAGGATCCGGGCTTACCGTGGAGGGAGATCCGTGGCAGGGACCATCGCCGCGGCGCCCGACGACCGGCCGCAGACGGCCGGCCGCACCTCCCCCCGGAACGGCGCATGTCCACCCCTGAGAACCAGCCGCACCCCATCGTGCTCGTGCACGGCACCCGCACCTCGTCGAAGATCTGGGACGACCAGGTCCGCGCCCTCACCGAGGGCGGCCACCCGACGATCGCGATCGACCTGCCGGGCCACGGCACGCGCGCGCACGAGCGTCTGACGTTCGAGGGCGGGCTCGCCGCGATCGACGCCGCCGTCCGCGCCTGCGCCGAGCCGCCGCTCCTGGTCGGCCTGTCGCTCGGCGGGTACATGTCGCTCGCCTACGCGGCGCGGCACGAGGACCGGCTCGCCGGCGTCGTGCTGGCCGGCTGCTCCACCGACCTCAAGGGCAAGCCGCTCGGCGCCTACCGCCGCGCGTCCCGCAGGGTCGTGGACGCGCTCGGCCTGGGCGGCGGCACCTGGCACGTCGTCACCGACATGCTCAGCGCGCTGCACGGCTACACCCCCGTGCAGGACCTGCGCCGGCTGGCGCTGCCGGTGTGGCTGATCAACGGCGCCCGCGACCCGCTGCGGTTCGGCGCGCGGCGATACCTCGGGGCGCACCCCGGGGCGCGGCAGTGGGTGGTGCCGAACGCCGGCCACGACGTGAACAGCCACGCGCCGGTCGCGTTCAACCGGATCCTGCTGCACGTGCTGCGCGACCTGGCGCAGCGGGTTCCGTTCGCCGCCCCGCGCCTCGGCTGACCCCGGCGTCCGCCGCCCCCGGACGTCGGCCACCCGCCACAATGGCGGCATGACCTCGACCGACGACCGCCCCTGGGTCGCGCAGTACCAGCCCGGCGTGCCCGCCGACATCGAGCTCCCCACCGAGTCCCTGGTGGCGATGCTGGAGCGCTCCGTCGCCGAGGCGGGCGACGCACCGGCTCTCGAGTTCTTCGGGCGCCGCACCTCGTACGCCGAGCTCGGCGTCCAGGTCGAGCGCGCCGCCGAGGGCCTGCGCCGGCTCGGCGTGAAGCCGCGGGACCGGGTCGCGCTGCTGCTGCCCAACTGCCCGCAGCACGTCGTCGCGTTCTACGCGGTGCTCCGCCTGGGTGCCGTGGTCGTCGAGCACAACCCGCTGTACACCTCGCGCGAGCTCCGGCACCAGTTCGAGGACCACCAGGCCCGGGTCGTCATCGCCTGGGACAAGGCCGTCGAGCAGGTGCAGCAGTTCCCGGCGGACGTCGGCGTCGAGCACGTCGTGTCGGTGAACCTGCTCCGGGCGTTCCCCGTCGTGAAGCGCCTGGCGCTGTCGCTGCCCGTGCCGAGCCTGCGCGCGACCCGCCGGTCGCTCACCGCGCCGGCCCCCGGCACGACCCCGTGGGAGGACCTGCTGTCCCACGGCCCCCTGGACCCCGCGCACCCGCGGCCCGCCGTGACGGACCTCGCCGCCATCCAGTACACCTCCGGCACCACCGGGCGGCCCAAGGGCGCGATGCTCACGCACCTCAACCTGTACGCGAACGCCCTGCAGGGCGAGGCGTGGATGCACGGCGCCGAGTACCGCAAGGAGGTGTTCTACGCGATCCTGCCGATGTTCCACGCGTTCGGCATGACGCTGTACCTCACCTACGGGATCCGCAAGCAGGCGCTGATCGTGCTGTTCCCGAAGTTCGACACGACCCTCGTGCTGGACGCGATGAAGAAGTCCCCCGCGACGGTGTACTGCGCCGTGCCGCCGATCTACGAGCGCACCGCGATGGCCGCCAAGGAGCGCGGGGTGTCGCTCGCGTCCTGCCGGTTCTGCATCTCCGGGGCGATGAACCTCCCGGACGCCACGGTCGAGCTCTGGGAGTCGATGTCGGGCGGCCTGCTGGTCGAGGGCTACGGCATGACGGAGTCGTCGCCGGTGGCGCTCGGCAACCCGTTCCACCCGACGCGGCGGACCGGCACCATCGGCATCCCGTTCCCGTCCACCCGGATGCGCGTGGTCGACCCCGAGGACCCGACGACAGACGTCCCGCAGGGTGAGCCCGGGGAGCTGCTGCTGCACGGCCCGCAGGTGTTCGCCGGCTACTGGAACAACCCGGACGAGACGGCCGCGACCCTGCTGCCGGGCGGGTGGCTGCGCACCGGCGACGTCGTCACGGTGGACCCCGAGGGGTTCACCACCATCGTCGACCGCGCGAAGGAGCTCATCATCACCGGCGGGTTCAACGTGTCCCCGTCGGAGGTCGAGGCCGTGCTCCGCGGGCACCCGTCGGTCGCCGACGTCGCGGTGATCGGCAAGCCGCTGGAGCGCGGCGGGGAGATGGTGGTCGCGGCCGTCGAGCTGGCGCCGGGCGCCGCCCTCGACGAGGCGGCGCTGCGCGCGTACTGCCGGGAGCACCTCGCGGCGTACAAGGTGCCGCAGCGGGTCGTCGCCATCGAGGACACCCCGCGGTCGATGCTGGGCAAGGTGCTCCGCAAGCAGGTCCGCGAGCAGGTGCTCCCCCTGCTCTGACCGGCGCGCCGGGTGGCCCGCGCGCCGGCCACCCGGGCCCGACCCCTGGACGCCGCCCACCCCCGCCGGGCCGCGGTGCGACGATGTGCCCGCACGTCCGCCAGAGCCGGGAGACCCGATGATCCGCAGCACCGACCACATCCTGACCAGCCAGGCCGGCAGCCTCCCGCGCACGCCGGAGCTGATCGCCGCCAACGCCGCCCGCGAGGCCGGCCAGGACGCCGGGGACCACGCGGCCCTGCTCCGGGACGCCGTCACGGACCTGGTGCGGCGCCAGGTCGACCTCGGCCTCGACGTGCCGGGCGACGGCGAGTTCGGCAAGGCGATGACCAGCAGCATCGACTACGGCGCCTGGTGGTCGTACTCGTTCCAGCGGCTCGGCGGTCTGGAGCTGCGCGACGGCGCCAGCTGGATCTTCAAGGACGTGCAGTCCGGCCCCGGCGACGTCCGGGTGACCGGGTTCGGCCGCCGCCGCGACCGCGCCGCGTTCGAGGAGGCGTACGCCGACCCGACCAGCGGCGTGTTCCACGGCGGCGACCCCAAGCCGTTCCCGACCGCGGTCGCGCCGGTGACGTACACCGGGCAGGAGGCCGTGGCCGAGGACGTCGCGAACCTGCGGGCGGCGCTCGACGCCACCGGCGCGAAGGAGGGCTTCATCACGTCCATCGCGCCGGCGTCGGCCGCCCGGATGGACAACGAGTACTACGCGACCGACGAGGAGTACGTCTGGGCGCTCGCCGACGCGCTCCGCGAGGAGTACGTCGCGATCGTCGACGCCGGCCTGGTGCTGCAGATCGACGACCCGTCGATGGCGGAGAACTGGGACCAGATCACCCCGGAGCCCACGGTCGAGGACTACGTGCGGTTCACCGAGATCCGGGTCGAGGCGCTGAACCACGCGCTGCGCGGGCTGCCCGAGGACCAGATCCGGTACCACCTGTGCTGGGGCTCCTGGCACGGCCCGCACACGACCGACCTGCCCATGAAGGACATCGTCCGGTCGATGCTCAAGGTCAACGCGGGCGCCTACTCGTTCGAGGCCGCCAACGTCCGGCACGAGCACGAGTGGCGGGTCTGGGAGGACGTGCAGCTGCCCGAGGGCAAGCTGATCCTGCCCGGCGTGGTGTCGCACGCGACCAACGTCGTCGAGCACCCGGAGCTGGTCGCCGACCGGATCGAGCGGTTCGCGCGCCTCGTCGGCCGGGAGAACGTCGTCGCGGCCACGGACTGCGGCCTGGGCGGGCGGATCCACCAGCAGATCGCGTGGGCCAAGCTGGAGACGCTGGTCGAGGGCGCGCAGATCGCCACGAAGCGCCTCTGGGCCTGACGCCCGCGCCACGCGCGACGGCCCGGCACCCCGAGGGGTGCCGGGCCGTCGCGCGTCCGGGGCGGGCCCGGTCAGCCGGTGTTCTGCAGACCCGCGGCCACGCCGTTGACGCTCAGCAGCAGCAGCCGCTTGTTCTCCTCCACCAGGTCCTCGGACTCGCCGGTCCGCAGCGCGCGCAGCGCCCGGATCTGCAGCAGCGACAGCGCGTCCACGTAGGGGCTGCGCAGCTGGACGGCCCGACCGAGGATCCGGCGGCGGGACAGGATGCGGTCCGAGCCGGTGATCGCGAGCACCCAGTGCCGGGTCAGCGCCATCTCCTCGAGCACGAGCCGGGCCAGGTCGTCCCGGTCGCCCAGCGCGAGGTAGCGCTCCGCGAGCCGGTCGTCGGTCTTGGCCAGCGACATCTCGACGTTGTCGATCATCGTGCTGAACAGCGGCCACTCGGCGTACGCGGCCTGGAGCTCGGCGAGGTCGCCGACCGACTCCAGCGCGGTGCCGAGGCCGAACCAGCCGGCGAGGTTGGTCCGGGCCTGCGACCAGGAGAACACCCACGGGATCGCCCGGAGGTCGTCCAGCGACTCGACGGACAGGCCGCGGCGCGCCGGGCGGGAGCCGATCGGCAGCAGGCCGATCTCCTCCAGCGGGGTCACCTGGGCGAACCACTGCGGGAAGCCCGGGGCGCGGACCAGCTCGTAGAACCGGGTCCGGGACGACGCGTCGAGCGCGGACGCCAGGTCGGCGAACCGGGCGGTGGCGGCGGCGTTGCGCTGCTCCGTCGACGGGGCGCCGGCCAGCAGCGTCGCCGCGGCGACCTGCTCGATGTGCCGCGCGCCGATCGTCGGGTTCCCGTACCGGGCGAAGATGACCTCGCCCTGCTCGGTGAGCTTGAACCGGCCGTCGACCGAGCCCGGGGGCTGGGCCAGCACGGCGCGGTTGGCCGGGCCGCCACCACGGCCGAGGGCGCCGCCGCGGCCGTGGAACAGCGTGAGGCTGAGGTCGTGCTTCGCGGCCCACTCGGCGATCCGGCTCTGCGCGACGTCGAGCGCCAGCGTCGCGGCCACCGGGCCGACGTCCTTGGACGAGTCCGAGTAGCCGAGCATGACCTCGACCCGCCGGCCGTTCTCCGCGAGGCGCTGCTGCACGGCGGGCAGCGTGAGCATCGACTCGAGGATGTCGACGCTGGCCTCGAGGTCCGCGAACGTCTCGAACAGCGGGATCGCGTCGATCACCGGGCGGGTCGCCGGGTCCGGGAACACCAGCTCGGCGAGCTGGTAGACCGCGGCCAGGTGCTCCGGCGCCTGCGTGAACGACACGATGTACCGGCGGGCCGCCGCGACGCCGTACCGGCGCTGCACGGCGCCGATGGCGCGGTAGGTGTCGAGCACCTCGACCGTGCGCGGCTCCAGGTCGCCGTCCAGGCCCTTGGCCTCGACGTCCGCGAGCGCGGCGGCGTGCACCTGGGAGTGCTGGCGCACCTCGAGCTCGGCCAGGTGGAACCCGAAGGTCTGCACCTGCCAGATGAGCTTCTGCAGGTCGCCGAACGCGACGCGGGTCGCGCCCGCGGCCTCCAGGGAGCGCTGCACGACGTCGAGGTCGGCCAGCAGCTCCTCCGGGCCCGCGTACGACAGGTCCGCGTCCCGGCGCCGGGTGGCGGCGATCCGCTCCGCGACCATCCGCAGCGCGCGGCGGTGCGGCTGGTGCCGCACCTCGGCGGCGGCCTTGGTCGCGGCGTCCTCGGAGAGGTCCCGCTGCCGGTGCCACAGCGCGGTGAGCTCCGCGCTGGCCGGGGTGCCGGTGTCGTCGAGGGTGAGCTTCGCGGAGATCTTCCGCGCCGAGTCCTCCAGCGCGGTCAGCACGTGCTCGCTGGCCAGCGCCGCGGCGGCCCGGGTCACCTCGGCGGTGACGTTCGGGTTGCCGTCGCGGTCGCCGCCGATCCACGAGCCGAGCCGCACGAACGGGCGGACCGCCGGCTCCCGGCGCCCCGCGCCCTCGCCGGACAGCCAGTCGTCCAGGCGGCGGTACACGGTCGGGAACGTGTCGAACAGCGTGGTGTCGAAGATGTTCATCACGGTGCGGACCTCGTCCAGCACCGTGGGCTTCTGCGCCCGCAGCGGCGACGTGCGCCACAGCGTGTCGATCTCCTCGAGGATGCGGCGGTCGTTCTCCGCGCGGGAGGTGCCGCCGGCGGCCAGCGCGTCGCGCTCCGCCAGCAGGTCGGAGATGCGCCTGATCGCCCGGGACACCGAGCGGCGGCGGGCCTCCGTCGGGTGCGCGGTGAGCACCGGGCGGAACTCGAGCTCCTGCAGCCGGCGCACGGCCTCGTCGCGGCCGACCTCGCCGGCCAGCGCCTCGACCGCCGCGGGCAGCGAGTCGTCCTGCATCAGCTCGCCCGCCGGGAGCTCCGCCTCGCGGGCGCGCAGCACCCGGACGCGGTGGTGCTCCTCGGCGAGGTTCGCCAGGTGGAAGTAGCACGTGAAGGCACGGGCGACCTGCTGCGCGCGCTCGATGGAGAAGGAGTCGACGAGCTCCTCCGCCTCCGTGAGCGCGGTCAGGTCCTGCTCGTCGTGCGCGCGGATGGTCAGCGCGCGGACGCGCTCCACGTCGTCGAACAGGTCGTCGCCGCCGGACTCGCGGATGACGCGGCCGAGGAACTCGCCGAGCATCCGGACGTCGTTGCGCAACGGGTCGGGGACCTCGTGGCGCGCGAGGCCACGGCGGGCCTCGAGCGAGGGCTGGGGGTCGGTCACCGGTCAAGCGTAGGTCAACCGTCCGACGCACGAGACGCGTGTCCGCCTGTCGGTTACCCGGTCCGCCGACCGGACGCCTGGGCCCCATGTCCTGCACGCCGGGCGCAGGAGTCTAGGCTCGGTGGCAGTGCCCGCGGCCGCCCAGCGACCGGGCGGGCAGCAACCCCCGATGATCCGGGCCGCCGAGGTCCGGGCGGAAATGAGGTGCGGTGAACGCGAAGGCTCCTGTGGCCCAGCAGGTCGGCTGGACCGAGCTCGACGTCAAGGCCGTCGACACGGTGCGTGTCCTGGCCGCCGACGCGGTGGAGAAGGTCGGCAACGGCCACCCCGGCACGGCGATCAGCCTGGCCCCGGCGGCGTACCTGCTCTACCAGAACGTGCTGCGGCACGACCCGGCCGACCCGCAGTGGCTGGGCCGGGACCGGTTCATCCTGTCGGCGGGCCACTCGTCGCTGACGCAGTACATCCAGCTCTACCTGGCCGGCTTCGGCCTGGAGCTCGAGGACATCGAGGCGCTGCGCACCTGGGGCTCGAAGACCCCGGGCCACCCCGAGTACAAGCACACCAAGGGCGTCGAGATCACCACCGGCCCGCTGGGCCAGGGCATCTCCTCCGCGGTCGGCTTCGCGATGGCGGCGCGCCGCGAGCGCGGCCTGCTCGACCCCGAGGCGGCCCCGGGCACCAGCCCGTTCGACCACTTCGTCTACACGATCTGCTCCGACGGCGACCTGCAGGAGGGCGTGTCCTCCGAGGCGTCGTCCATCGCCGGCACCCAGAAGCTCGGCAACCTCATCGCGATCTGGGACGACAACCACATCTCGATCGAGGGCGACACCGAGATCGCGTTCACCGAGGACGTCGTCAAGCGCTACGAGGCCTACGGCTGGCACGTGCAGTTCGTGGACTGGACGGAGGGCGGCGAGTACACGGAGAACGTGGACGCGCTGCACGCCGCGATCGAGGCCGCCAAGGCCGTCACCGACCGCCCGTCGTTCATCGGCCTGCGCACGATCATCGCCTGGCCGTCGCCGACCAAGCAGAACACCCACGGCTCGCACGGCTCGAAGCTCGGCACCGACGAGGTCCGCGGCCTCAAGGAGGTCCTCGGCTTCGACCCGGAGAAGTCCTTCGACGTCGACCCCGAGGTCATCGCGCACACCCGCAAGGCCCTCGAGCGCGGCGCCGCCGCCAAGGCCGAGTGGACGAAGGGCTTCGACGCCTGGCGCGAGGCCAACCCGGAGCGCGCCGAGCTGCTCGAGCGCCTGCGCGCGGGCAAGCTGCCCGCCGGCTGGGCCGACGCGCTGCCGACCTTCCCCGCCGGCAAGGCCGTCGCCACCCGCGCCGCCTCCGGCGAGGTGCTGTCCGCCCTCGCGCCGGTGCTGCCCGAGCTCTGGGGCGGCTCCGCCGACCTCGCCGGCTCGAACAACACCACCATGAAGGGCGAGCCGTCCTTCATCCCCGCCGAGCGCTCCACGCACGAGTTCGCGGGCGACCAGTACGGCCGCACGCTGCACTTCGGCATCCGCGAGCACGGCATGGGCGCGATCCTGTCCGGCATCGCCCTGCACGGCCTCACCCGGCCGTACGGCGGCACGTTCTTCACGTTCTCCGACTACATGCGCGGCGCGGTCCGCCTGGCCTCGCTGATGGGCGTGCCGGCCATCTACGTGTGGACGCACGACTCGATCGGCCTCGGCGAGGACGGCCCGACCCACCAGCCGGTCGAGCACCTCACCGCCGTCCGGGCCATCCCGGGCCTCGCGGTCGTCCGCCCCGCCGACGCCAACGAGACGGCGCACGCGTGGAAGGCGATCCTCGAGCGCACCGACGGCCCCGCCGCGCTCATCCTCACCCGGCAGAACGTCCCGACGTTCCCCCGCGGCGAGGAGGGCTTCGCGTCCGCCGAGGGCGTGGCCCGCGGCGCGTACACGCTGCTCGAGGCGTCCTCCGGCACGCCGGAGGTCATCCTCATCGGCACCGGCTCCGAGGTGCAGCTGGCCGTCGCGGCCCGCGAGACCCTCGAGGCCGCCGGCGTCCCGACCCGCGTGGTCTCGGCGCCGTCGCTGGAGTGGTTCGCCGAGCAGGACGAGGCCTACCGCGAGTCGGTGCTCCCGTCCTCGGTGAAGGCCCGCGTCTCCGTCGAGGCCGGCATCGCGCTGTCCTGGTGGAAGATCCTCGGCGACGCCGGCCGCGCCGTGTCGCTCGAGCACTACGGCGCCTCGGCGGCGTACGAGACGCTGTACGAGGAGTTCGGCATCACGGCGGACGCGGTGGTCGCGGCGGCGCACGAGTCGATCGCGGCGGCCCGCGGCGGCTCCGCCCCGGCCTCGGACGCGAGCGCCCCGAGCGAGAGCGGCACGGGCGACCAGCTCTGACCCCGCGCTGACCCGCCGGGACGGCCGGGCACCCCACGGGGGTGCCCGGCCGTCCTGCGTCCCGGCGCCGACCCCGCCGAGTGGGCAGTCGATGTCCCTTCGCGGGACCGTGAGGGGACACCTGCTGCCCGCTCGGCGCAGAGAGGGCTCGGAGCGGGCGCGGGACGTAGGTCCCCGGCGCCGCGGGGGCGCGGCGGGGAGGGTCGGAGGTGTGAGCGTGCGGCAGACCCCGGTGTACTTCTACTCGTCCGCCTCCGGGCTCGTGCGGTCGTTCGCGGAGCGGCTGGACCGCCCCGTGCTCGACCTGTCGGTCCGCGAGGTCCGGCAGTCGGAGGCCGACGGGCCCTGGGTGCTGCTCACGCCGTCGTACAAGACGGGCAACGAGGCCAACGACACCATCCCCGAGGCGGTGCGCCGGTTCCTGCGCTCCCCGGTGAACCGCCGCCGCCTGGTCGGCGTGATCGGCAGCGGGAACCGGAACTTCGGCCGGTACTACCAGCACGCCGCGCGGGACGTCGCGGCCCGGTCCGGCCGCCCGGTGCTGTTCGAGTTCGAGATCGCGGGCACGCCCTGGGACGTCGAGGAGTGCCGGCGGATCCTCGCGGACCTGGACGCCGCGCTGGCCGCGGGCGGCGCGACCCCCGCCGCCTGAGGCCCCGGGTCGCCGCGGGAGGGGTGCGCGCGTCGGCGGTCGGCCCTAGCGTGACCCCCATGAGCCCGTCGAAGGTGCCCGCCGAGGAGATCGAGGTGCGCGGCCGCACCGTGCGGGTCTCCAACCCCGACAAGGTCTACTTCCCCGACCGCGGCCTGACCAAGATCGACGTCGTCCGGTACTTCGTGAGCGTCGGCGACGGCATCCTCGGCGCGCTGCGCGACCGCCCGACGACGCTGGAGCGCTGGCCGCGCGGCTGGTTCGAGGGCGCGAAGCTGTCGACCCGCATGGACAACAAGGGCGACGCGTTCTTCCAGAAGCGGGTCCCGCAGGGCGCGCCGGACTACGTCGAGTCGACGACGATCACGTTCCCGTCCGGCCGTACCGCCGACGAGGTGACGCCGACCGAGCTCGCCGTCGTCGCCTGGGCCGCGAACCTCGGCACGCTGACCTTCCACCCGTGGCCGGTGACCCGCGCCGACGTCGAGGCGCCGGACCAGCTCCGGATCGACCTCGACCCGCAGCCCGGCACGACCTTCGACGACGCCGCCCGGGTCGCCCCGCACGTGCGGGAGATCCTCGCCGAGCACGGGCTGACCGGGTTCCCGAAGACCTCCGGCGGCCGCGGCATCCACATCTTCGTGCCCATCGAGCCGCGCTGGTCGTTCACGCAGTGCCGCCGGGCGACGATCGCGCTGGGCCGCGAGCTCGAGCGCCGGCTGCCCGGGCAGGTCACGACGAAGTGGTGGAAGGAGGAGCGCGGCGAGGCGATCTTCGTCGACTACAACCAGATGGCCCGCGACCGCACGATCGCGTCCGCGTACTCCGTCCGCCCGAACCGCCGCGCCACCGTCTCCGCGCCGCTGCGCTGGGAGGAGGTCGCCGACGTGCACCCGGACGACTTCGACGTCACGACGATGCCCGCGCGGTTCGCGGAGGTCGGCGACCTGTTCGCGCCGCTGGTCGCGCGCACCGCGCCCGCCGAGGGCACCGACGCGGTCGCCCCCGGGGTGCTGGACGGGCTGCTGGAGCTGGCCGCGAAGGACGAGCGGGACCACGACCTGGGCGACCTGCCGTACCCGCCGGAGTACCCGAAGATGCCGGGCGAGCCCAAGCGGGTGCAGCCGAGCAAGGACCGCGACCGCCCGAAGGAGCCGGCGGAGGACTGAGGGCACGGGCCGGGAACCCGGCGGCCGGCCCGGGCGTTGACCCCGCTCCCGGACCGACGACACCCGAGGAGCCCGCCGTGCCCGTCCCCG
>NZ_JAANNB010000044.1 GCF_011603975.1 Cellulomonas sp. IC4_254 | reverse complement strand
GTGGTCGGGGCGGCGGCCGGCCGCTTCGGGGTCAGGACGCTCATGCGTAGTGGACCTTCCGCTGGACGAACCGCATCTGCACCGCGGTGACGGCCAGCAGCACGAGGAACAGGACCGTGGCGACGGCGGAGGCGTAGCCCGCGCGGCCGTTGACGAAGCTCTCCTGGTACACGGAGTACATGAGCGTCGTGGTGGACCCGAGCGGGCCGCCCTGGGTCATCGCCTTGATGATGTCGAACGACTGCAGCGAGGCCAGCAGCATCGTGACCAGCAGGAAGAACGAGGTCGGGGTGAGCAGCGGCAGGATGATCGACCGCAGCGTCCGGGCGGACGACGCCCCGTCGAGAGCCGCCGCGTCCTTGAGGTCCTGCGGGACCGACTGCAGGCCGGCCAGGTAGATCAGCGCGACGTACCCGAGGTTCTTCCAGAGGTAGACGACGATCACCATGACCAGCGGCCACGGGCGCTGGGTGTACCACTGCGGCGAGGAGGCCCCGACCCAGCTGAGCACCTCGCGCATCAGGCCGTACCGCGGGTCGAAGATGAACAGCCACAGGATGCCGACCGCGAAGCCGGACAGCACGTAGGGCGCGAACGCCACGGTCCGGGCGAAGCCGCGGCCGCGGAGCTTCTGGTTGAGCAGCACGGCGAGGCCGAGGCCCAGCAGCATCGCGCCGCCGACCGTCGCGACCGTGAACACGACCGTGGTCGTCACCACCTGCGTGAAGTTCCGCGAGGTGAACAGCTCGACGTAGTTGCCCAGCCCGATGTTCCGGGCCACGGGCGAGCCGAGGTTCCACTGCAGCGTGGACAGGTAGAACGACTGGATCAGCGGCCGGTAGACGAACACCAGCAGCAGGGCCATGTTGGGCCCGGCGAGCAGGAGGAACCAGAGCAGCGCCGACCGGCGGCGGCGCGTCTGGAGCGCACCGCGGTGCCGGGGCGCGCGCGGGGGCGCGGCCGCCGGCGGCGGGGCGAGGACGTCGGCAGAGGTCACGGGGAGGAGTCCGCTTCGTTCAGGGGGCAGGGTGCTGGCCCGCTCCGTCGCCGGCCCTGGCCACCCTGCCCCGGCCGCGCCACCGGGGACGAGGGGTGCCGGGGTGCGTTCCGCAAGGCTTCCCGGGTCGTTCACCTGGGGTTCCGCGGCGTCACCCGGCGGTCAGCGGGTGGACGCCCCGCCGACCGCCCGGGCGGGACGTCCTACCCTCGTCGGGTGCCCGCCCGCTCCTCGGCCGCGGACCCGGACCCCGCCGTCCGGTCGGCCGTCCGCACCGCCCTGTCCGTCTCCGTGGCCACCGGGCTGTACGGCGTCTCGTTCGGTGCGCTCTCCGTCGCCGCCGGCCTGGACGTCCCGCAGACGATGGCGCTGAGCCTGCTCATGTTCAGCGGCGGCTCGCAGTTCGCGGCGGTGGGCGTCGTGGGCGCCGGCGGCGGGATCGGGGCGGTCGTGGCGACCGCGGGGCTGCTCGGGGCGCGCAACGGGCTGTACGGGGTGCAGGTGGCCCCGCTGCTGGGCGCCTCCGGCTGGCGGCGGCTGCTCGCGGCGCACCTGACCATCGACGAGTCCACGGCGGTGGCCACCGCGCAGCCGACCCCGGCGGCGACGCGCGCGGGGTTCTGGTGGACCGGCGCCGGGGTGTTCGTGCTGTGGAACGCGTTCTCGCTGCTGGGGGCGCTGCTCGGCGACGCGCTGGGCGACCCGCGCCGGTACGGGCTGGACGCGGCCGCCGGGGCGGCGTTCCTGGCCCTGCTGTGGCCGCGGCTCTCCGGCGACGACCGGCGGGCGACCCGCACGGTCCGCGTCGTGGCCGTCGCGGCCGCGGCGCTGGCCCTGGCGCTCACACCCGTCGTGCCCGCCGGGGTGCCGGTGCTCGCGGCGGCGGCGCTGGCGGTGGTCGTCGGCGCGCTGGACGGAGGCGGCGCGGGCGCCGGGCGCGGCCCCGGCGGGGGTGCGGGCGCAGGGGGCGGCGACGACGACGCGGCCCCGGTGGTGACCCCGTGAGCCGGCTCGCCGTGTGGTGGGCGGTGCTCGCCGCGTCGGTCGTCGTGCTCGCGACCAAGGTCGCCGGGCACCTGGTCCCCCGCGCCCTGCTGGAGCGGCCCCGGGTGGTGCGCACCGCCGCGCTGGTGACGGCGGCGCTGCTGGCCGCACTGGTGGCCGTGCAGACGGCCACCGGCGGCGGCGCGCTCGCGCTCGACGCCCGCCTCGCGGCGCTCGCGGTCGCGGCGGTGGCGCTGCTGCTGCGCGCCCCGTTCGTCCTGGTGGTGCTGCTGGCCGCCGCCACGGCGGCCCTGCTCCGCTGGCTCGGCCTCCCCTGACCCCTGCCCGAGGGATCCGCTCGGAGCCTCCGGACGCACCCGGAGTGGGGCGCGCGGACTCGTGGTGCACCGCGGACCACCACGATCCCGCGCCGTACGTCCCGAGTCCGTTCGGAGGCTCCGAGCGGACCAGGAGGGGTCCGCGCGAGTCAGACCGCTACGGGGGCCTTGATGGCCGGGTGGTGCTGGTAGTTCTCGATCGCCACGTCCTCGTAGGTGTACTCGAACAGGCTCGGGGCCTTGCGCAGGACCAGGCGCGGGGCCGGGAACGGCTCCCGGGTCAGCTGCTCGCGGACCTGGTCGACGTGGTTGTCGTAGATGTGGCAGTCGCCGCCGGTCCAGACGAAGTCGCCGACCTCCAGGTCCACCTGCTGCGCGACCATGTGCGTGAGCAGGGCGTAGGACGCGATGTTGAACGGCACGCCCAGGAACAGGTCCGCCGACCGCTGGTAGAGCTGGCAGGAGAGCTTCCCGTGCGCCACGTAGAACTGGAAGAACGCGTGGCAGGGCGCGAGCGCCATCGACGGGATGTCCGCCACGTTCCACGCCGAGACGATGTGCCGGCGCGAGTCGGGGTCGCGGCGCAGGCCGTCGAGCACCTGCGCGAGCTGGTCGATCGTGCCGCCGTCGGGCGTCGGCCAGGACCGCCACTGCACGCCGTACACCGGGCCGAGGTCGCCGTCCTCGGCAGCCCACTCGTCCCAGATGTGCACCCCCTTCTCCTGCAGGGTCCGCGCGTTGCGCTCGCCGCGCAGGAACCAGAGCAGCTCCTCGGTCAGCCCGCGCAGGAACACGCGCTTGGTGGTGACGAGCGGGAACCCCTGCTGCAGGTCGAACCGCATCTGGTGCCCGAACACGCTGCGGGTCCCGGTGCCGGTGCGGTCCGCCTTCGGGGTGCCGGTCTCCAGCACCAGCCGGAGCAGGTCCTCGTAGGGCGTCTCGATCGGGCCGGCGGGGGTCGTCATGGGGCCATCGTAGAGACTCGCGCCCCCGCGACCCGGGAGGTCCGGCGGTCGCCGTCGACGAGGTCCGGGTCGACACTGGGCCGCATGACCTCGCCGCTGCCCCCGTACGTCGCCGCCCACACGCCCACCGGCCTGCTGATCGACGGCGAGTGGCGGCACGCGACCGGGGGCGGCACGTTCGCCGTGGCCGACCCGGCGACCACCGACGTGCTGTTCGAGGTGGCGGACGCCACGCCCGCGGACGGGCTCGCGGCGCTCGACGCGGCGCACCGGGCGTTCCCGGCGTGGCGCGCGGTGGCCCCGCGCACCCGGTCGGACGTGCTGCGCTCGGTGTTCGACGCGATGGTCGCCCGCGCGGAGGACCTGGCGGCGCTCATCACGGCCGAGGGCGGCAAGCCGCTCGCCGAGGCGCGCGCGGAGGTGCAGTACGCGGCGGAGTTCGTGCGCTGGTACTCCGAGCAGGCGGTGCGGCTGGACGGCCTGACCCGCCGGGCCCCCGCCGGGACGCACCACCAGCTCGTGCTCCGGCGGCCGGTGGGCCCGGCGCTGCTCATCACGCCGTGGAACTTCCCGATCGCGATGATCACCCGCAAGGTCGCGCCCGCGCTCGCCGCCGGCTGCCCGGTGGTCATCAAGCCGGCGCAGCTCACCCCGCTGACCACCGCGTACTTCGCCGAGATCGTCCGTGCCGAGCTCGACGCCCGCGACCTGCCGGCCGGCGTGATCAACGTGCTGCCGACCTCGTCCTCGCGCGCGCTGACCGAGCCCGTGATCGCCGACCCGCGGCTGCGCAAGCTGTCGTTCACCGGGTCGACGGAGGTCGGGCGCTCGCTGCTGAAGCAGGCCGCGGACAACGTGCTGCGCACCTCGATGGAGCTCGGCGGGAACGCGCCGTTCCTGGTGTTCGCGGACGCCGACCTGGACGCGGCAGTCGAGGGCGCCGTCGCCGCCAAGATGCGCAACGCCGGCCAGACCTGCGTCGCGGCCAACCGGTTCCTCGTCCAGGAGCCGGTGGCCGCCGAGTTCGCCGACCGGCTGACCGCCGCGTTCGAGCGCCTGGTCATGGGCCCGGGCACCGCCCCGGACGTGGCCGTCGGGCCGCTCATCGAGAAGGCCGCGGTCGACCGGGTTGAGGAGCTGGTGACCGAGGCGGCCGACGACGGCGCGCGGGTGCGCACCGGCGGCGAGCGCCCCGGCCGGCGCGGGTACTTCTACCCGCCGACCGTGCTCGACCGGGTGCCCGAGGACGCCCGCGCCGTGCGGGAGGAGATCTTCGGCCCGGTGGCGCCGGTCGTGACGTTCGGCGACGAGGCCGACGGCCTGCGGCTCGCGAACGGCACCGAGTTCGGCCTCGTCGCGTACGCCTACACGAAGGACGTCGACCGGGTCATGCGGCTGGCCGAGGGCGTCGAGGCGGGGATGCTCGGGATCAACCGCGGCATGGTCTCCGACGCCAGCGCGCCGTTCGGCGGCGTCAAGTCCTCGGGCATCGGCCGCGAGGGCGGCGAGGCCGGGATCGAGGAGTACCTCGAGCCGGTGTACGTGGCATTGTGACCGGCATGGACCCCCTGCTCGCCGCCACCTCCGACGTCTCCGTCCGCCCCGCCGTGCCCGGGGACGAGGGCGCCGTCGCGGCCGTGCAGGTCGCGGCCTGGCGCGCGACCCTGGGCGAGCTCGTCGGCGAGGACGTGCTGGACCGGGTCGACCCGGCGCGGGTCGCCGACCAGTGGGCCACCGCGATCGCGTCGCCGCCCGGGCGCGGCTACCGGGTGCTGGTGGCGATGCACGGGCCGCGGCTCGTCGGGTTCGCGTCCGTCGCGCCCGTCACCGCGCCGCCCGGGTCCGGCGACGACACCCCGGGCGGCGAGATCCTCGCGCTCGAGGTGGACCCCGCCGAGCGCCGGCTCGGCCACGGCTCCCGGCTGCTCGCCGCCGTCGTCGACCTGCTGCGGGACGAGGACCGCGCCACCAGCGTGCAGACCTGGGTCGTCCAGGGCGACACCGCGCGCGAGCAGTTCCTCGGCTCCGCGGGCCTGGGCGACGTCGGCGCGACGCGGGTGCTCGGCGAGCAGGACGACCCCCGCGAGATCGTCGAGCACCTCTGGGGCGCCAGCATCTGACCCGGTGCCACCCGGTGCCGCCGGTGCCGCCCGGCGGGCGCGGCCGGGCGCGCCCGGGCGGGTGACCGCGTCACCCGGTCGGGCGGCGCGGGGTGAACGGCGCGCGAACAGCCGGCGACGGCGCGCGGCGACGGCTCAGGTCAGCGCCCCGGCGGGCGATCGTGCGGGCGTGTCCCCCCAGACCCGCGCGCCCTGGCGGCGTGCCGACCGCGGCCGGCTCCTGTCCGACCTGGTCTCCGCCCCCGTCGTCGTCGCCCCGACCGACTCCTGCGAGGCGGTGGACGTCGGCTTCCGCACCCGGTGGACCGGCTCCTCGGTCCTCGTCGCCCCGCGCGAGGCAGGCGGCCCGTACGGGATGGTCGCCCGCAAGGACTTCCTCACCACGATGACCGGCCGATACGGGTTCGGGCGGTCGCTGTGGGGCCGGCGGCCCGTCGCCGACGTCGCCCGCTGGGAGGTGCCGTGGGTCGACGTCCGGGCCTCGCTGACCGAGGCCGCCGAGCGGCTGGTCGGGGGCGACGGCTACCAGGACATGATGGTCACCGGCCCGGACGGCGGGCCGGTCGGCATCCTCGACCCGACGACGCTCATGGAGGCCCTGGCCGCCGAGCTCGCGCACGAGGCGTCGCACGACCACCTCACCGGCGTGACCTCGCGGGCGCGGTTCGTCGACGGGCTGCGCGAGCTGTGCGCGTCCGCGCGCGACGACGGCGGCGCGGTGGTCCTGGCGTTCCTCGACCTCGACCGGCTCAAGGAGGTCAACGACACCCTGGGGCACTCGTTCGGCGACGCGCTGCTGCACTCGGTCGCCACCCGGCTCGCCGCGTCGGCGCAGCCCGGCGACGTGGTCGGGCGGCTCGGCGGCGACGAGTTCGCGCTCGCGCGGCTGCTGCCCGCGCAGACGCCCGACGACCCCTGGCGCGTGCGCGCGCTGGACCTCGGCGAGGTGCTGCGGTCCGCGATCGCCGCGCACGACCCCGGCCTGCCGGTCCCCGCGCACTCCCGGGTGTCGGTCGGGCTGGCGCTCGGCGCGGGCGCGCACGTCGACCACGACCGGCTGCTGCGCGACGCCGACCTCGCGATGTACGGCGCCAAGAAGGCCGGCGGCGACCGGGTGCGGCTGGCCGGCGCCGACTCCGGCCCCGGCGCCGGACCGGTCGGGCTCGCGGGGCTGGCGGCGCTGCCCGGGCTCGACCTCGCGGCGCTGGAGGTGCACTACCAGCCGATCGCCGGCACCGCCGACGGGTCGGTGCGCGAGGTCGAGGCCCTGCTGCGCTCCCGGGACGCCGAGGGGCGGCTGGCGGGCCCCGTGGCACCGCTGGACCGGGCCGCGCGGGCGGGGCTGTCCCTGGAGCTCGACCTGTGGGTCCTGGAGCGGGCGTGCGCCGACCGGGCCGCCTGGCGGGCCGCGCTCGGCGACGACGCCCCCGCGGTGGTGAACGTGAACCTGTCCCCCACCGCCCTGGAGGACCCGCTGCTCGCCGACCGGGTGCTCGGGGTGCTGGACGCGACGGGCACGCCGCACGCCGGCGTCCGCCTGGAGCTGTCCGAGGCCGCGACCGAGGCGCAGGTCGCCGGCGCCCTGCCCGCGCTCGCCGCCCTGCGCGCCGCGGGGGTGCCGATCGCGCTGGACGACCTCGGCGGGGCGATGTCGGGGCTGCGCCAGGTCACGCGGCTGCCCGTGGACGTGCTGAAGATCGACCGGTCCGTGGTGGCCGGGATGCTCGACGACCCGCTGGACGCGCTGCTGGTCGAGCTCGTGCACCGGATGGCCGTCGAGCAGGGCATGACCGTCGTGGCCGAGGGCGTGGAGTCGGACGCACAGCTCGACGCGCTGCGCGCCGCGGGGGTGCCGCTGGTGCAGGGGTTCCTGGTGGCCCGCCCGATGCCCGCGGACGCCCTGCGCGCGTACCTGACCCCCGCCTGACGCGGCCGCGCGGCCGCGGGTGGGGTCAGGACAGGCCGCGCGGGGCCTCGCCCGCGGCGGCGCGGCCGCGGTGCACGCGCGAGGCGTGCCGCAGGGCCGCGCGGGCGCGCTTCCGGTCCCCGGCGGCGTCGTACGCGAACGCCAGCCGGTACCAGGTGCCCCAGTCGCCGTCCGGCGCCGCCTCGGCCTCGGCGCGCGCCGCCTCGAACTGCCCGGCCGCGGCCGCGCGGTCGATCCGGCCGCCGGGGCTGCGCGGCAGGTCGTCGACTGGCAGCTCGCCGCGCGCGGCGAGCGTGTCGGCCATCCGCTGCACGTCGACCGCGAGCAGCCACTCGCGGGCGACCAGGCCCAGCACCAGCAGCGGCAGCAGCGCGAACGCGGCACCCAGTCCGACGCCGACGGGCTCGCCGGTGCGGATCAGCGCGACCGCGCGGCCCGCGACCAGCCACAGGTACAGGCCGAGCAGCGCGGTGAGGGCGATCGCGGCGACCAGCCCGGTGCGGCGCCGGCCGCCAGGGGCGGGCTCGGGCCCGTCGTCGCGGGCAGCGGGCTCCCGGGGGTCCGCCACGCCGCTCAGCCCAGGTCCAGGTAGTGCTCGAGGCCGACCGTCAGCCCGGGGCGCGACCCCACCTGCCGGACGGCGTGCAGCACGCCGGGCATGAACGACACGCGGTCGAACGAGTCGTGCCGGATCGTCAGCTGCTCCCCGGCGTTGCCGAGCAGGATCTCCTCGTGCGCGACGAGCCCGCGCAGCCGCACCGCGTGCACCCGCACCCCCTCGACGTCCGCGCCGCGCGCGCCGTCGAGGGCGGTCGTGGTGGCGTCCGGGACCGGGCCCAGCCCGGCGTCGCGGCGGGCCGCCGCGATGGCCGCCGCCGTGTGCCGGGCGGTGCCCGACGGGGCGTCGACCTTGTCGGGGTGGTGCAGCTCGACGACCTCGACCGACTCGAACCAGCGGGCGGCCCGGGCGGCGAACGCCATGGCCAGCACCGCGCCGAGCGCGAAGTTCGGCGCGATCAGCACGCCCACGCCCGGGCGCTCCGCGAGGTCGGCCTCGACCCGCGCCAGCAACTCGGCGGTCCAGCCGGTGGTGCCGACGACCGCGTGCACCCCCTGGGCGACGAGCGAGCGCACGTTGGCCTCGGCGACCGCCGGGACCGTGAAGTCCACCGCGACCCGCGCGCCGGTCGCGGCGACCGCGCCGACGTCGTCGCCGTGCTCCAGCGCCGCCACCAGCTCCAGGTCGGGCGCCGACTCCACGGCGTCGACGACGGTCCGTCCCATGCGGCCGGCCGCGCCCAGCACGGCCACCGTGATCGCTTCGCTCACCGTCGCAGCCTATGCGAGCGCTACGCCGTCGCGAGCACGTCCTCCATGCCGCGGACCGCCCGGCGCAGGTCCAGCGCGGGCAGCCCCGTGAACCGCTCGACCTCCCGCTGCGGGTAGCCGGCGTCCGCGTAGGCGCGCAGCACCCGGACCACGCCGACGGCGTCGCCGCGGTCGTCGACCCCGAGCTCGCGCACCGCGCAGGACAGCCGGACGGTCGACAGGAACGCCGACGGGCTCAGCCCGACGTGCGCCGCGAGCAGCGCGTGCAGCCCGGCGAGCGAGCGGTCGACCTCCCGGGCCAGGTCCACCGGCCGGACCAGGCCGCGCTCCGCGTCGGCGTACCGGGCGACCCGGTCCACGGCGTCCCGGTCGGCGGCCGGCACGGGACGCCGCACCGCCGCGGCGAGCGCGTCCTCCAGCACCGCCACGCAGGCGGCGGCCGCGGCGGCCTCGCCGTCCCCGGCGGCGGCGGCCCAGGCGGCGCGCATGCCCGCCGCCAGCGCGGGCTCGTCCAGGCCGAGCGCCTCGCCCAGCGGCCGGTGCTCGTCCACCAGGAAGCCCGCGGGGTGCAGCGCGGACAGCGCCCACGGCGCCAGGCGCGCGCCCACCTCCCAGGACTCGGCGTCCCCCGCGGGCAGCACCACGCCCGGGACGACCCGCGGGCCGCGCAGCACGCTGCCGACCGGCTCCGCCTCCCGGGTCAGCGGGTCCACCCAGCGCGCCGGCGCCCCCAGCCGGACGACGGCGGACGGCCGACCGTCGGGCAGCGCCACCCGCGGCGGGGCGGCGTGCGGCGCCCGGGCCACCCAGAGCGCCTCGACCAGCCCGGGCGACCGGGGGGCGACGGCGACGGAGCGGCGGGCGGAGGTGACGGCGGCCATGCCCTCATCATCGTCCCGCGCGGCGCGCGGCGGAACGGGACCTCCGGCCCGGGACGGCAGGAGCCGGGCCCCGCGAGGGGACCCGGCTCCTGGACGTGCGTGGGCGGCGCCCGTCGGTGTCAGCCGCCGAACGGCCCGACCCGCACCACGGACCGCGGCCGCGACGCGAGGTCGGCGGCGAGCTCCTGCACCTCGTTGGCCGTGACCGCGCGCACGCGGTCGAGCGACTCCTGCGTGGACAGCAGCTCGCCGTGCACCAGCTCGGACTTGCCGAGCCGGCTCATGCGCGACCCGGAGTCCTCCAGGCCGAGCACCAGGCTGCCGGACAGCTGCCCGACCGACCGGCGCAGCTCGGCGTCGGTGATGCCGCCGTCCGCGAGCCGCTCCAGCTCGGCCACCATGAGCTCGGTGACCTCGTCGATCTTCGCCGGCGCACAGCCCGCGTACAGGCCGAAGACGCCGGTGTCGGCGTGGCCGGACGCGAACGAGTACGTCGAGTACGCCAGGCCCCGCTTCTCGCGGATCTCCTGGAACAGGCGCGACGACATGCCGCCGCCGAGCACCGCGTTCAGCACGGACAGCGTGAACCGGCGCGGGTCGGTGGCCGTGAGGCCGGTCCCGCCGACGATCACGTTGCCCTGCTCGGTGGTGCGGTGCACGGTGACCTCGGACGCGCCGGCGGTCACCGGCAGCGCCTCGGACGAGCCCCGGCGCGCGGCCGGCGCGACCCCGTCGGCGAGGTCCCAGCCGCCGTCCGCCAGCGCCCGCGCGACCTGCGCGGCCAGCGCGTCGTGGTCGACGTTGCCCGCCGCGGTCACGACGAGCGTGTCCGGACGGTAGTGCTGCCGGTAGTGCTCCCAGACGGCGTCCCGCGGCACGGCCCGGATCGTGTCCGGGGTGCCGCCGATCGGCCGGCCGAGCGGGTGGTCGCCGAGGACGACCGTCGCGAACCGCTCGTGCACGACGTCGCTCGGGTCGTCGTCGTTCATGGCGAGCTCCTCGAGGATCACGCCGCGCTCGGTCTCGAGCTCGTCGCGGTCCAGGCGGGCGGAGGTCACCATGTCGCTGATGACGTCGACCGCCATCGGCAGGTCCTCGTCGAGCACCCGGGCGTAGTAGCAGGTGTGCTCCTTGCCCGTGGCGGCGTTCGCCTCGCCGCCGACCTCGTCGAACGCCTCGGCGATGTCCATCGCCGTGCGCCGCGCGGTGCCCTTGAACAGCAGGTGCTCGAGGAAGTGCGTCGAGCCGTGGTGCCCGTCGGACTCGTCCCGGGAGCCGACGCCGACCCACGCCCCGACGGACGCGGACCGCACGCCGGGGACGTGCTCGGTGAGCAGGCGGACCCCGCCGGGCAGGACGGAGCGACGGACGGATCCGTCGCCCGCCTGCCCGGCGGTCAGGTCGCTGCCCGGCTGCCCGGGCGCGACCAGAGGGAGGTCCAGCGGCACGTCAGGCGTCGGCCGGCTCGGTCGACTCGGCGCCCTCGGCGGGCGCCTCGTCCTCGACCACGGCGTGCAGCGACAGCTTGCCGCGCGGGTCGATCTCACCGATCTCGACCTGGACCTTCTGGCCCACGCCGAGGACGTCCTCGACCTTCTCGACGCGCTTGCCGCCGACGAGGCGACGGATCTGCGAGATGTGCAGCAGGCCGTCCTTGCCGGGCGAGAGCGAGATGAACGCGCCGAACGTGGTCGTCTTGACGACCGTGCCGACGAAGCGCTCGCCGATCTCCGGCATGTGCGGGTTCGCGATCGCGTTGATCGCCGCCCGCGCGGCCTCCGCCGACGGACCGTCGGTGGCGCCGATGTAGACCGTGCCGTCGTCCTCGATCGAGATGTCGGCGCCGGTCTCCTCCTGGATCTGGTTGATCATCTTGCCCTTCGGGCCGATGACCTCGCCGATCTTGTCGACCGGGACCTTCACCGTGATGACGCGCGGGGCGTTCGGCGACATCTCGTCGGGCGTGTCGATCGCCTCGTTGATGACGTCGAGGATCGCGAGGCGCGCCTCCTTGGCCTGGGTCAGCGCGTCGGCCAGCACGGAGGCGGGGATGCCGTCGAGCTTGGTGTCGAGCTGGATGGCCGTGACGAACTCGCGGGTGCCGGCGACCTTGAAGTCCATGTCGCCGAACGCGTCCTCGGCGCCCAGGATGTCGGTCAGCGCGGCGTAGCGGGTCTCGCCGTCGACCGTGTCGGACACGAGGCCCATGGCGATGCCGGCGACGGGGGCGCGCAGCGGCACACCCGCGTTCAGCAGCGACAGGGTCGACGCGCAGACGGAGCCCATCGAGGTCGAGCCGTTGGAGCCGAGGGCCTCGGACACCTGGCGGATCGCGTAGGGGAACTCCTCGCGGCTCGGCAGCACCGGCATGAGCGCGCGCTCGGCGAGGGCGCCGTGCCCGATCTCGCGCCGCTTCGGCGAGCCCACGCGGCCGGTCTCACCGGTCGAGTAGGGCGGGAAGTTGTAGTTGTGCATGTAGCGCTTGCGCGTCTCGGGCGACAGCGTGTCGAGCTGCTGCTCCATGCGGAGCATGTTCAGCGTGGTGACACCCATGATCTGGGTCTCGCCGCGCTCGAACAGCGCCGAGCCGTGCACGCGGGGCAGGACCTCGACCTCGGCGGACAGCGTGCGGATGTCCCGCAGGCCACGGCCGTCGATGCGGAAGCCGTCGGTGAGGATGCGCTGGCGGATGACCTTCTTGGTCACCGAGCGCACCGCGGCGGACAGCTCCTTCTCGCGGCCCTCGAAGGAGGCGGCGAGCTGGTCCAGGACCTCGGCCTTGATCTCGTCCAGGCGGCCCTCGCGGGTCTGCTTGTCGGCGATCTGCATGGCCTCGCGGATCTTCGCCTCGGCGGCGCCCTCGACGGCCTCGTACGCGTCCGGCTGGTAGTCCGGGAACGTCGGGAAGTCGCGGGTCTCCTTGGCGGCCTGCGCGGCGAGCTGCTGCTGCGCCTCGACCAGGACCTTGATGAACGGCTTGGACGCCTCGAGGCCCTCGGCCACGACGGCCTCGGTCGGGGCGACGCCGCCCTCGTCCTTGATGAGGTTCCAGGACTTCTCGGGCGCCTCGGCCTCGATCATCGCGATCGCGACGTCGCCGCCCTCGACCACGCGGCCGGCGACGACGATCTCGAACGTCGCGCGCTCGCGCTCGGTGTACCGCGGGAACGCGACCCACTGGCCGTCGATCAGCGCGATGCGCACCGCACCGACCGGGCCGGAGAACGGCAGGCCGGAGATCTGGGTGGAGATGGACGCGGCGTTGATCGCCAGCACGTCGTACGCGTCGTCCGGGTGGATCGCGAGCACGGTGACGACGACCTGGACCTCGTTGCGCAGACCCTTGACGAACAGGGGGCGCAGCGGGCGGTCGATCAGGCGGCAGGCCAGGATCGCCTCGGTGGACGGGCGGCCCTCGCGGCGGAAGAACGAGCCGGGGATCTTGCCCGCGGCGTACTGCCGCTCCTCGACGTCCACCGTCAGCGGGAAGAAGTCGAACTGGTCCTTGGGGTGCTTGCCGGCCGTCGTGGCGGACAGCAGGGCCGTCTCGCCGTCGAGGTAGGCCATCGCGGAGCCGGCGGCCTGCTTGGCCAGGCGGCCCGTCTCGAAGCGGACGGTGCGGGTGCCGAAGCGACCGTTGTCGATCACGGCCTCGGCGAACTGGATCTCGGGACCCTCCACGGGTGCCCTCCTTTGTCTCGAAGGCGCCGGACCGGTCACGGCGGTCTTCGATCGAGGCACCCGGACACGAGGTTCCGGGAACCACTACCGAGGACCGGACGCGTCGACCGGCGCGGAGTGAGAAGTGGTGCTGTGGTGGTGCTGGCGTCGGGTCCCGGACCCCGGGGCCCGACGCAGGACCAGCCCGGACCCCGCGCGGGGTCCGGGCTGGTCACGCGGTCATCGGCGCAGGCCGAGCCGCTGGATCAGGCTGCGGTAGCGGTCGATGTCGACCTTCTGCAGGTAGGCCTGGAGGCGGCGACGCTGGCCGACCAGCAGCAGCAGCCCACGGCGGCTGTGGTGGTCGTGCTTGTGCGTCTTGAGGTGCTCGTTGAGGTCGTTGATGCGCTGCGTCAGCATCGCGATCTGGACCTCCGGCGAGCCGGTGTCACCCTCGTGGGTGGCGTACTCGGCCATGATGGACTTCTTGGTGGCGCTGTCGAGGGGCACGACTCTCCTGGATTGTCTCGTTGCGCGGTGCTCCGGGGCAGGTCCACCCGGGCGCTCTCGGTCCGCGGCCGTTCTGACGGCTGTGCGAGTCTACCAGGTGCGGGTGGTCAGCCGGCGGCGCCGGCGAGCACGTCCCGGACCCCGGCGACGTCCTCGTGCATGCGCGTGATCAGGTCGTCGACCGAGTCGAACCGCAGCGTCGGGCGCAGCCGCTCGACGAACTCCAGGACGACCTCCTCGCCGTACAGGTCGAGGTCGGTCCGGTCCAGCACGTAGGCCTCGACCCGGCGCTGCAGCCCGGCGAACGTCGGGTTGGTGCCGACGGAGACCGCTGCGGGCAGCACCGCGTCCGGCGACCCGGCGGGCACGGCCGGACGGCGCAGCCAGCCGGCGTACACGCCGTCGGCCGGGACCATGCCCGTGGCGTCCTGCGACAGGTTCGCCGTCGGGAACCCGAGGTCACGACCGCGCTTGTCCCCGTGCACCACCGTGCCGCGCATCCGGTGCGGGCGGCCGAGCACGCGGGCGGCCTGGCGGACGTCGCCGGCCACCAGCAGCTCCCGGACCCAGGTCGACGACCAGCGGCGGCGCAGCGGGTCGGCGAGGGCCGCGGCCGCGCCCTCGGCGTCGTCGGGCTCGACCCCGGGCGCGTCCGCGGGGTCCGGCGCCACGTCCTCGATCACCTCGACCGCGAACCCGAACCGCTCCCCCAGCTCGACCATCGTCGCGAGGTCGCCGGCGTTGCCCCGGCCGAACCGCACGTCCCGCCCGACGACGACGGTGCGCGCGCGCAGCCCGTCCACGAGGTACCGGCGCACGAAGTCCTCGGCGGTCTGCTGCGCGAAGTCCAGGGTGTACGTCAGCAGCAGCACGGCGTCCAGGCCGGTCTGCTCCAGGAGCTCGAGCCGGTCGGCGTCGCCGGTCAGCAGCGGCGGGGCGGTGTCGGGGCGGTGCACCTGCTGCGGGTGCGGCGTGAACGTCACGGCCACCGAGCGGGCGCCCACGGCGCGCGCGTCCGCGACCATCCGGGTCAGCACGCCGACGTGGCCGCGGTGCACCCCGTCGAAGTTGCCGACCGTCACCACCGACGGCCCGAAGTCCGCGGGGACCTGCGCGAGGTCCGTCCAGCGCTGCACCAGCTCTCCCGTCGGTCGGCGCCTCGCGGCGCGGTCGGCGCCGGCGGGTCGCGGCGCGGGGACAAGCCTGCCACGGCGCGCGGGGTGCGCCGCGCGGGCGCCCGCGCGGCGCGGCGCTACGCTCGCGCCACGCGTCCGCCCCCGGAGGTCCCGCATGGTCACGCTCCGCACCACCCTCGTCGCCACCGGCGGCACCACCACCGGCATCGAGGTCCCCGAGGACGTCGTCACCGGGCTGGGACGCGGGAAGCGGGTGCCCGTGGTCGTCACGATCAACGGGCACCGCTACCGCGGCTCGATCGCGCCCTACTCGGGCGGGTACTGGGTGGGCGTCTCGGCGGCGAACCGCGCCGCCGCGGGGATCGAGGCGGGCGAGCCCGTCGAGGTGGACCTCGCGGTCGACGACGCGCCCCGCACCGTCGAGGTCCCGCCCGACCTGGCGGCGGCGCTCGCCGCGGGCGGGCCCGCGGTGGCCGAGGCGTGGGCGGCGCTGTCGTACTCGAAGCAGCGCGCGCACGTGCTGGCGGTCGAGGGCGCGAAGACCGACGCGACCCGGGAGCGCCGCGTCGCGTCCGTGGTGGCGGCGCTGGGCTGAGCCCGGCGCGCGCCACGTCGTCGGCGCATCCAGCGCCGAGAGAGGACCGTTCCGCCGAGATAGGGCCGCGGGCGGTCCTCCCTCGGCCCGGGGGCCCTACCTCGGCGTGCTGGGTCAGGTCGCGGCGGTGAACACCAGGGCCGGGCGCGCGTGCGGGCCGCGGTCCTCCAGCAGCGCCGCGAGGGTGCCCTCCGGGGAGAGCGCCGCGACCGTGACGCCCGCACCGGTGCCCGTCGCCGGGATCCGCTGGCCGTAGGACAGGGCCCGGGCCTCGGCCTCGGTGAGCTCGCGCACCGGGAACGTCGCCCGGGCTGCGTCGGCGAGCGGCAGCGTGTCCAGCGGCACGTCGGCCGGCCACGCCTCCAGGTCGTCGAGCGAGCGCGCGCCGTCGATCCCGTACCCGCCGACCCGCGTCCGCCGCAGCGCCGTCAGGTGCCCGCCGACGCCGAGCGCCCGGCCGAGGTCGCGGGCCAGCGCGCGGATGTACGTGCCCGACGAGCACACGACGGTCACGTCGACGTCGAGCGCCGCGACGCCCGAGCCGTCCGCGTCGGGGACCTCGCGCACCTCGTGCACGTCGAACCGCGAGACCGTCACCGGCCGGGCCGCGAGCTCGACGTCCTCCCCCGCCCGGACCCGCGCGTAGGCGCGCTGCCCGTCCACCTTGATCGCGCTGACGGCACTGGGCACCTGCTGGATCGGGCCGGTCAGGTCGGCGACCCCGGCGTCCAGCGCGGCGCGGGCCACCCCGGAGGCGTCGGCGCGCGCGACGAGCTCGCCCTCGGCGTCGTCGGTCGTGGTCGTCACGCCGATCCGGATCGTCGCGGTGTACTCCTTGTCCGCGCCGACGACGTAGGTGAGCAGCCGGGTCGCCCGGCCGACGCCGAGCACCAGGACGCCGGTGGCCATCGGGTCGAGCGTGCCGGCGTGGCCGACCTTGCGGGTGCCCGCGAGCCCGCGCGCCTTCGCGACGACGTCGTGGCTGGTCCAGCCCTGCGGCTTGTCGACGACGAGCAGGCCGTCGGGGGCCGTCGGGCGGCGCGGGCGGTCGGAGCGGCGCTGGTCGCGCGCGGGGCTCACGCCGTCGCCCCGGCGTGGTCGCCGGCCGCGGCGGTGCCCGCGGCGACGACCTCGGGCGCGAAGCAGCGCAGCAGCGCGTCGAACCCCGCGTCCTCGCCGACGTGCGCGAAGCCGTCCGAGCTGAGCAGCACGTTGATCAGCATGCCGTCGGCCACGAACCGCCGCGCGGTCTCGTCGCCGTCCGGGTCGTCGGGCTCGACGCGCTGCCGGAACAGCCGGAAGACCTCGCCGAGGGTGTGCCGGGCGAGCGCGGTGACCTCCGGGTCCTCAGCCGTGAAGCCGTGCATGAGGACGCGCAGCAGGTCGCGGTCGGCCATGAGCTCGACGTAGGCGCGCCCGGTGCGCTCGACCGCGCCGGGACCGGCCTCGACGGCGGACATCGCCCCGAGCACCCGCTCCATGGTGTGCCGGTACGCCTCGAGGAACAGCCGCTGCTTGGACCCGAACAGCCGCACGACGTACGGCTGCGACACCCCGGCGGCCCGCGCGACCTGGTCGGTCGTCGTCCCGGCGTAGCCGCCCTCGGCGAACACCTCGACCGCCGCGGCGAGGATCTGCTCGCGCCGCTGGTCCCCCGACATGCGGGGGGCGCGGGGGGCGGGCCGGGCGGCCTGGTCGAGGTCCATGGTTGACAGGTTATCAGTCGATTACTAACGTCCGTCGGGTCGAAGTAATCAGCCGATGCTTACAGGAGCCTCCGATGTCGACGCAGACCCCCACCACCGCCCCGGGCGGCCCCGTCGCCGGGAGCCCCGGAGACCCGCGGGCCGCTGCCGCGCCCGGGGCCACGCCCTCGGCCGCGCCCCTGGCCGCGCCGGGCGGACCCGCCATCGGCGGCACCGCCGGCCGCAGCACGACCCACGCCGTCCCGGTCGCCGTCGCGCTGCTGGCCGCCTCGCTGCCCATGTTCATGGCGACGCTGGACAACCTCGTCGTCACCAGCGCGCTGCCCGTCCTGCAGGCCGAGCTCGGCGCGACCCTCACCGACCTGCAGTGGGTGGTGAACGCCTACACGCTGGCGTTCGCGACGCTGATGATCGCCGCCGCCACCGTCGGCGACCGCTGGGGCCGCCGCCGCACCTTCCTCGGCGGGATCGCGGTGTTCACCCTCGGGTCCATCGCCGCCGCGCTGGCCGGCTCCCCCGGCGCGCTGATCGCCGCCCGCGCCGTGCAGGGCGTCGGCGCCGCGGCGGTCATGCCGCTGTCGCTGACCCTGCTCGCCGCGGCGGTCCCGGCGTCCCGGCGCGCCATGGCCATCGGCGTGTGGGGCGGCGTGTCCGGCCTCGGCGTCGCGCTCGGGCCGGTCGTCGGCGGCGCGGTCGTCGAGGGCATCTCCTGGCAGGCCATGTTCTGGATCAACGTGCCCGTCGCCCTGGTCGCCGTGCCGCTCGTCCTGCGGGCGCTGCCGGAGGGCCGGGGCCGCGCGCAGCGGCTCGACCTGCTCGGGCTGGTGCTCGCCGCGGCGGGCGTCCTCGGGATCGTCTGGGGCGTCGTGCACGGCAACGAGGACGGCTGGACGTCGGCCGGCGTGCTCGGCCCGGTCGTCGGCGGGGTCGTCGCCCTCGCGCTGTTCCTGCGGCACGAGTCCCGGACGCCGCACGCGCTCGTCCCGCTGCGGCTGTTCCGGTCGCGGAGCTTCTCCGTCGCGAACGTCTCCGGCTTCGCGTTCTCGCTCGGCGCGTTCGGGGCCGTGTTCCTGCTCGCCCAGTACCTCCAGGTCGTGCAGGGCTACTCCCCGCTCGAGGCCGGCCTGCGCACCCTGCCGTGGACCGCGGCGCCCATGGTCGTCGCGCCGATCGCCGGCGTGCTCGCGCCGCGGGTCGGGGTCCGGGTCCTGCTCACCGGCGGCCTCGTGGCGCAGGCGGCCGGGCTGGCCTGGCTCGGGTTCGCGGTGGCCGACGGCGGGTACGCCGCGCTGGTCCCGGGGCTGGTGCTCGCCGGGATCGGCATGGGCCTGACCTTCGCGCCCAGCGCCACCGCGGTGCTGTCCGGCATGGCCCCGGACGACCACGGCACCGCCTCGTCGACGAACTCGACGCTCCGGGAGGTCGGCGTGGCGCTCGGCGTGGCCGTGCTGACCGCCGTGTTCACGGCCGCGGGCGGGACGATCAGCCCGGACGGCTTCGACGCGGGCCTGCGCCCGGCGGTCCTCACCGGCGCGGCGGTGCTCACCCTGGCCGCCGTGGCCTCCCTGGCCATGCCCCGCGCCACGGGCCGCGCGGAGGCCTGACCTGCCGAGTGTCCAGAAACCGGGTCGGTTCGGGCGATATGCCCCGTGGTTTCTGGACACTCGGCACGTACGGTCAGGACTCGGGCTCGTCCTCGTCCGCGGGCTTGCGGTACGGGTCGGCGTCGCCGGCGTACTGCGCGCCCGTCGCCAGCGCCGAGACCTCGCGGTCGCGGCGCGCCGCCTCGAGCAGCGCCGCGTCCAGGTGGGCGGCGGTCTCGGGCACGGCGTCCAGGTGGAACTCCAGCGTCGGGGTGAGCCGCACGCCGGTCTGCTTGCCGACCTCGGACCGGATCAGGCCCTTCGCGCTCTCCAGCGCCTGGGCCGTGCCCGTCCGGGCCTCCTCGTCGCCGAGCACCGTGTAGAACACGCTGGCGTGCTGCAGGTCACCGGTCACGCGCACGTCGGTGACGGTCACGAACCCGAGGCGCGGGTCCTTGATCCGGGTGTCGAGCATCTGCGCGACGATCTGCTGGATGCGGTCCGCGAGCTTGCGGGCCCGGGGGTGGTCCACCATGTCGAACTCCTCTCATCGCCCGCGTCGGCGGGCGCACAGACGGCCGCGGGTCTGCCCCCACGCTCGGCGCGTGGGGGCAGACCCGCAAGTGGGACCGGTCAGGAGCGCGGCTTCTCGCGCATCTCCCAGGTCTCGATGACGTCACCCACCGTGATGTCGTTGTACGACCCGAGGCCGATACCGCACTCGAAGCCCTCGCGGACCTCGGTGGCGTCGTCCTTGAACCGCTTGAGCGACTCGACGGTGAGGTTGTCGCCGATGACCGCGCCGTTCCGGAGCACCCGCGCCTTGGTGTTGCGACGGATCTCCCCGGACCGGACGATCGAGCCGGCGATGTTGCCGAACTTGGAGGAGCGGAACACCTCGCGCACCTCGGCGGAACCGAGCTGCACCTCCTCGTACTCCGGCTTGAGCATGCCCTTGAGGGCCGCCTCGACGTCGTCGATCGCCTGGTAGATGACCGAGTAGAACCGGACGTCCACGCCCTCGCGCTCGGCGAGGTCCTCCACCCGCTCCGCGTACTTGACGTTGAAGCCGATGATGATGGCGTTGTCGACCGTGGCGAGGTTGACGTCGTTCTGCGTGATCGCACCGACACCGCGGTGGATGACCCGCAGGTCGACCTCGTCGCCCACGTCGATCTTGAGCAGCGCGTCCTCCAGCGCCTCGACGGCACCGGACACGTCGCCCTTGAGGACCAGGTTGAGGGTCTCGACCTTGCCCTGCTGCAGCGCCTGCGTGAAGTCCTCGAGGCTGATGCGCTTGCGGCGCTTGGCCAGGAGGGCGGCGCGCTCGGCGGCCTCGCGCTTCTCGGCGATCTGCCGCGCGGTCCGCTCGTCCGGCGCCACCAGGAAGGTGTCGCCGGCGCTCGGGACCGACGCCAGGCCGAGGACCAGCACCGGACGGGCCGGGCCCGCCTCGGTGACGTTCGCGCCGTGCTCGTCGAACATCGCCCGGACGCGGCCGTGGGCCGTGCCCGCGACGATCGCGTCGCCGACGCGCAGCGTGCCGGACTGGACCAGGACGGTCGCGACGGCGCCGCGGCCCTTGTCCAGGTTCGCCTCGATGGCGACACCGCGGGCGTCCTTGTCGGGGTTGGCCCGCAGGTCGAGCGCGGCGTCCGCGGTCAGCAGCACGGCCTCGAGCAGGTCGTCGATGCCCATGCGCTGCTTGGCGGAGACGTCGACGAACATGGTGTCGCCGCCGTACTCCTCGGCCACCAGGTTGTACTCGGTGAGCTGCTGGCGGATCTTGGCGGGGTTGGCCCCCTCCTTGTCCACCTTGTTGACCGCGACCACGATCGGCACGTTGGCCGCCTGGGCGTGGTTGAGCGCCTCGATGGTCTGGGGCATCACGCCGTCGTCCGCCGCGACCACGAGGATCGCGATGTCCGTCACCTGCGCACCACGGGCACGCATGGCGGTGAACGCCTCGTGACCCGGGGTGTCGATGAACGTGATGGCCCGGTCCTGGCCCTCGTGCTCGGTGCGGACCTGGTAGGCGCCGATGTGCTGGGTGATCCCGCCGGCCTCGCCCGCGACGACGTCCGTGGACCGGATGGCGTCGAGGAGCTTGGTCTTTCCGTGGTCGACGTGACCCATGACGGTGACGACCGGCGGGCGCGGGAACAGGTCCTCGTCGCCCTCGCCCTCGAGCTCGGCGTCCAGGTCGATGTCGAAGGCCCCGAGCAGCTCGCGGTCCTCCTCCTCGGCCGAGACCATCTCGACGACGTAGCCGAGCTCGGTGGCCAGCGTGCCGAAGGTGTCCTCGTCGAGGGACTGGGTCGCGGTCGCCATCTCACCGAGGTGGAACAGCACCGTGACCAGCGAGGCCGGGTTGGCGTCGATCTTGTCGGCGAAGTCGTTCAGCGACGAGCCGTGGCGCAGGCGGATGACGGTCGAGCCGTTCCCGCGGGGCACCTGCACGCCGCCGAGCGACGGCGCCTGCATCTGCTCGAACTCCTGGCGCTTCGCGCGCTTCGACTTCCGCCCGCGGACCGGACGACCACCGGCGCGACCGAACGCGCCCTGGGTCGAGCCGCGGCCACCGGCACCGGGACGGCCACCGCCGCCACCCGGACGGCCGGCGAAGCCGCCGCCGCCACCGGGACGGCCGCCGCCGCCGCCGTAGCCGCCGCCACCACCGGGACGGCCACCGCCGCCGCCGGCACGGGCCGGACGGTCGCCGGGGCGGCCGACGCCGCTGGTGCTGCGGCCCGGCATCATGCCCGGGTTCGGGCGCGGGCCGCCGGGACGCGGCGCCGCGGGACGGGGCCCGCCGGGACGGTCGCCGGCCTGCGCGCCGGCCGAGGCGGCCGGGGCGTCGGAGCGGCGCTCGCCCGGGCGGGGCATGCCCTGCGAGGACGCGAACGGGTTGTTGCCCGGGCGCGGGCCACCGGGACGCGGACCGCCGGAGCGGGGCATGCCCTGGGAGGACGCGAACGGGTTGTTGCCCGGGCGGGGACCGCCGGGACGGGGCGCGCCACCGGGGCGCGGGCCGCGGTCGCCGCCGCCCTGACCCTCCGACGAGCGGGCGGGCTG
>NZ_JAANNB010000407.1 GCF_011603975.1 Cellulomonas sp. IC4_254 | reverse complement strand
GGGTCCGCCGCGCAGGGTGTCGTTGCCGGGTCCGCCGTGGATGGTGGTGGGTCCGGTGCCGGCGGTGATGGTGTCGTTGCCGTCGAGTCCGTGCATGGTGGTGGGGCTGTAGGGCACGGAGGTGAGGGTGTCGTCGTCGTCGGTGCCGGTGATGGTGAACCGGACGTCGTTCTCGATGGTCTCGCGGTCCCAGGTGGTGCCGTCGTCGAACTGGAACGTGCCCTTGTAGGCCAGGGGGTAGTTCT
>NZ_JAANNB010000406.1 GCF_011603975.1 Cellulomonas sp. IC4_254 | reverse complement strand
CAGTCGGCGTTGAGCGTGGCGGCCGTGACCTGGCTGACCGCCATCCGCACGAGCTGGACGAGCGGGTACAGGCTGAACAGGCCGAGGAACAGGGCGGCGGGCAGCAGGAACACGATCCGGCTGCCGCCCCGACGACGCCGGGTCGTCGGGGCGGCACCGGGACCGGCCTGCCGCGCGGGTGCGGTGGTGGCGGCGGCGGACACGGTGACCTCGTCAGCCGATCTGGCTCTTCAGGGCGGCGACGGCCTGGTCGGCCGCGGCCTGCGGGGTCTGCTGGCCGCCGATGACCGCGGA
>NZ_JAANNB010000405.1 GCF_011603975.1 Cellulomonas sp. IC4_254 | reverse complement strand
GCGACCCGGAGCTCGACGTCGTCGTACTGGTCGGCCTCCTTCTGGGCGGCCGTCGTGATCGCGCCCATCCAGCCGTGGTCGGCGGCCGGGGCGGAGAACCCGATGACGACCGTGTCGCCGGTCTCGTCGTTGTCGGACACGGCGACCGGGGCGGCGTCCGTGCCGCCGTCGTCCTCCTCCGCGGGGGCGTTGGAGGTGCAGGCCGCGAGGAACGCGACGGACAGCACGGCGGCCGGCGCGAGGACGCGGCCGCGGCGGCGCGTGGTGCGGGTGGTGGACATGGGATCTCCTTCGACGATGTCCGGGTCGT
>NZ_JAANNB010000043.1 GCF_011603975.1 Cellulomonas sp. IC4_254 | reverse complement strand
GGCTCGCGGCGGGCTTCGCGCCGCCACCGGCCGGGTAGGTGTCCCGCAGCTTGCGGACCACCGGCGGCTCGATCGTCGAGGACGCCGAGCGCACGAACTCTCCGAGCTCGTTCAGCTTGGTCATGAGGGACTTGCTGTCGACTCCGAGCTCCTTGGCGAGCTCGTAGACGCGGACCTTGGCCACATCTCTCCCTGTCTCGGCCCGCCCGGACAGGGTCGGACCGTCGTTAGTGCTGGGTACTCATCGCTGGGTACTCATCGGTGCGTGCTCATCGGGCAGCCATCGGCTCTTCGACCCGCTTTCCCTGTTCGACGGTGCACATGCCACCCCGGCGGGTTGCCCGGGCGGCGACGGTCCTCCTCACACCACCCCGAGGTGCTCCCGCACCGCGGACGTGTCCAGCGGCCCCGCGAGACGCAGGGCCCGCGGGAACGCACGACGGCGCTCGGCGAGCTCGAGGCAGTGAGGATCGGGGTGCAGCCAGGCACCCCGGCCCGGCAGCGCCCGGCGCACGTCGACCACGACCGCGGGGTCTCCCGCGTCCGTCGTCGCCGCGACCACGCGCAGCAGGACCGACCTCGGACCGGCGTTCCGGCACCCCACGCACGTGCGCACCGGGCCCACGACGACCTCCGCAACGTCGTCCGCTGCGTGGGTGTCGGGGTGGCGCCTGCTCGGCGAGGAGAGCCGGGCGTCCGGCCCAGCCGACCCCAGTCTAGCGCGCGACGTCACCCGACTCGACCGGCGGCGCCCCCGTCGGCCTCGGCCGACGGCGAACCGGCGGCCTGCGCCGCCTCGTGCGCCCCGTCGTGACCGCCGTCGGCGCCCTGCGCGTCGGACCGGATGTCGATGCGCCAGCCGGTCAGCTTCGCGGCGAGGCGGGCGTTCTGGCCCTCCTTGCCGATCGCGAGCGACAGCTGGTAGTCCGGCACGACCACGCGCGCCGCGCGGGCCGCCGGGTCCACGACCGTGACGGACAGCACCCGCGCCGGCGACAGCGCGTGCGCCACCATCTCGGCCGGGTCGTCCGAGTGGTCGACGATGTCGATCTTCTCGCCGTGCAGCTCCGCCATCACGGCGCGCACGCGGGCGCCGAGCGGGCCGATGCACGCGCCCTTCGCGCCGAGGCCCTGCACCCGCGACCGCACGGCCATCTTGGTGCGGTGCCCCGCCTCGCGGGCCAGCGCGGTGATCTCGACGTGCCCGTCGGCGATCTCCGGGACCTCCAGCTCGAACAGCTTGCGGACGAGGTTCGGGTGCGTGCGGGACAGGGTGATCTGCGGGCCCTTCGAGCCGCGCGAGACGTCGAGCACCAGCGCGCGGATCCGCTCGCCGTGCACGTACTTCTCCGTCGGCACCTGCTCGTGGGCGGGCAGCACGGCCTCGGTGCCGCCGACGTCCACCAGCACGACGCGCGGGTCGCGGCCCTGCTGGATGACGCCGCCGAGGACCTCGCCCTCCTTGCCGCGGAACTGCCCGAGCACCTGGTCGTCCTCGGCGTCGCGCAGCCGCTGCACGATCACCTGGCGCGCGGTGGCGGTCGCGATCCGGCCGAAGCCGGCCGGGGTGTCGTCGAACTCGGGACCCACGGTCGTGGTGGTCGGCGGGACCGCGGTCACGGTGCCGTCCTCGTCGTCCGCGGGCTCCGGCGCGTCCGGCGCGGGCACCACGGTGCGCTCGCGCGCCCACACGGTGACGTGGCCGGACCGGCGGTCGAGCTCGACCCGCGCGTCCGGGTGGGCGTCCGGCGTCCGGTGGTACGCGGACAGGAGCGCCTGCTCGATGGCCGAGACGAGCACGTCCAGGCTGATCTCGCGCTCCCGCTCGATGAGCCGCAGCGCCTGCATGTCGATGTCCACGATCAGTCCTCCCGGCCCTGCGGCCCGTCGGGGGCGGAGTCGCCGCCCCGTGCGTCGTCCTTGTCCCGGACCAGCTCCACCTCGACGCGGCCCTCGCGGACCTGCGTCAGGGGCAGGCGGACGGGCTCGCCGATCTTGGCCGGGCGGCCCTTGACGCCCGGCGTCTCGGGCGTCACCACCACGGCGTCCTCGTCGTCGGTCGCCCCGCGCTCCACGTCGACGACGCGGCCGGTGACCGACTGGCCGTCGACGAGCCGGAGCACCACGAGCCGGCCGATGGCCCGCGCGTAGTGCCGGCGGGCCACGAGCGGCGCGGTGGCCCCGCGGCTCGACACCTCCAGGGTGTACCGGTCGGGCAGGCCGTCCAGGTCGTCGAGCGCCGCGGACACGGCACGGGACACGTCGGCGACGCCGTCCAGGTCGACCTGCTCCTCGACGTCCTCGGCCGCGTCGAGCACGACGCGCACCACGGCCTGGCCGCCCTCGCGGCCCAGCTCGACGTCCTCCAGCCACAGGCCGGCGGCGGTCACCACCGGCTCGATGGTCTCCCGGATGCGCTGCGCGCTGGCGGGCGCGGGCATGTTGACCTCCTGTGTCGGTCCTCGGCGGGGTGCGGCCTCGTCGCGCGCACGCCGACACCGGGGACGTCGACGCTGTGTGGTTGTCGGTCCTGCACGGTGGAGCGGCGCGCGGTGCGACCGCGTGCTGCGACCAGCGTACTGACTCCCGGGCGCCGCACCCGCCGGACGGGCCCCGGACCGGGTGCGACGTGCGCGACACCGCGGACCTCGGGTCCGGTCGGGGGGCGCGCGGGCGTGGCAGGATCGCCCGCGATGCCCCGCACCGCCCCGCGCCCGTCCGCGCGCCCCGCACCCGTCCGGTCCCCGCGCGCCCGCGCCCTCGCGGTCACGCTGGCGCTCGGCACCGCCGCGCTGCTGTCGGGCTGCGGCCTGCGCCTCGAGACCGACCCGCCCGCCGAGCCCGTGCCCGACGCCGCGGAGCAGGTCCGGCGGGACGCGGTGGACGACGCGCTGGCGCTGGCCGCCGCGGCGGACGCCGCCGGGCCGGGCGCCGACGAGGACGTCGCGGGGGTCCTGGGGCTGGTCTCCTCGACGGCCGCGTCGCAGGTCGAGGCGCTGGGCGGGGTCTACGACTCCGGGCTGGCCGACGCGCCGGGCGCGACGCCCTCCCCCACGCCGTCGGCCACCGGCCCGGCCGCCACGCCCGCCGACGTCCTGGCGCTGCTCGGGGACGCCGCCTCCGAGGCCCGCGCCGACGCCCGCGCGACCGACGAGCCCGGCCTGGCCCGGCTGCTCGCGTCCGTCGCCGCGTCCCGCGCGCAGCTCACGGACCGGCTCGCGGGCGCGCTCGGCACCGAGGCGCCGCCGGTGGACGCGGAGCCCGAGGACGGCTTCACGGCCGGCGGCTCCGCGGACGGGTCCGGCTCCGGTGACGGCTCGGCGGCGCTGCCGTCGGCGTCCGGGACCGCGTCCGGCTCGCCCGGCCCGACGCCCGCGCCCACGTCGACCGGGGCCGCCGACGCGCTCGGCACGGACCTCGACCGCTCCGACGCGCTCGCGCTGGTGCGCGCCGAGGACCAGGCCGGCTACGGCTTCGAGGTCGCCGCCGCCCGGCTGTCCGACGACGCCCGGGCCCGCGCCCGCACCGCCGCCGCCGCGCACCGCGCCGCCGCGACCGCCTGGGCCGAGGCCGTCGGCGTCGCCGGCACCGCCGAGGACCCCCGGCGCGTGGCCTACGAGCTGGACGCGGACCTGTCCTCCGCCGAGACCGTGCGCGCCTTCGCGGCGGGGCTGCTGACCGACCTGGCCGCCGTGCACGCCGACGCGGTGCTCGAGACCGGCGCGTCGACCGCGGACCGGACCGCGGCGGTCGACGGCCTGCGCACCGCCGCCGTCGAGTCGCTGGCCTGGGGCGCGGCCCCGACGGCGCTGCCGGGCCTGCCGGAGCCCACGGCGACGCCGACGCCGACCGCGTCCGCGGGCTGACCTCCCGGACGCGGCGACGGCCCCGCACCTGGGGCGGGGTGCGGGGCCGTCGCGGCGCGCGCGGTCAGCGCGCGAGGAGCGCGTCCACCAGCTCGGCCACGCGGTCCGCGGCCTCGGCGACCGGCACCTGCTCGGCCTGCGGCCCGCCCTCGACGACGACCCGCGGCCGCACCTCGACCAGCCCGTCGGCGAGCCCGCGGCCCACGACGACGGTCAGCGGCACGCCCAGCAGCTCCGCGTCGGCGAACTTCACGCCGGGCGAGACCTTGAACCGGTCGTCGTACAGCACCTCGACGCCGCGGGAGTCCAGGGTCTGCGCCAGGGACTCCGCCGCCTCGAACACCGCCGCGTCCTTGCCGGTCGCGACGATCTGCACCTGCGCCGGCGCCACGCCGGCCGGCCAGGCGAGGCCGCGGTCGTCGTGGTTCGCCTCGGCCAGCGCCGCGAGCACCCGGGAGACGCCGATGCCGTACGAGCCCATCGTGACGACCTGGGACTTGCCGTTCTGGTCCAGCACGGTCAGCCCGAGCGCCTGGGCGTACTTGCGGCCCAGCTGGAAGATGTGGCCGATCTCGATGCCGCGCGCGAGCTCCAGCGGGCCGGAGCCGTCGGGCGCCTCGTCGCCGGCGCGGACCTCGGCGGCCTCGACCGTGCCGTCCGCGGTGAAGTCGCGGCCGGCCACGAGGTCGAACACGTGCTTGCCGGGCTCGTTCGCGCCGGTGATCCACCGGGTGCCCTCGACCACGCGCGGGTCGAGCAGGTACCGCACCGCGGTGCGGCCCTCGGCGTCGGCGGCCAGGCCCTCCGGGTTCGGGCCGAGCGCGAGCGGGCCGATGTAGCCCTTGACCAGCTCGGGGTGCGCGGCGAAGTCGGCCTCGACGGCGGGCTCGACCTCGGCCGGGGCCACGGCGGCCTCCAGGCGCTTGAGGTCGACCTCGCGGTCGCCGGGCAGGCCGACGACCAGCAGCTCGCGGACGCCGGTCGGCTGGACCAGCGCCAGCACGACGTTCTTCAGCGTGTCGGCGGCCGTCCAGGCGCGGTCCGGGCGCGCGAACCGCTCGTTCGCGACCGCGACCAGCGACTCGATGGTCGGGGTGTCCGGGGTGTCCTCGACGTGCGCGGCCGGGGCGTCGTCGTACGGCAGCGCCGGCGGCACGGGCGTCGTGACGGCCTCGACGTTCGCGGCGTAGCCACCGGGCGAACGCACGAACGTGTCCTCGCCGATCGCCGTCGGGTTGAGGAACTCCTCGGAGCGGGAGCCGCCCATCGCGCCGGACGTCGCCGCCACGATCACGTACTCCAGGCCGAGGCGCTCGAACACCCGCTGGTACGCGGCGCGCTGCGCGGCGTAGGAGGCCTCCAGGCCCGCGTCGTCCACGTCGAAGGAGTAGGCGTCCTTCATGATGAACTCGCGGCCGCGGATCAGGCCGGCGCGCGGGCGGGCCTCGTCGCGGTACTTGGTCTGGATCTGGAACAGCGTCAGCGGCAGGTCCTTGTACGAGGAGTACAGGTCCTTGACCAGGAGCGTGAACATCTCCTCGTGCGTCGGCGCGAGCAGGTAGTCGTTCTCGCGGCGGTCCTGCAGGCGGAACAGGTTCGGGCCGTACTCGGTCCACCGGCCGGTCGCCTCATAGGGCTCGCGCGGCAGCAGCGCCGGGAAGTGCACCTCCTGCGCGCCCGCCGCGGCCATCTCCTCGCGCACGACCTGCTCGACCTTGGCCAGCACCCGCAGGCCCAGCGGCAGCCAGGTGTAGATGCCGGGGGCGGCGCGGCGGATGTAGCCGGCGCGGACGAGCAGCTTGTGGCTGGCCACCTCCGCGTCGGCCGGGTCCTCGCGCAGGGTGCGGACGAAGAGCGTGGACAGGCGTAGCAGCATGGGCCGCAGCCTAGTGGGCGTGCCGGGTGTCGGACGCCTGGGCCACCATGGGTCCATGCCCGAGCTGCCCGAGGTCGAGTCGCTGGCCGCCTTCCTGCGCGAGCGCGCCGTCGGGCGCACCGTCGCGGGGGTCGAGGTCGGGGCGATCAGCGCCCTCAAGACGTTCCGCCCCGCGCCCGCCGACCTCACCGGCGGCACCGTCGTCTCCGCCGGCCGGCACGGCAAGTGGCTCGACCTCGGCATCGCGCCGCCGGCGGCGGGCGGCGGGCTCGGCGACCCGCTGCACCTCGTGTTCCACCTGGCCCGCGCGGGCTGGCTGCGGTGGTCAGAGCAGCTGCCCGCGACGCCCGTGCGGCCCGGGAAGTCGCCGCTCGCCCTGCGGGTCCGCCTGGACGACGGGTCGGGCTTCGACCTCACCGAGGCGGGCACCCGCAAGCGGCTCGCCGTGCACGTCGTCGCGGACCCGGCCGAGGTGCCGCAGGTCGCCACGCTCGGCGTCGAGCCGCTGTCGGAGGAGTTCACGCCGCAGCGGCTCGGCGCGCTCATGGCCGCGCGCAACCAGCAGGTCAAGGGGCTGCTGCGCGACCAGGGGACGATCGCCGGCATCGGCAACGCGTACTCCGACGAGATCCTGCTCGTGGCGCGGACCAGCCCGTTCGCGCTCACGCGGTCGTTCGACGCCGACGCGGTCGCCCGGCTGCACGCCGCGACGGTCGGCGTGCTGCGCGAGGCGGTGGCGACGGCCGCCGGCCGGCCCGCCGCGGAGCTGAAGGACGCCAAGCGCCGCGGGATGCGGGTGCACGGCCGCACGGGCGAGGCGTGCCCCGGGTGGGACGGCGTGCCGTGCGGGGACACCGTGCACGAGGTCTCGTTCGCCGACTCGTCGCTGCAGTACTGCCCCACGTGCCAGACGGGGGGCAAGCCGCTGGCCGACCGGCGGATGTCCCGGCTGCTGCGCTGACGGCCCGGCTTCACACCTCCCGCACAGGATCCCTCCCAGGGCTCTCCGCCCTCGCCGAGCGGCCCCCGCGGGACCTTCCCTAGCGTGGGGCGCATGCCCGAGACCACCAGGAGCGACCGCCCCGTCCGGCACAGCCGTGCCGTGCAGCGCCCCGCCCGGCACGTGCGCCGCAGCCGCGTCGGCGTCGGCCGGCGCGTCGCCCGGATCGCCGCCGCGACCGCCGGCGTGCTCGCGCTCGGGGGCACCACCGGGGCCGTCGCGCTGTACGCGCAGGTGCAGGGCAGCATCGACGCCGCCGACGTGGACCAGTTCCTCGGCGACGACCGCCCGACCGCGCCCGCCGAGCAGGACCCGGTCGACGGCTACGCCGGCCGGCCGCTCAACATCCTCGTGATGGGCACCGACCTGCGGGACGGCGAGAACGCGGAGATCGCCGGTGACGTCGACGGCATGCGGTCCGACACCACCATGCTCGTGCACCTGTCGGCCGACCGGAGCCGGGTGGACGTGGTCTCGATCCCCCGCGACTCCCTGGTCGACATCCCGTCCTGCACGCTCGAGGACGGCAGCACCACCGAGCCGCGGGCGGACACGATGTTCAACGACGCGTTCCACATCGGCGGCGGCGACACCGAGAACCTCGCCGCGGCGGCGGCCTGCACCCGGCGCACGTTCGAGCAGAGCAGCGGGCTGCGCACGGACGAGAGCATCGTCGTGAAGATGGACGGCGTCCGGGACGTCATCGACGCCCTGGGCGGCGTGCCGATGGACCTGCCGGAGGCGATGGACTCCCCGAAGGCCGGCCTGCACGTGCCCGCCGGGCCGCAGACCTTCGACGGCACCACCGCGCTGCAGTTCCTGCGCGCGCGCACCGGCACCGGCAACGGGCTCGAACTGGGCTCGGACCTCGCGCGCATCGAGCGGCAGCAGCAGCTCGTCGACGCGCTGGCGGCCCAGGTGCAGGGCGCGGGCCTGCTCTCCGACCCGGGCACCCTCATGCCGGTGCTCACCTCCGTCACCCGGTCGCTGTCGGTCAGCGAGGGCCTCGCGGACGTGCGGGACCTCGCGGGCCTGGCGCTGACCCTGCGCGACGTCGACCCGGCGACCCTGCAGCCGGTGACCGTCCCGGTCGCCGAGGCGCCGCAGGACCCCGACCGCGTGGTGTGGACCTCGCAGGCGCAGGACCTGTGGGACCGCCTCGCGGCCGACCAGCCGCTGACGGACGCGCCCACGGCCACGGCCGGCACGACCGCCGGCGCCTGACGGGGTCGGCCGCGGACCGCCGGCCGGCTAGAACAGCACCGTCGCGTAGGTGCCGACGCGGCGGAAGCCCACCGCGCGGTACGCCGCGAGCGCCCGCTCGTTGTAGTGGTTCGCGTACAGGGACACCGTCGGCGCGACGTCGCGCCGCGTCGCCACGACCACCGCGGCCATCCCGGCCTCGGACAGCCGCTCCCCGCGACGCGTCGGCTCCACCCAGACGCCCTGCACCTGGGCGACCCCGCCGGCGACCGCGCCGAGCTCGGCCTTGAACACCACCTGCGGCGCCCCGTCGGCACCCGGGTCGACCCGGACGAACGACCGGCCCTCGCGCACCAGCGACCGCACGCGGGCCTCGTACGCCCCGCCGGTGCCGCCGATCGGCGAGTAGCCGACCTCCTCGGTGAACATCCGCACGCACGCCGGCAGCACCAGCTCGTACTCCTCGGGCACCGACCGCCGGACCGCGGGGTCGGGCGCCAGCGCCGGGTCGCCGTCGATGACCATGGACGGCTGCTCCGCGCGGACCTCGCGGACGACGCCCCACGCGGGCGCGAGCCGCTCCCAGAGCGGCAGCACGGCCTCGGCGTCGCCGACCACGGACGAGCAGCGCCGGCCCTGCGCCCGGCCCATCGCCGCGAACGCGTCCAGAGCCGCCGCCCGGACGGTCGCGTCCGGCGCCACCGGCACCAGGTTCGCGCCCGCCCAGGCGATCGCGACCAGCGCGCCGTCGACCTCGTAGCCCCACAGCTGCCCGCCGGACCGGCGCAGCCCCACGACCGCGGCCTGCTCCAGCCGGGTGGTCGCGAGCACGGCCGCCACCGGGTCCCGCGCGCACAGCGCCAGCGCGCGCGGGAGGTCGGCGTCGGCCAGCACCCGCGCGCCGCCCGTGCCCGCCGGCGGCCGCCCCGCCGCCAGGTCCTCCCAGAGCCCCCGCACCGGTGTCAGCCCACCGTCACCACGGGGCCGCCGGGGCCGTCGCCGACCGGCTCCATGCTCGCGGCGATCCGCATCGCCTCGTCGATCAGGGTCTCGACGATCGCGGACTCGGGCACGGTGCGCACGACCTCGCCGCGCACGAAGATCTGGCCCTTGCCGTTGCCGGACGCCACGCCCAGGTCGGCCTCGCGCGCCTCGCCGGGGCCGTTCACGACGCAGCCCATCACGGCGACCCGCAGCGGCACCTCCAGGCCCTCCAGCCCGGCGGTGACCCGCTCGGCGAGGGTGTAGACGTCGACCTGCGCCCGCCCGCACGAGGGGCAGGAGACGATCTCGAGCTTGCGGGGCCGCAGGTTCAGCGACTGCAGGATCTGGATGCCGACCTTGACCTCCTCGACCGGCGGGGCGGACAGCGACACCCGGATCGTGTCGCCGATGCCCTTGCTCAGCAGCGCGCCGAACGCGGTGGCCGACTTGATCGTCCCCTGGAACGCCGGGCCGGCCTCGGTCACGCCGAGGTGCAGCGGCCAGTCGCCGCGCTCCGACAGCAGCTCGTAGGCGCGCACCATCACGACCGGGTCGTTGTGCTTCACGGAGATCTTGAAGTCGTGGAAGTCGTGCTCCTCGAACAGCGACGCCTCCCACACGGCGGACTCGACCAGCGCCTCCGGCGTCGCCCTCCCGTACTTCGCGAGCAGCCGCGGGTCGAGGGAGCCGGCGTTCACGCCGATCCGGAGGGAGACCCCGGCGTCCTGCGCCGCGCGGGCGATCTCCTTGACCCGGTCGTCGAACTTCCGGATGTTGCCCGGGTTGACCCGCACCGCCGCGCACCCGGCGTCGATCGCGGCGTACACGTACCGCGGCTGGAAGTGGATGTCCGCGACCACCGGGATCTGCGACTTGCGCGCGATGGCCGGCAGCGCGTCCGCGTCGTCCTGCGTCGGCACCGCCACCCGGACGATGTCGCAGCCCGCGGCGGTCAGCTCGGCGATCTGCTGCAGGGTCGCGTTGACGTCGGACGTCAGCGTCGTCGTCATCGACTGGACGCTGACGGGAGCGTCACCCCCCACCTCGACCTTGCCCACGCGGATCTTCCGGGTCGGGCGGCGCGGGGCCAGCACCGGCGGAGGAGCCTCCGGCATGCCCAGGCTGATGGGGGTGCTCACCGGGCCATCATCGCACCGCACCGGCCGGGTGCGCCCGAGCGGCGCGGGGTCAGCCGAACGTGATCGGCGCGACGATGTCCGCGTACGCCAGCAGCAGGCCCATCCCGCCCAGCACGACGAACACCGCGAGCGCCACCGGCTGCAGCCGCGCGGCGTCGGCCGGACGGGGCCGCGGCAGCTTCCGGAGCCGGGCGACCTGCCGCTTGAGCCCCTCCCACAGCGCCGCGGCCACGTGGCCGCCATCCAGCGGGACCAGCGGGATCAGGTTGAACACGAACAGCGCGATGTTGAGCGACGCGAGCAGGCTGAGCATCCCGGAGACCCGCTCCGCGACCCCGACGCCCGCCGCGTCCGACGACGCGACCTCGCCGGCGAGCCGGGCCACGCCGACCGGGCCGAGCACGCCCTCGGCGCTGCGCTCGCCGTCGCCGAACGCGCTCTCGGCGATCCCCACCAGGTTCGCGGGCAGCGTGACGACCGCCTTCATGGTCTGCCACACGGCGTCCCCGGTCAGCTCCGCCACCTCCGACACCGGCTGGCGCTGCAGCTCGGTGCCGGGGCTGACGCCGAGGAACCCGACCTCGCGGGTCACGGGGTCGCCGGAGTCGTCCAGGACCGCCTGCCCGGCGTCGTCCGTCACGGGCCGCTCGGCGACCACCGGGGTGACGGTGAGCTCGACGCGCTCGCCGTCCCGCTCGACGACGACCGGCACCGCCTGCTCGCCCGACCCGCGGATGAGCCCGCTGAGCTGGTCCCACGACGTGATGGCCACGCCGTCGTACGCCAGCACGGTGTCGCCGGGCCGCAGGCCGGCCGCCGCGCCCGGGGCGGCCGGGTCGTCGGCGGCGCACTCGGTCGCGGTCGAGCCCGCCGGGAGCACGCACTGGCTCACCGAGGACAGCGTGGTGCTCGCGCCCTGCACGCCGATGCCGACCAGCACGACGGCCAGCAGCACGACCGCGATCAGCAGGTTCATCACCGGCCCGCCGAGCATGACGACGAGCTTCTTCGGCGTCGACAGCCGGTAGAACGCGCGGTGGTCCTCCCCCGGGCGGATCTCCTCCGCGCTGGCCTCGCGGGCGTCCGCGGCGATCCGGCTGAAGAACCCGCGCACCGGCGGGTTCCCGACCGCCTCGGGGGTCGGGTACATGCCGATCAGCCGGACGTAGCCGCCCAGCGGGATCGCCTTCGCCCCGTACTCCGTCTCGCCCTTCGTCCGGGACCACAGCGTCGGGCCGAAGCCGACCATGTACTGGCTCACGCGCACGCCGAACCTCTTGGCCGGCACCATGTGCCCGACCTCGTGCAGCGCGATGGACACGAGGATGCCCACCACGAGCACCACGACGCCGATCGCGTAGGCCATGCGGGTCTCCGTTCAGTGCGGCTGGCCGCCGAGCGGGTCGGCTCGGCGCGGGTGGGACGACCCCCCATCCTGCCCTGGGATCCTGGGCGCCGGCTGGACGTCCGCCGTGCCGTCCTGCCGGGCCGGCCCGGCGTCGCCGTCGACGGCCACCCGGTCCCGGCCCGCGCGCTTCGCGCGGTACATGAGCGCGTCGACCCGGCCGATCGCCGCCGCGGGCTCCTCGCCCGGGCACAGCGCGGTGACGCCGAGGCTCGCCGTGACCTCCACCGGCGCCTCCGCCCGCACCGCGCCAGGCACCGCGGCCCGGAGCCGCTCCGCGAGCGCGCGGGCGTCGGCGGCACCCGTGCCGGGCGCCACGACGAGGAACTCCTCGCCGCCGAGGCGGGCCACGAGGTCGCCGGACCGCACGTGCTGCTCCAGGGCGCGCGCCACCGCCACCAGCACCCGGTCGCCGACGGTGTGGCCGTGCACGTCGTTCACCGCCTTGAACCGGTCGAGGTCCAGGTACACGAGCGCCACGTCCAGGCCCGAGCCCACGACCCGGGCCTGGTACGCGAGCTCGTCCTCCAGGCGCCGGCGGTTGGCCGCCCCGGTGAGCGGGTCGCGGTAGGCCATCTCCCGCATCGAGGCCGCCTCCGCGCTGGCGTGCTCGGCCACCTGGAACGCCCGGGCGGCGTGCTCCTTCGTGCGCGACAGCACCCACACCATCGCGGCGAGCACCGCCAGGTAGACCGCGTACCGCGCGAGGTCGACCGCGTGCTGCCGCGTGCCGGCGTCGGCCGGCCCGAGCGCGAGCCCGGCCCAGCCCACGGCCAGCGTGGCGACCACCACCGCACCGGCGTGCAGCGCGGCGAACCGGGTCGGGAACACGAGGTAGCCGATCACCACGAACAGGGCCAGGCCCATGAACGTCGTCGGGAACAGCGCGTCCCAGCCGCCGCCCGCCGCCGTGCCCAGGCGGCTGCCCATCGTGGACAGCCACAGCGCGTCCAGGCCCAGCAGCACCACCCGGGACACCGGCACCGTCGCGGCGGGGCGCCGCAGGACCAGCCACGCGAACAGCAGCACGACCGCCAGCAGCACCGGCGAGGCCGCGCGCAGCAGGGCGTCGTCCCAGCGCAGCACCGCGACCACCACCACGGACACCGCGCCGAACAGCAGGCACACCAGCAGCACGCGCCGGATCAGGCCCAGCGTCGGGTCGCCGGACCGCCGGGCGACCGGCAGGTCCCGCGGCGGCGGTGCGGGTGCGGACATCGCGGCTCGTTCCGGGCGGCCCGGGTGGCGCCGGGGAGGGACTCGTCGTGGCACGGTACCCCGCGGCGCGGCGGGTCGGACGGGCTCGGGCGGCCGGTCACCCGCCGGATCACCCGTCCGGCGACCGCCTTGCGCCGTCCGGGGCGAACCGTGACGATCGGTCGGACGGCCGAGGACCCCGGGAGGCGACGTGGACGGCGCGCACGAGGCGGGGGCCGGCCCCGGGGACGGGGCCGTGGTCCTGCGGTGGAGCTCCGACGGGGAGCCGTCGTCGCGGTCGCTGTGGGCCGACCTCGCGGACGCCGCGGGCCCGCGGCCGGCGCGGGACCCGCTCGACGGCGACACCACCGCCGACGTCGTCGTGGTGGGCGCCGGGCTGACCGGCCTGTGGACCGCGTACTACCTCCTCGAGGCGGACCCGGCGCTCGACGTCCTCGTGGTCGAGCAGGACGTCGCCGGCGCCGGGGCCAGCGGGCGCACCGGCGGCTGGTACGGCGCCGGACCGGCCGCCGCGGCCGCCCGGATCGCCGCTGAGCACGGGGCCGACGCCGCGCGCGCCGCGCGGGCCGCGCTGCGCGACGCGGTCGTCGAGGTGGGCGGGGTGGCAGCGGCCGAGCAGGTCGACTGCGACCTCGCCGTCGGCGGCCTGCTCACCGTGGCGCGCACCCCGGCCCAGCTCGCGCGGCTGGTCGCCGAGGCCGAGTCCGCACGGGCCTGGGGCGACGAGGCCGAGGAGCTCGACGCGGACGACGTCGGCACGCTCGCGCGCGTCCCGGGCGCGCTCGGGGGCACCCTGGTGCCGGACATCGGACGGCTGCAGCCGGTCGCGCTGGTCCGGGGGCTGGTCGACGTGCTCACGGCCCACGGCGCGCGCGTCGTGGAGGGCACCCGGGCGGTGCGCCTCTCCCCCGGCGCCGTCGTCACCGACCAGGGCACCGTGCGCGCCCCGCTCGCGGTCCGGGCCACCGGCGACGGCGCCCCCGCGGGCGCCCGGCACGCCCTCGCGACCGAGCCGCTGCCCGCCGACGTCTGGGCGGCGGTCGGCCTGCGCCGCGGCGTCGTGCTCGCGGACGGCACGCACCGCCCCGTCCGGGCGCTGCGCAGCGCCGACGACCGGCTCGTGCTCAGCCTGCGCACCGCGCGACGACCCGCGGCGGTGTCCGGGCGGGACCCCGCCGCCGTGCGCCGGCTGCACCGCGCCCTGGCCCACCTGCTGCCCGACGGCGTCACCGCCCGCACGACCCACGCGTGGGGCGTCGCCCTGGCGGGCGGCCCGGTGCCGGCGCTCGGGTTCGACCCCGGCACCGGGATCGCGTGGGCGGACGCGACCGGCGACGACGGCGTGGCGGCGGGCAACCTCGCCGGGCGGACGCTCGCGGACCTGCTCACGGGGTCCGACGGGCCGCTCACCCGGCTGCCGTGGGTGACCCGGGGTGCGACCGCGCGGCCGCGCGCGTCGGCCGCCCACCGGCTCGCGGACCGTGCCGCCGCGGCGGCGCGCGCGGGCGCGGCGGCGCTGGCGGACCGCGAGGAGCGGGTCACCGGCCGGCCGAGCCGCCTGGCCGGGGTCGTCGGGGCCGCGGGCGAGCGCTGACCCCGCGCGGGCTCAGCGGGCGGCGACCCGTTCGCGCGCCCGGGCCCGGGCCCAGTCCTCGGCGGCCCGCACGTCGGCGACGTCCCGCACCGGCCCGCCCTCGTGCGCGGCGAGCACGTCCTCGACGGTCTCCACGATGCCGAGGAACCCGAGCCGTCCGGCGAGGAACGCCGCGACGGCCTCCTCGTTGGCCGCGTTGTAGACCGCCGGGTGCGTCGCCGACGCGGCGACCGCCGCCCGGGCCAGGGCGACGGCGCCGAAGGTGTCCTCGTCCAGCGGCTCGAAGTCCCACCGCCCGGCGCGGGTCCAGTCGACGGGCGCCGCGGCGTCGGGCAGCCGGTCGGGCCAGGACAGCCCGAGCGCGATCGGCAGCCGCATGTCCGGCGGGGACGCCTGGGCGATCGTGGACCCGTCGGCGAACTCCACCATCGAGTGCACGACCGACTGCGGGTGCACGACCACCTGGATGTCGGCCACCGGCACGTCGAACAGCAGGTGCGCCTCGATGAGCTCCAGCCCCTTGTTCACCAGCGTGGCGGAGTTGATCGTGACGACGGGGCCCATCGACCAGGTGGGGTGCGCGAGCGCCTGCGCGGGCGTCACGTCCGCGACCTCGGCCCGGGTGCGGCCCCGGAACGGCCCGCCCGACGCGGTGAGCACGAGCCGGCGCACCTCGGAGCGCCGCCCGCCGCGCAGGCTCTGCGCGATCGCGGAGTGCTCGGAGTCGACGGGCACGACCTGCCCGGGGCGCTGCACGGCCACCCGGACCAGCGGACCGCCCGCGACCAGCGACTCCTTGTTGGCGAGCGCCAGCACGCTGCCGGAGCCGAGCGCCGCGAGCGTGGGACCCAGCCCGACCGACCCGGTGATGCCGTTCAGCACCACGTCGGCCCCGCGGGCCGCGAGCTGGGACGCCGCGTCCGGGCCGGTGAGGACCTCGACGCCGACCTGCCGCAGCCCCGCCTCCGCCGACGCCCGCACGACCTCCGCGAACACGGTCCCGGCGGCGTCCGGGTCGGCCACGGCGACGGTCTGGACGCCGAGCGCCACCGCCTGCCGGGCGAGCGCGACGGGGTCCGAGCCCCCGGCGCTGATCCCGGTGACCCGGAACCGATCCGGGTTCCGCGTGATGACGTCGGCGGCCTGGGTGCCGATCGAACCGGTGGAGCCGAGCAGGACGACGGTGCGCGCGTTCATCCGCCCCATCCTGCCCGAGCGGAGGTCACTCCGCGGCGAGCAGCACGTCCACGGCGCGCTCGAGGAACGCGTCGACCGGCCCCTCGGCGTAGGCGCGGGCGCCCTTGCGGCGGGTGAACACCGCGGAGCGGACCTCCTGCGCGCTGAGCGGGGCGTTCGTGTCGAAGTACGCCACGAGCCGGTCGCACAGCGCGTCGACCTCGGCGGCGTCGTAGCCCGGCTGGCGGCCCTTCGGGTGCGCGAACCGCTCGCCCGCGGGGCGGGTCAGGCGGCCGTAGAGCGTGCGGGCCTGCTCGGCGAGCGTCTCCATCCACGCCTGGCGTCCGCGGTCGGCGATGAAGTCGGCGCGGGACCGGGCGACGAACGCCGCCTCGAGGCGGTCCAGGGCGGCGTCCACGGCGGTGGTCGAGTACCCGTGCCGCACGAGGTCGAACGCCACGGTCCGCACGTCCCGGCTGGACAGCGCGCCCGCGGGCCCCTGCTCGTAGACCGTCCGGGCGTGCGTGAAGAAGTCGTCGACCTCCTCGGGGTGGTACCCCGTCCGCATCCCGGTGACCCGCCGGAACATGGCGCCGCCGCTCATCAGTCCTCCTCAGCCGCCAGCTGGCCGCACGCACCGTCGATGTCGGACCCACGGGTGTCCCGGACGGTGGTCGGGATGCCGTGTGCGCGCAAGCGTGCCACGAACTCCTGCTCCACCGCGGGATCGCTCGCCGTCCACTTCGAGCCCGGCGTCGGGTTCAGCGGGATGGGGTTGCAGTGCACCCAGCCGCGACCGCGCCGGTTGAGCTCGGTGCCGAGCAGGTCGGCGCGCCACGCCTGGTCGTTGATGTCGCGCATGAGCGCGTACTCGATGGACACCCGCCGGCCGGTCGCCTGGAAGTACTCGTGGGCGGCGTCGATCGTCTCCGCGACGCTCCACCGGGTGTTGATCGGCACCAGCTCGTTGCGGAGCTCGTCGTCGGGGGCGTGCAGCGACAGCGCCAGCGTCACCGGGATGCCCTCCTTCGCGAGCTTGCGCATCGCGGGCACCAGGCCGACCGTCGAGACGGTGATGTTGCGCGCGGACATGCCCAGGCCGTCCGGCACCGGCGCGACCATCCGGCGCACCGTCTCCATCACCGTCTTGTAGTTCGCGAGCGGCTCGCCCATGCCCATGAACACGACGTTCGACAGCCGGGTCGGGCCGCCGGGGACCTCACCGGCCTCCAGCGCGGCGGCCGCGGCGCGCACCTGCTCGACGACCTCCGCTGTCGACAGGTTGCGGGTCAGGCCGAGCTGGCCGGTCGCGCAGAACGGGCACGCCATGCCGCAGCCGGCCTGGCTGGACACGCACAGCGTCGACCGGTGCGCGTACCGCATGAGCACGGACTCGACCTTGGCGCCGTCGAACAGGTGCCAGAGCGTCTTGACCGTGGTGCCGCCGTCGGCCTGCAGCGTGCGCGCGGCGGTCAGCAGCGGCGGGAACAGCGCCTCGACCAGCTTGTCGCGGCTCGCCGCGGGCAGGTCGGTCATCGCCGCCGGGTCGACGGTCAGGTGGCTGAAGTAGTGCGTCGCGAGCTGCTTGGCGCGCAGCGGCTTCTCGCCGAGCGCGGTGACGGCCTCGACCCGCTCCTCGGGCGTGAGGTCGACGAAGTGCTTCGGCGGCTTGCCGCGGGCCCCGCGGGTCGGGGCCGACAGGTTGAGTGCGACGGGCGTGGCGCTCACGCGGTCCTCCTCGGGGGCGTCGTGATGATGGTGTCGGATGGTGCTGGGTGCCGGCTGGGAGCCGGCGGTGCGTGCCCGGGCCGCGTCCGGCGTCAGCCGCCGGCGACGGGCTGGAGCGCCTCGAGCAGCAGGTAGACGACCGGGGCCGCCAGCAGCATCGAGTCGATCCGGTCCAGGATGCCGCCGTGCCCCGGCAGCAGGGTGCCCATGTCCTTGAGCTCGAGGTCGCGCTTGATGAGCGACTCCCCCAGGTCGCCCAGCGTCGCGACCACGACGGTGGCCACGCCGAGCAGCGCGCCCACGGCCGGGTCGCCGTCGAACATGAGGTGCACGCCCAGGACGCCGACCACGGAGGCCAGGACGACCGAGCCGAGCAGGCCCTCCCAGGTCTTCTTCGGGCTGACCGACGGCGCCAGCGGGTGCCGGCCGATCAGCACGCCGACGACGTAGCCGCCGGTGTCGTTCGCGACGCAGAGCAGGATGAACAGCGCCACCCGCAGCGCGCCGTCCTCGGCCGCCAGCATCAGCATGACGAAGCCGGCCATGAGCGGCAGGTACGCCGCCGCGAACACGCCCGAGGTCGCGTCCCGCACCGCGCGCGGGCCGCTGCCGTCCAGCACCCGCCAGACGACGATGCCGCCGACGGTCAGGACGAACGCGACGAACAGCGCCTCCATCCCCGCGACGTACGCGGAGACGAGGATGCCCACGTCGCCGACGAGCAGCGGCAGCACGGGGATGTGCACGCCACGGCGGGCGAACGCCTGCGCGAGCTCCCAGAGCCCGGCGCCCACCGCCGCGACCGCGATGAGGCCGAACACCTCCTTGCGGACGAACAGCGAGGCGGCGACGAGCACGAGCAGCCCGAGGCCGACGGCGACGGCGACGGGCAGGTCACGCCCGGCACGCGAGGTGCCGGGCGCCGGGGCGACGGCGGGATGGGACGACATCAGACCTCGAGGAGCTCGGTCTCCTTGGAGGACAGGAGCTGGTCGACCGTGTCGACGTGCCGCTTGGTGACGGCCTCGAGCTCCTTCTCCGCGCGCACGACCTCGTCCTCGCCGGCCTCGCCGTCCTTGACCAGACGGTCCAGCTCGTCCTTGGCGCGGCGGCGCACGTTGCGCACCGAGATGCGGGCGTCCTCGGCCTTGGTCTTCGCGAGCTTCACGAACTCCTTGCGCCGCTCCGTGGTCAGGGCGGGCAGGGTCACGCGGATGACGTTGCCGTCGTTCGTCGGGTTCACACCCAGGTCCGAGTCGCGCAGCGCCTTCTCGATCCCCTGCATCGACGACTTGTCGAACGGGGAGATGAGGATGGTGCGCGCCTCGGTCACGTTGAACGACGCCAGCTGCTGCAGCGGCGTCGGGCTGCCGTAGTAGTCGACCGTGATCTTGTTGAACATCGCCGCGTTGGCACGACCCGTGCGGATCGCGGCGAAGTCCTCCTTGGCGACCTCGACGGCCTTGTCCATCTTCTCCTCGGCCTCGAGGAGGATCTCGTCGATCACGGTTGCTCCTTACGTTCTGGTCCAGCGGGTGCGGTGCGGCCGGGCGGGGCGCCGGCGCGAGGGGTCAGTCCTCGGTGACCAGCGTCCCGATCTTCTCACCCCGGAGCACGCGGGTGACGTTGCCGGCCTCCTCGAGCCCGAACACCCGCATGCGCACGCCGTTGTCGCGGCACATCGACAGGGCGGTCGAGTCCATCACGCCGAGCTCCTGCACGATCGCCTCGGTGTAGGTCAGGTGGTCGAGCTTCGTCGCGGTCGGGTCGGTGCGCGGGTCGGCGGTGTAGACGCCGTCGACGCCGTTCTTGCCCATGAGCACCTCGTCGCAGTGCGTCTCGAGGGCGCGCTGCACGCAGACGGTGTCGGTGGAGAAGTACGGCATGCCGGCGCCGGCGCCGAAGATCACGACGCGGCCCTTCTCCATGTGCCGGATGGCCCGCAGCGGGATGTACGGCTCGGCGACCTGGCCCATCGTGATGGCGGTCTGCACGCGCGTGTCCACGCCGGCCTGCTCCAGGAAGTCCTGCAGCGCCAGGCAGTTCATGACCGTGCCCAGCATGCCCATGTAGTCCGCGCGGGCCCGGTCGAGGCCGTTCTGGGCCAGCTCGGCCCCGCGGAAGAAGTTCCCGCCGCCGCAGACGATGGCGACCTGCACCCCGTCGGCGACCGCGGCCGCGATCTCGGCGGCCACCCGGCGCACGACGCCGGCGTCCAGGCCGATGGACCCGCCCCCGAACGCCTCGCCCGACAGCTTCAGCAGCACCCGCCGCGGCTGGGTCTCGGTCATGGGGTACCTCCAGGTCATCGGCGGGGTGCTGCGGGGATCTCGCGCCGGTGGCCCCGGCCCATCAGGGCCGGGGCCACCGGGTGTGGCGTCGTCAGGCGCCGACGCGGAACCGCACGAAGCCGGTCACGGTGCCGCCGACCTCGGCGAGCACCTGGGCGATCGACTTCTTCGGGTCCTTCGCGAACGGCTGGTCCAGGAGGACGACGTCCTTGAAGTAGCCGTTGAGGCGGCCCTCGACGATCTTCGGCAGCGCGGCCTCGGGCTTGCCCTCGTTGCGGGCGGTCTCCTCGGCGATGCGGCGCTCGTTCTCGACCGTCTCGGCCGGGACCTCGTCGCGGGTCAGGTAGGACGGCGAGAACGCGGCGACGTGCGTCGCGATGTCGCGCGCCACCTCGGCGCCCTTGGCGTCGGTCGCGACGAGCACGCCGACCTGCGGGGGGAGGTCCTTGTTCACCTTGTGCAGGTAGACCGAGACCTTCTCGCCGGCGACGCGGGCCACGCGGCGCACGACGACCTTCTCGCCCAGCACCGCGGCGGTCTCGTCGACGACGTCCTGCAGCGACTTGCCCTCGACGTCCGCCGACAGCAGCGCGTCGGCGTCCCGGGCGCCGGAGGCGACCGCCGTGGCGAGCACCTTCTCCGACAGGGTGATGAACGTGGCGTTCTTGGCGACGAAGTCCGTCTCCGAGTTCACCTCGACGATCACGCCGACCTCGTCCTCGCCGTCGCCGGCGGTCACGACCTCGGCCGCGACCAGGCCGTCGGAGGCCGAGCGGCCCTCGCGCTTGGAGACGCCCTTCAGGCCCTTGACGCGGATGATCTCGAGCGCCTTGTCGGCGTCGCCCTCCGCCTCCTCGAGCGCCTTCTTGACGTCCATCATGCCGGCGCCGGTCTTCTCGCGGAGCGCCTTGATGTCGGCCATGGAGTAGTTGGCCATCTGTTCCGTCCTAACTCGTCAGTACGTGCGATCGGCGGACCGGGTCACTTGGACTCGGCGTCGCCCTCGGACTCGGCGGCGGCGGTCTCGGTGGCCTCGACCTCGGTCGCGGCGGCCTCGGCGGCGGCCTCGACGGCCGGAGCGGCGTCCTGGCCGGGGGTGGCAGCACCCTCGGCGGCGCCGGCCTCGCCCGCGGGGGCCTCGTCGGCGGTCGCCTGCGTGGCGGCCAGCGACTCCTCGGCACCGGCCAGGAGCTCGCGCTCCCACTCGGCCAGCGGCTCGGACTCGGCCGACGCGGCCTCGGCGCCACCCTGGCGGCCGCCCGAGTGACGCTGCAGCGTGCCCTCGGCAGCGGCGTCCGCGATCACGCGGGTCAGCAGCTGCACGGCGCGGATCGCGTCGTCGTTGCCCGGGATCGGGTAGTCGACGACGTCCGGGTCGCAGTTGGTGTCGAGGATCGCGACGATCGGGATGCCGAGCTTGCGCGCCTCGTCGACGGCCAGGTGCTCCTTGTTGGTGTCCACGATCCAGACCGCGGACGGGGTCCGGGTCATGTCGCGGATGCCGCCCAGCGTCTTCGCGAGCTTGTCCTTCTCGCGACGCATGATGAGGAGCTCCTTCTTCGTGTACGCGCTCCCCGCGACGTCGTCGAAGTCGATGAGCTCGAGCTCCTTGAGGCGCTGCAGGCGCTTGTTCACCGTCTGGAAGTTGGTGAGCATGCCGCCCAGCCAGCGCTGGTTGACGTAGGGCATCCCGACACGGGCGGCCTGCTCGGCCACCGGCTCCTGGGCCTGCTTCTTCGTGCCGACGAACAGGATGGTGCCGCCGTGGGCGACCGTCTCCTTGACGAAGTCGTACGCGCGGTCGATGTAGGACAGCGACTGCTGCAGGTCGACGATGTAGATGCCGTTGCGCTCGGTGAAGATGAAGCGCTTCATCTTGGGGTTCCAGCGGCGGGTCTGGTGCCCGAAGTGGACACCGCTCTCGAGCAGCTGGCGCATGGTCACGACGGCCATGGTGGTCCTTCCGCGCGCCCGCGTCGGGGGCGCGCACAGTGATCGCGGGCCCGCCTCGGCGCGCCCGCTCGTCCGGTTGTCGGCGCCTCCCGACCGGGAAGCACCCCTGGCGCCACGCCCTTGCCGACACCGGGACCCGTGGGTCCCGGACCGCTGCCGGCGCCGGCCCTCCGCACGCACCTCTCCCGCCGGGGCGGTGGGGGTGTGGGCGTCGGTGATGACGCGCGATGTCGACCGGCACGTACCGGTCGCAAGAGGAAGTCTACCGGACGGGCACCAGGCCCCGGACCGGCGGCGGGGACGGGGCGGCGTGACGTGCGCGACGCACGCCGGCGGGGCGTTGCGGTGCGGTGGTGCGGTGCCCGTCGTGCGGGGTGCGAGTCCTCCACAGGCGCGCGGGCGCGTCGCGTCCCCAGTCTCCCCCTCCCCGGGGCCACGCGCCGCCAC